>CAKVON010000004.1 GCA_934792625.1 uncultured Atopobiaceae bacterium
TGTCCTCGCCGCCCTCTCGGGCGGCAGTATCCGGTTCTCAGGGTTCGCCCCGCCGCCCGGCTCGGCCGCGCGGCAAGAAAGTAATATACGCACCAGCAAAGGAGAATGCAAGGAGTTCGTAGGGTTCATTTTCCACTTCACTTCTCCTCCACAACCAAAGAGGGGACCTCTACGAGTCTTCTCGCGGGGTCCCCTCGCTTGAAAACGATTGGTCGCCTCGTTAGGCAGCCTCACCAGCGCGCATTCCCTGAAGCTTGAGCAACATCACCAAGCCGATGACAAGTAGAACGCCGATGGACAGGACACCGAGGCTCGCATTGCCAGTAAGCGTGGTAACAACACTTACGAGGAAAGTGCCCATAACGGAGGCATAACGACCAAAGATGTCGAAGAAGCCGTAGTACTCGTTCGAGTGCTCCTTGGGAACGAGCTTCCCGAAGTAGCTGCGAGAAAGGGCCTGGATGCCACCCTGGAACAGACCGACGAGGATTGCCAGAATCCAGAACTCGAGGGCGGTCTGCAGGAAGAAGGCCGCGAACAGTACGATTCCACAGTAGGCGATAACGGCGACGATGATCATGCGGAGCGTTCCGAACTTGCCCGAGAGCTTCCCGTAGGCAATGGCCGACGGGAAGGCGACGAACTGCGTGACGAGAAGGGCGAGCACGAGCTGCGTTGAGTCGATGCCCAACGCCGCGCCATAGCTGGTCGCCATCGAGATGACGGTGTGGACGCCGTCGATGTAGAAGAAGAACGCGACCATATATATAAGGATGGTCTTGTTGCGCGCAATCGAGCGCATGGTAGTGATAAGGCCGCGGAACGTGTCACCCGCAATGGAAGCGAGGGTCTGACCCTGCGCACGCTCTTTACCAAAACGCTGCTTATAGGTCTTGATGAGGGGCAGCGTGAAGGCAAGCCACCAAATGCCTGTGATGACAAACGACAGGCGGGTGCAGAGCATGGTGTCAAGGCCAAGGCTCGGACCGCCCATGATGAGCGCGATGCAAAGGATGAACGGAACGGTGGAGCCAATGTATCCCCAGGCATAACCAGCAGAGCTGACGCCATCCATACGCTCGTCCGAGGTGACGTCGCAAAGCATTGCGTCATAAAACGTCATCGACGAGTTAAGCCCGACCGTGCACAGCACGTAGACGATAAGAAACGCAAGGGCGCTCATGGGGATGGCTTGCGCAAAGCACAGGACCAGGCCCGTCAGGAAGAAGCCCAGGAAGAACTTGATCTTGTTGCCCGCATAGTCTGCCAAAGAGCCCAGGATGGGCATGAGCAGCGCCACGACAAGGCTTGCGACCGTCTGGGCATTGGCCCAGGCGCTCACAAGCTCAGCGGCAGAGGAACCAGTGTTGAGCGCATTAAAGTAAATGGGGACGATCGAGGTCTGGAGAAGAACGAGCGCCGAGTTGCCGACGTCATACATGATCCAGTTGCGCTCGAGGTTGGTATAGCCCTGCTTGGCCATGTGGCCTCCTTTGATATGCCTAACCCGAAAGAAGCGCAGGCAAACCGTCAACGGCAAACAATGCTAGACCACAGCCAAAGCGCTTCCGTAAGGACAGGGTAACCGATGGGCAAAGCAGAGTGACCACGAGCTTTCGCAAGCGGCGTCCCTGGGGTACATATATGACGTTTGAGATGCCCAAGCGGCCAATAATCGACATAGACGGAGGCAGACATGCCCGCACTTATCACCCACCACCTGTTTGGAGAGGAGTCGGCAAAACTCCTACCGGACGGCCTCGTAGGCAGCGAGGAGGAACTTCTCGCCTTCTTGCTTGGAAACCAAGGGCCCGATCCCTTCTTCTTCAGGGTCCTCGGGACACCCTCTGGCGTAAGGGGCGCCCTGCAGCTCGGTCACAGGATGCACAACGAGCGCATGACCCGCGCGTTCCAAGCCCTGAGGGAGAGTGTGGGCAGGCTGCCCGAGCACGACCGCGGAATCGGAAGGGCATTTGCCCTGGGAATGCTTTCGCACTATGCCCTCGACAGGGTGGCGCATCCATTCGTATACGCGCAGCAGTATGAGCTTGTCGAGAAGGGCGACGGGCTCGAGGACGCAGGCAGTGCCGTCCATGCACTGATCGAAACCGACATCGATGTCTGGATGCTCGAGCGTAAGCGCGGACTCAGCGTGGAGGAGTGTGCGCCCGCCGACGAGCTTGCCCGCACCAAGAGGATCGAGCGTGTTGCCGGAGCGATGACGAGCGCCGTCGCGTGGCAGGCGTTTGGGATAGACCTCCCCGCAACCGAATACGCGGGTGCAATAAAGAACATGGAGATGGTGTATCGGACGATCGAACCAGCGGGCTCCGTGGGAGCCCGCACCATCGGGGCGATCGAGCGATTGGCAAAGCCCCACTCACAGGTGCAAGCCCTCGCGCACCCGACGCAAGTGCCCAAGCCCTGCGCCTCGGCAAACGAGGGACAACGCAAGTGGACCTCCCCATTTGACGGCAAACGCTCAAACGAGGACTTCTCGCAAGTGTTCAATCGTGCGCTGAACGGATGGACCCCACTCGCCCAGGCATTTACCTACGGCGGGCGCGGACTTGAGGATGCCATTGGGCACCTGAACTACTCTGGGCGCAAGCTCGATCAAGAAGAGAATTGCGACTTCGAGGACTGATGCCACGGGGCGGTACTCAGAGAGTGCCGCCCCACTTCTTGAATTGCGCGTCGCACGACAGCCGTCCCTCAGCGACGTGGCCTCCGACACGGTCCGGATGCGCTTCAGCGACGGCTCCTGACGCGCCCGCCGCGCCGCATTTTATGCATTTCGCTGCCCTCAACTTTTGGTTGATGTGGCAAGATGTGGAAATCGGCCCCGACGCACGAAAACGCCCCACCAACGTTTCCGCTGGTGGGGCCGCTATTTTCTGGCTCCCCGGGTAGGGCTCGAACCTACGACACACTGATTAACAGTCAGTTGCGCTACCACTGCGCCACCGGGGAATTTCTCTGTGCCCGTGAGCACAAGAAGATAGTATACAGGACTGACAATCTAACGCAAGCGACAATTTGAGCATTTTTCAAATCAAATCGTCAATTAGCGAGAAGAGCTATCTGACCTGCAGGTTTATCTACTCGCCCATGTAGTCCTTGAGCTTGCTGGAGCGGCTCGGGTGGCGAAGCTTGGCCAAGGTCTTGCTCTCGATCTGACGGATGCGCTCGCGCGTGACACCAAACTCGCGTCCCACCTCCTCGAGCGTGCGAGGGTGACCGTCCTCGAGACCAAAACGCAACTTGATGACCTTACGCTCACGATCGGCGAGTCCGTCGAGAACCTGGTCGAGCTGCTCGTGGAGCATGGAGTCACTCGCTGCCTCAGGAGGAGCAACTGCCTGGGAGTCCTCGATGAAGTCGCCGAGCTGGGAGTCCTCCTCCTCGCCGATGGGCGTCTCCAGGGAAACGGGCTCCTGGCTGATCTTCTGGATCTCGCGGACGCGCTCAGCGGTCATGCCCATCTCGGCACCGATCTCCTCGGGGGTCGGGTCGCGACCGAGGTCCTGAAGGAGCTGACGCTGGACGCGCACAAGCTTGTTGATGGTCTCGACCATGTGGACCGGGATTCTGATGGTACGGGCCTGGTCGGCGATTGCGCGAGTGATGGCCTGACGAATCCACCAGGTGGCATAGGTCGAGAACTTGAAGCCCTTGGTGTAGTCGAACTTCTCGACGGCACGGATGAGGCCGAGGTTGCCCTCCTGAATCAGATCGAGGAACAGCATGCCACGACCGACGTAACGCTTTGCGATGGAGACGACCAGACGGAGGTTGGCCGAGATGAGGGCCTGCTTGGCCTCGAGGCCAACCTGCTCGACACGGTTGAGGCGACGAAGCTCGACGCGAGTGAGCTCGAGCTCTCCCCTCTCGTGGGCCTCGAGCTTCTGGGTGGCCTCGGTTCCCGCCTCGATCTTCATGGCGAGGTGAACCTCTTCGGCAGCGGTGAGGAGGTCAACCTTGCCGATCTCCTTGAGGTACATGCGAACGGGGTCGCCCGTTAGCATGACGGTGGAGGTATCGACGCGCTTGCGGGCACGACCGCGGGTGGAGCGCTTGGCCGAGGCCTTGGGCTTGGGGGCCGAGCGCAGGACCTCGTCGGCAACTCGGGCCTCGGAGACGTCGCGGCGACGGGACTCATCGTCGGAATCGTGGTCGTCATCGGAATCGGAGAAGTCCTTCTCGTCATCATCAGAGCCAATGGCACCCATGAGCTCGGGAGAAAGGTCGCCCTCACCCTCGGTGACGACATCGATGCCCTTGGCACGAATGGCATCGTAGACATCGGAGAGCTCGTCTCCGTCCACGTCAACCTCACGCAGGGCGACCTGAATGTCGTCCTCGCTGACGCTACCCGATGCGGAGGCCTTGCCCACCAGCTGCTCGACAACCTGAGCGAGCTCGTCGGGAAGCTTGACGTCGGCGTTCTTCTTCTTGGCTGCCACTTGTTTCCTTTCGACGCATGAACTGCAATATTGTACCCGCAATTCGCGTTTCTACACGAGGTGCACTTATATGGCCTACTGGGAAGTCGCAACCTCCTGCAAGATGCTGCGACTGAGCTCGTTGATGCGTCGCTGCAGCTCGGTTGCCTCACAGAAAAGACCCTCGGCCTCCTGTGGCGAGAGGCTTCCCTGCAGCCTTGCCTTAATCTGACGGACGGTCCTCTTGCACGAGAAGAGCTCGACCTGGTCCAACAGGAAGCGAACCTTCTTCGACAGGTCCACGGAATCCTGCGAGGCAAGCCTTCCGCCAGAAAGGATCATCGGGGCATCAGGGACGACCGACTCGGCAGCCTCGACCGCGACGCGAGGGGCGCATCCGGGCTCCGTGGCCAAGATTGCCCAGGCAATGGCTTCGTGACGGGCATCGCTCCAGCTAAACGACCCAATTCTGTCGGCCGAACCCCTCACGGAGTCGGGGTTTTGCGCCATGAGGGCCAAAAGCTCCCGTTCAACCGTCGACTGCCTACGCTCGTCGATGGAGAGAAGGGCGTCATCCGGTTGGCGCAGGACGAAGTCAGAGATTCCCTGGCCTGCGACGGACGCATCATAGAAGGGCTCCGCCGCAACGTCCCCGTACCCGTCGATGGGAGGTTCGTCATCACGCGGGGCCGGCGCCGGGGCGCCCACGGCCGCACGCATGCCATCGCGATCGGAGGCATCGGGCTCGGCATGTCTTATGGGAGCCTCTCGAATCCGACGGCGCGTCTCGCCAACGTCGGTCCCAAGGCTGTCCGCAAGTCGCGTCGCATAGCCGTCCAACAGGACGGAATTCTTGAGGGGCGCCAAGAGTCCCGCCATGTCGTCGAGAGCTCGAATCCTCTGCCCGGGAACGGACAGGTCGTAGGCGGAGAGGCGCTTCTCGAAGACGAAGTCGATCAGGGGACGCGAGGCGTCCAGCTGGGGCTGCATGGCGTCGGACCCCTTTGCAGCAAGGAACTCCGCGGGGTCCATATTGTCCGGAAGCACAACGCAGCGCAGGTCAGCCTCGGTATCGGCGAGATATTGGACGGCGCGCTCCGCCGCCTTCTGTCCCGCCGCGTCGCCGTCAAACATGCACACTATGGTCTTGGCGAAGCGCGAGAGCGTCTTTACGTGATCTGCAGAGAAGGACGTGCCGAGCGCGGCGACCGCGTTGGAGTAGCCCGCCTCATGCATTGAGATGACGTCCGTGTAGCCCTCGCAGACAACGGCGACGCCGCGAGCCGCGATCGTCTCCTTCGCGTAGTCGAAGGCGAACATGTGCTTCGACTTGTGGAAGACGGTCGTCTCCTTGGTGTTGAGGTACTTGGGCTTCGCGTCGGTGAGCACGCGCCCGCCGAACGCGATGCAGCGCCCCGCCTCATCGTGGATCGGAAACATCACGCGATCGTAGAAGCGATCCTGCAGGCGACCGCCACGATCGACGGCAAGATCGCATGCGAGCATCTCGGCGCGCGTGAAGCCCTTCTGCGACAGGTGCGAGACAAGCTGCCCACGACCGGGCGCAAAGCCCAAGTTCCAGCGCTTGCAGACCGCGGAGCCAAAGCCTCGCCCCCCAAGGTACGCACGCCCGGACTGGGGGCCGTCGCCACGACCCCGAAGAAGCATCATGGAGTAGAACGACTGTGCTTCGGTGAGGCATTCCACCAGCCTGTTGCGACGCGGACCCTTGCCCGCAGCACCACGCTCCTCGACGAGCTCGATGCCCGCTCGGTCGGCGAGGTAGCGAATGGCATCCGGAAACTCGAGCCCTTCCCGGCGCATGACGTAGTTGAACACGTCACCGCCTTCGCCACAGCCGAAGCAGTGCCACAGGCCCGTGGAGGGATTGACCTTGAACGAAGGGCTCTTATCGTGATGGAAGGGGCAGCATCCCCAGAACTCGGAGCCACGCCGCCTGAGCATGACCGTCTCGGAGACGAGCGACACGAAGTCTGTCTGCTGACGCACCCGTTCCTTGTCCTCGTCCGTGATCATGCGCAGACCTCCACTCGCGCCCTTCCGACGTTATTAGCCACCCAGTCTATGTTCCCCAGGACGGTGCGTTCGAGCTCCTCGATATTGGAGAACGCGCGGGACGGCCTGAGAAACTCGAGGAATACCACCTCGACGACGGAGTCGTACAGGTCCCCCTCGAATCCCAGGAGGTTTCCCTCGAGGAAAGCGCCGCGCGATGCCGAGAAGGTCGGCGGGGCGCCGACGTTGACCGCCGCAGGCCAGGCCTCGTTGCCACGAACGACGAGTGCGGCATAGACGCCGTCGGCGGGCATGCAGGACCGCGCGTCGCACTCGACGTTGGCGGTGGGAAACCCGAAGGAGGTCCCCTCGCCACGACCGTGCACGACACGACCGCGCACGAAGTGGCACCTGCCAAGCAGGCTCGCCGCCCCCCGTACGTCACACGTGCCGAGAAGGACGCGGATTCGCGTCGCGGAGACGGGCGAGCCGCCATGCCTGACGAGCTCGTGACCGATTACCTTGAAGCCAAGCTCCTGGCCAAGGGCCGCCAGGCGCTCCACATCCCCCTCGCCGTCGCGACCAAGACGGAAGTCTCTTCCGACGTGGATGGAGCGCAGGTGCCCCAAACGGCCAAGGTATTGAGTGACAAACTCCCGATACCCGGTTTGCATGACGGAATCGTCAAAGCGAACGGTCGCAACCTCATCAACGCCGAGTGCAGACAACGCACGGACCCGGTCGTCAGCCGACAGGAGCCTAGGCTGCCCCACGCCAAGCACCTCGGAGGGGTCGGGGTCGAAGGTCACGGCAACACAGCCTGCCCCGCGGGCATGGGCATCCTCCACGCAGGCGCGAACCAGCGCACGATGCCCAAGATGGACGCCATCGAACGCGCCGACACAGACACAGACGTCGCGATTGCGATCGAAAGAGGCATCCGCATCATATGAGACGACACGAATGGACCCAAGCCCATTGGAGCCTCGCACGCAAGGCGCGTCCGCCAAAACGGCTGCCGAGGCCAGCGCGGAGGCTCTGGCGGAATTCAGCGGGAATCGGAAGGGGCCGTCCGCGGCGCCGCCCGCAATCAAAGGCGAACCCCCGCGACCCCCGACGGGAAGTTGACCGAGCACCTGAGCCTGTTGCGAGTTACCTCCCACACGCCGAGCAGAAGGCCATCGGCCACCAAGCTCACACGCTGCCCATCGGTCGGGATGGAACCATCGGAGAGCCTTCCCGCCGCGATGGTACGACCGCAGGCCACCGAAGCGAGCTCTTCGGCTGTCAGGCGTCGAACCGGCAGGCCAAGGCCATACGCGGGATCGAGACAGCGGTCTGTGACGAGCTGGGCGCCCTTCTCGGCAAGCTCGTCGAGGGTGACGCAGTCGTCGATGGCGACGAGCCCGCTCGCGGTACGCCGGAGGCCGCAAAGGTGCGCTGCCGTGCCGAGGCTGCGGCCGAGGTCACGGGCAATGCTACGCACGTAACAACCCTTGGATACGTGGAGCGAGCACTCCCAGGTGATGGGGTCACACGAGGCCACTTCCACGAGCGAGGCATCGATGATTCGAACGCGGCGGGGCTCGAGCTCGAAGTCCTCGCCGTCACGAGCGCGCTGGTACGAGCGGACACCGTTGACGGAGATGGCGCTGAACGCAGGCGGAACCTGGTCGACCTCGCCAACGAGAGAGGCAACGACGACCTGCGCGACCTCGGGTTGCGCAAGACGGTCGGGCACGAGAGCCTCGCGCGTCACCTCGCCCTCGGCATCGTCGGTATTGGTCTCGGAGCCAAACTCGACCAGCGCGTCATAACGCTTGTCGTCTGCCGTCATGAGGCCCATGAGCCTGGTGCCCTGGCCGATTCCAACAACCATTGCGCCGGAGGCGTCGGGGTCGAGGGTGCCGGCATGGCCGACGCGACGCTCCCCGAGCGCTCGCCTCACCCTATTGACTACGTCATGGCTGGTCATGCCGAGGGGCTTGTCGACGGCAATGACGGCATTGATGCCGGAGGTTCCACGCCTCATGTCGTACCAGTCCCTTCGTGAATCGTTAGTCGATATCGATAAGTGCGTGCAGCTTGGGCAGCGCGAGGGAGAGTACCTCGTCCACGGTGCCCTTGGCGGTGAATCCCGCGGCGGCCTTATGGCCTCCGCCCCCAAGCTCACGGGCGACGCCCGAGATGTCCCAATCAGCCTTGGACCTGAGGTTGCCGCGAACCGAACCGTCGGCAGCCTCCTTAAGGAAGAGCGCCACCTCAGAGCCCTCGACGCTTCTGACCACGTCGATGAGGCCATCGCACTCGTCGGGATGGGCCCCCGTCCGCTCGAGGTCGGCACGCGTGGCATAGCTATACGCGATTCGACCATGGTCGAAGGTCGCGATTCTGCCCATCACGATGGCCTTGAGGTGAAGAAACTCAACCCTGAAGCTCTGATACACGTTCAGTGAGATGACCGACGGGTCAGCGCCTGAGTCAACGAGAAGGCTTGCGACCTCGAATGCCTCGGCGTCGGCATTTTGGTACTGGAACCTACCGGTGTCCGTGACAATGGCGGTGAGCAGGCACATGGCCAGGTCCTCGTCGAGCTCAAGCCCGAGCGAGAGCGCGAACTCGGCGACGATCACGCCAGCAGCAGCCGCCTCGGGCCTCGAGAGAAACACGTCGCCGACGGGCTCCGAGCTTGGATGGTGGTCGATCACCGCAACATGGGCGGAACGAGCAAGCACCGACTGTGCCTCGTTGATGCGAGAGGGGTGCGGGAGGTCAACCATGATGAAGAGGTCGGGACTCTCGTCGTAATCGGCAGCGTTGACGAACGAATCCGCCCCGGGAAGAAAGGCGTAGAGCCTTGGAACGGGGTCAGGGTCCGCCAGCAGGTTGGTGACGCGCTTGCCGGGCCAAGCCTTGCGAATGATGCTCGCAAGGGCAAGGCCCGAGCCAAGCGCGTCACCATCGGGATTGGTGTGCGCGCAAACGGCGACGGACGCGGCCCCCTCGATGAGGGCCGCTATCTCGTCGAACTTTTGCGATTGGGACGAGAAGGTCTCCACGTCCATTGGTTCGCAAGGCTTCACTACTCGACGCCCCCGTCTTCCTCGCCCTCGACGGGCGAAATGGGGTAACCCTCATCGTCCTTCTCGACAGCCATGGTCGCGGGAACGTTCTCGAGCGCGATGGCGATGCGCTCGGCCTCGTCGGTCGTGGTGTCGATGGCGAAGGCGATCTCTGGCGTCACGCGCCAGCCAAGGCTTCTGCCGAGGATGGAGCGGATGCGGCCCTTGGCACGCTGCAGGGCGGCCGAGACAGACTCATAGCGCTCGGGCTCGCAGCTGACATAGGCACGCATGAACGACTTGTCGACCGAGACCTCGACGCCCGTAAGGGTAACGAGCGCCAGGTCGGGATCGGAGATCTCGAACAGCAGGATGCTCGCGAGCTTCTCGCGCGCGATCTCGTTGGTACGACGCGACCCCTTGTTCTGCTTCATCTTGCCCTCCCCTACTCGGTGCGGGCGACCTCGATGATCTTGAAGCCCTCGATCTGGTCGCCGGGGTGGATGTCCTGGTAGTTCTCGAGGCCAATGCCGCACTCGAAGCCGGCCTTGACGCTCTTGACGTCGTCCTTGAAGCGGCGGAGCGAGCCGATCTTGCCCTCATAGATGACGATGCCGTCGCGCACGAGGCGAACCTGGTCGTCGCGGCCAATCTCGCCCTCGACGACCATGCAGCCGGCAGCGATGCCGACCTTGGGGACCTTGAAGGTGTCGCGGACCTCGGCGGTGCCGGTAGCGACCTCCTGCTCGGTCGGCTTGAGCATGCCGATGCGGGCCGCGTCAATCTCCTCGATTGCCTTATAGATGACGCTGTAGGTGCGAATCTCGACGCCATCGCGCTCGGCGGCGGTACGGGCCTTGGCATCCGGGCGGACGCCGAAGCCGATGATGATGGCGTTAGAGGCGTCGGCCAAAACGACGTCGGTCTCGTTGATCGCACCGACGGCGGAGTGGATAGTGTTGATGCGAACCTCGGACTGATCCATCTTGTCCAGCGAGTCCTGAAGGGCCTCGATGGAGCCCTGGACATCGGCCTTGATGATGAGGTTGAGCTCCTTGACGTCGGCGTCGGCCATGGTGTCGAAGAGGTTCTCGAGCGTTACGTGCTTGACGCGGTTCTGCTCCTCGATGCGGGCCTTGAGGGCACGCTGGTCAGCCAGGTCGCGGGCGTCGCGATCGTCCTGGAAGACGCGGAACTCGTCGCCGGCCTTGGGCACGGACTGCAGGCCGAGGATCTCGACGGGGTCGGACGGGCCGGCCTCGGTGACGGAGCGGCCCTTGGGGTCGACCATCGCACGGACACGACCATACGCCATGCCGGCAACCAGGGCATCGCCGACGTGCAGCGTGCCACGGGTGACCAGGACGGTGGCGACCGAGCCGCGACCCTTGTCGAGCTTTGCCTCGAGGACGTTGCCGGAGGCGAAGGTGTTCGGGTTGCCCTTGAGCTCGAGGACGTCTGCCTGGAGAAGGACCGTCTCGAGAAGGTCGTCAATACCGATCTTCTTCTTGGCGGAGATGTTCACGAACATGTTCTGGCCACCCCACTCCTCGGGGATGACTCCATACTCGGTAAGCTCCTGGCGAACCTTGTCGGGGTTGGCGCCTGGCTTGTCGATCTTGTTGACGGCGACGATGATGGGCACGCCTGCGGCCTTCGCGTGGTTGATCGACTCGATGGTCTGGGGCATGACGCCGTCGTCAGCGGCGACGATCAGGATGACGATGTCGGTGACCTTGGCACCACGGGCGCGCATGGCGGTGAACGTCTCGTGGCCCGGGGTGTCGATGAAGGTGATGATGCGGTCGTTAATCTTGACCTGGGAGGCACCGATGGCCTGGGTGATGCCGCCAGCCTCGCCCTCGGCGACGCCGGTGTGACGGATGGCGTCAAGCAGCGAGGTCTTGCCGTGGTCGACGTGGCCCATGACGGTGACGACCGGGGCGCGCGGCAGCAGGTCGGCGGGGTCATCGTAGAACGTGAAGGAGTTCTCCTCCTCCTTGCTCATGACCTTGACCTCACGGCCCAGGTCGTCGGCGACGAGCTCGATGAGGTCGTCAGACATCGACTGGGTGAGGGTCAGCGGGTTGCCGAGAAGGAACAGGCGCTTGATGATGTCGTTGGCGGGAACGCCGAGAAGCTCGGCGAGCTCGGCGACAGTGGAGCCCTGCGGGACCTTGACCGTGTCGAGCTGGGACAGGTCCTGGTCGTTGGCGATTGCCTCCTCGATGCGCTGCTGCTCGGCTGCCTCCTCGGCCTGCTTCTGGCGGCGCTCCTTGCGCTTCTTGCGGCGGCCGGTCGACTCGCGGCTGGCCTCCTCGACGGCGGCACGGGCCTCCTCGAGGACGTGCTCGCGGTTGTACTCCTCCGCGGCACGAGCCATGCGAGAGTAACGGTCCTCGCTGGACTCCTCGCCGCGACGCGCCTTGTGGCCCTTGCCGCGCTTAGAGCCGGCACCCTCGGCGCGGGCCTGCTCGCCGGCAACGTCCATGGCCTGGGAGCCGGGCTGCTGCCTGCGGCCACGGCCGGAGGCGTTGTGGCCGCCACGAGAGTTGCCCGACTTGGCCTCGGCCTTCGCGCTGGCGGCCTCGGCGGCCTGCTGCGCGAGGACCTTCTCCTGCTGGGCGATCTGGTCGAGCAGGCTGGCCATGGAGGGGACGGCCTTGGGGGCGGTGTCCTTCACGCGGTTGCGCTCGGCCTCCTCGGCGGCAAGGCGCTCGGCCTCGCGGCGCTTCTCCTCCTCGGCACGCTGCTTGGCACGGCGCTCCTCCTCGGCGGCGCGGCGCTTCTCCTCCTCGGCGCGCTCGGCCTCGCGGCGCTTCTCGGCAGCGATGCGCTCTTCCTCGGCCTTGGCCTTCGCCTCGGCCTCCTCGGCCGCCTTCTTTTCGGCCTCGGCCTGCTTGGCGGCCTCGATCTCGGCCGCGCGGGCCTCGAGGATCGGGGCGAGCTTCTTCTTGACCATGTTGACGTACGCGTCCTCGAGAGAGGAGGACGGCGAGGTCGCGGGGATCTTCATGTCCTTGAGGTGACCGAGCATCTCCTTGCTGGTCATGCCATATTCCTTGGCGAGGACACTGACTCGGGTCTTTGCCATGTGCACTACCTTCCTGAAGTAAGACGACGTTTCCTTGGGTGTTGGCCTATGGCCTAGACCAGGGAGTCGGGATCGTCGGAGACCTCAACGTCATCGAGCTCGGCCATCTTCTCGTGGACGCCGCAGAACCTGGAGCCGGGACGCGCCATGTTGCGGCAGCGGACGCCATTGGGCGCGACGTACTCGCAACGGTACTCGACGTCCTCACCATCCGTCTCCTCGATCGCGGCGGCCTGCGGGATGCTCTTGAGCACGCTGGCGGCAAGCGACTCGGTCTTGATGTCGATGTGCATGCCGGTGAGTCGGGCGGCGAGGCGGGCGTTCTGGCCCTCCTTGCCGATGGCGAGCGAGAGCTGGTCGTCGGGGACGATGGCAGTCGCGTAGTTGGGCTCGGGGCCAACCAGGACGCGGTTGACGCGCGCGGGGGACAGGGCGTTGGCAACGCACTTCGCGGGGTCATCGCTCCACAGGACGACGTCGACACGCTCGCCACGCAGCTCGCTCACGACGGTACGAACTCGACTGCCCTTGGGGCCGACGCAGGCGCCCACGGGGTCAAGACGGTCATCGAGAGAGGAGACGGCGACCTTGGAACGCACGCCCGGGTCACGGGCGATGGAGCGAACCTCGACGATGCCGTCGTAGATCTCGGGAACCTCGAGCTCGAAGAGCCTGCGAATGAGGTCGGGGTGGGTGCGGCTGATCACGATCGAGGGGCGGACGTGCTCGCCGCGAACCGGCTGGTCGGTGTTGGGCTCGCGGACGTCAACGATGATCGCCTTGATGCGCTGGTTGTGGGTATAGCGCTCGTTCGCGGGACGCTCGTTGCGCTCGTCGGGGAACCTGCGCTGGTCGAAGTACGGCAGCTCCGCCTCGACGCCCTCGCGGATCTTGACGATGGTGAAGTCGTTGGTGATCTGCAGGACGGTGCCCGTGATGATGTCGCCGATCCTCTCGGAGAACTCCTCGTAGATCTGCTGGCGTGCAGCGTTGCGGACGATCTGGTTGATCGTGGACTTGGCGTGCTGGGCAGCAAAGCGACTGGTGTCGGACGGGGTGACGTCGACCTCGTCGAACTCGGTGTACTCGCCGGTCTCCTCGTCGGGCTCGCCCTTGGGAACGAGCTCGTAGACGTAGATCTTGCCGGTGGCGCGGTCCAAGGTCACCTTGGCGCCGAAGGGCAGGTGCAGGGTCTTGGCATAGCTCTCGGCCAGCGACTCCTCGAGCCTGTCGAGAAGATAGAGCTGGTCGATGTGCTTCTCCTGGCAAAGCTCCATCAGAGCTTCCATCATCGTAGAGGCCATATGGTCTCCCCTTTCCTAGTTACGCTTTCCGGGCTTCGCCGGAGAGTCGAAGTTTGGCTTGATAGTGCAGCGCCTAATCTGGTCGAGCTCAAACTCGAGGGTCTCGCCATCGCACTCGACGACGACGCGCCCATCGACCAACCCGACGAGCCTGCCCGAGAAGCGCTTGCGTCCCTCGACGGCATTGGTCGTGACGCTCACGTCAGAACCCGCGAACCTCTCGTAGTCACGCGGACGGCGCAGCGGCCTGGAGAGGCCAGGCGACGAAACCTCGAGCGTATAGGCGCCAGGGAACGGGTCGATGAGGTCAAGCACCTCGCCAATCCACTCGCTTTGCGCCGCCACCTCGTCGAGCGAAATGGTCGGCTGGTCCTCGTCGGCATGGTCGATGCGGACGCGGACGGTAGGCGCCTTCGTAGCACCGACGACCTCGACGTCGACGACGTCGATGCCATGGTCTGCGCCGACGCGCTCGAGCGCCTCCACGATCTGGGAGACAAGTCGCTCGCTTGCCATGCGGCCTCCTTTCGGTCCCTTACAGAACAAAAGGAAGCGGGGCCGACGTGCACCCCACTTCCTTCCATACAAGCTTCATATCAAAGAACACTATACATACGCCGACGTAATCGTGCAAGTCGAGTGCGATGCACACGTTTCCTTCAACAACATGCGTGCCGCCATTCGCATCAGCCGACGGTGTACGCGGGGACGTCGCCCGCGGGATCCGAGAAGGACGTGAGCCCGCCGTCCTTGTCGAAATGCATGGTGACCTTATGCGTGTCGGTAGACACGACGTTCTCGTATCCCTTGCCGAGCGGCGACCAATCCCACCTCACCGTCACGGTCGCCGTCACCGTGCCGTCCGTCGAGCCCTTGAGCGAGTCGATCGATGCGACGGAGCGCGGCAGGTAGGCAAGCTTGGGGTTCACCCCTGCCGGGAGGGCAGTGTTTCCCTTCACGAGATTCTTGTACAGGGCAGCGTCGCTCACGCCCACGCCACCCTTGGCGCCCGCAATCGCAGCCGTCTTGGACAGGTAAGGACGAATTGCGGCACCAATCGCGGCGCCATTGGACCCGGGATTAGATCCGTAGACGACGCCAATGATGCTTTTCGCCGTGCCCTCGATCTTCTTGACATAAGGCTGTGACACGCAGATGGTGACTGTCACGCCCTTCTTGATCTCGGTGTTCTCAACGGGATCGCACGAGACGACGGACCACTCTCTCTTGTCGGAGATGACGAAGGACACCTTTACCTTCAGGCCCTCCGCCTTCAAGAGCTCCTGGGCCTTCTCCTGGTGCTCGCCCACGACCCTGGGAACCCTGCGCTTTCGCGAGACACGAAGCGTAACGGTGTCCTCACTGGTAAGGACGTCGCCCTTTTTCGCCGTGGCGGACAAGACGACGCCCGACTTACCGTCGTCCGCCTTCTCCTCGACCTCGCAAGGGACACCAATCTCGCCAAGGGCGGAACGCGCCTCGTCGACAGTCTTGCCCTTGAGGTCGGGCATGCGCCGAGACTTCGAGACGACAATTGTCACCTTGGTGCCAGCCGAGACACGCGCGGTGGCCTCCGGGCTCTGGGAGAGGACGAACCCCTCGCGCCCGTCAGAAAGCTCCCGCTCGACCTCGGTCTGAAAGCCCCTGTGCTCAAGCGCTGACTGGGCTCGCTCCATATTCCAGCCAACAACATCGGGGGGAGTCGAGCCTCCCCAAAGCTGAAGCCGCCAGGAGAGAAGTCCCACGCAACAGGCAAACACCGCGACGATGGCAATTGCGATTGCGAAACGCCCCGTGCGGCCCTCGCGGGCCTTTGCGGGCGCCTCACGCCCAAAGTCGGACAGGCCCCGCACGCTCTCCCGAGATTGGGCGGCACGACGGGCGCCCTCTTCCGTTCCGGGAGAGTCGGAGGCGTTGGCGAGGTTGTTGCCACATTGGGGGCAACGCGCGGGCAGCATACCCTCGCCGAGGTCGAATCCACAGTTGGGACACTCCATAGGTGGCCTTTCGAATGAGGCCCTCCCCCGGCAGGGGGAGGGCCTGACGACAGCTTCCTACTTGGCGACGATGTTGACAAGCCTGCCGGGAACGACGATCACCTTGACGACGTTCTTACCCTCAAGCTGGTTGGCGACCACCTTGAGCGCTTCCGCCTGAAGCTCGTCCTTGGTGGCGTCAACGGCAACGGCCACGTGAGCGCGCACCTTGCCCATAATCTGGACGGCAATCTCGACGGTGTCGGACTTGGCAAGCTCGGGGTCGAACTCGGGCCAGGGCTCGTTATAGGCGGAACCCTCGAGATGCAGGGCCTCGTGGAAAAGCTCCTCGGCCCAGTGCGGACAAATGGGCGCGAGGGTGGTGACGATGTCGTGGGCAACGCGCCAGTCGAGAGCGGCGTCGCGCTCGTCCTGGGGAGTCTCGGCAACGTACTTCATCGCGGCGTTGACCATCTCCATGATGGCCGAGATGGCGGTGTTGAACTGCCCGCGATCGAAGTCGTAGGTGCACTTGACCCCCATGCCGTTGAGGGTGCGGAACATCCCTGCGGCGGAAGAGGAGAGCTTCGCGGAGTTGACCTCGCCCTTCTCGGCGCCCTTGCAAAGCTGCCAGACGACGTTCCACGCGCGCTTGATGAAGCGGTTGGCACCCGCGACGGCCTTCTCGTCCCAGTCGAAGTCCTTCTCGGGAGGAGCGATGAACAGGATCGCGAGACGCATGGTGTCTGCGCCATAGGGGTCGATGACGCTGGAGGGAGGCACGACATTGCCCTTGGACTTGGACATGGTGTCGCCGTTCTCGTCCTTGACCATGCCCTGGCAAAGCAGGTTGGTGAAGGGCTCGTCGGCGTCAATCATGCCGAGGTCGCGAAGGACCTTGGTCCAGAAGCGGCTATAGAGAAGGTGCAGGATGGCGTGCTCGATGCCGCCGATGTAGTTGTCGACGGGCATCCAGCGGTCGACGGCCTCCTTCGAGAAGGGCAGCTCCTCGTTGTGGGGATCGCAATAACGGAGGTAGTACCAGCTGGAGCACGTGAAGGTGTCCATGGTGTCCGTGATGCGCTTCGCGGGCTTGCCGCACTTGGGGCACGTCGTCTCATAGAACGGAGCGTACTCGGCGAGGGTCTCGCCGGCGCCAAGGTCGAGGTTCTCCGGAAGCGTGACCGGAAGCTGGTCATACGGCACGGGGACGTCGCCGCAGCAGTCGCAGTGGATCATCGGGATGGGGTTGCCCCAGTAGCGCTGGCGGCTGATCAGCCAGTCGCGCAGGCGGAACTGAACCTTGGCACGACCCAGGCCGCGCTCGGAGAGCCAGCCGAGGATGGCGTCGACGGCCTCGGAGTGCTTGCCGCCCTTGAGGCCGGTGAACTCGCCGGACTGGACGAGGAAGCCCTCCGCGACCATGGCACGGTCCCACTCGACGCTCGTGACTCGAAGGTCCTTCTCGTCCTTGAGCTCCTCGTAGAGCGGATCGTCCTTCTCACAGATGATTGGGGTGATCTCGAGGTCGTACTTCTTCGCGAAGTCGAAGTCGCGCTGGTCGCCGCAGGGAACGCCCATGACGGCGCCAGTGCCATAGTCCATCAGGACGTAGTCGGCGACCCAGATGGGGGCCGGACGTCCGTTGATCGGGTTGATGACATAGCGGCCGGTGAACATGCCGTGCTTCTCGCGCTCGGAGCCCTGGCGATCGACGGAGGAGACCTTCTCGGTCGCGGACTTGAGCTGCTTGAACGCGTCCTCGTACTCGGTGCCGGCGACGAGTTCGGCGGCAAGCGGGCTCTCGGGCGGCAGGAGCAGGAAGCTGACGCCGAACAGCGTGTCGGCGCGGGTGGTGAAGACGGTGACCTTGCGGTCGGTTGGCGTCACGCCGTCCTCGGCAGCGAGGGCGAAGTCGATCTCGGCGCCCTCGGAACGGCCGATCCAGTTGCGCTGCTGGGCCTTGACGTTCTCGGGCCAACCCTCGAGCTTGTCGAGGTCGTCAAGCAGCTCCTGCGCGTAGTCGGTGATCTTGAGGTACCACTGGGAGAGCTCGCGCTTCTCGGGGACGGTGTCGCAGCGCCAGCACTTGCCATCGACGACCTGCTCGTTGGCGAGAACCGTCTGACACTTGGGGCACCAGTTCACCGGAGACGTGGCGCGATAGGCCAGGCCCTTCTCCCACATCTTGAGGAACATCCACTGGCCCCACTTGTAGTACTCGGGGTCGCAGGTGTTGAACGTACGGTCGTAGTCATACGAGAAGCCCATGCGTTTCATGGTGCTCACGGCCTGGCCGATGTTTTTGTGGGTCCACTCGCCCGCCTGGGTGTTGTGCTTGATGGCGGCGTTCTCGGCGGGAAGGCCGAAGGCGTCGAAACCCATGGGGTGCAAAACGTCGAATCCGCGCATGCGTGCCTGGCGAGCCATCGCGTCGCCAATGGTGTAATTGCGCGCGTGACCCATGTGCAGGTCACCCGAGGGGTACGGGAACATCTCGAGGACGTACTTCTTGGGCTTGGCGGGATCCTCGTCGGTCTTGTAGAGCTGGGTCTCCTCCCACGTGCGCTGCCACTTCGTCTCGATGGCCTGCGCGTCGTAGGCAGGGATCTCGTTGTTGGATTCGCTCACTTGCATTCCCTTTCTCAAGAGTCTGCCACCGAACGCCCGCCCATGAGGGGCAGGTGCGGTGGCAGATGGTCAAGTCTTTGCTGGTCGCGCGGGTCAATAAGGCCCACGTCAGAGCCCCTTGCTAGGAGCGGAAGTTGACGTCGGAGTTGGAGTCCTTGAGCATGACGTCGTGTGCGCCGCCCTCGACGAGCGACGTGGCGGAGACGAGCGTGATCTTGGCCTTGTCACGAAGCTCGGATAGGTTCAGGGCGCCACAGTTGCACATGGTCGAACGCACCTTGGTGAGGGAGTTCTCGACGTTGTCCTTGAGCGGACCCGCGTACGGGACATAGGAGTCGACACCCTCGACGAACGAAAGCTTCTTGGAGCCACCGAGGTCGTAGCGGGCCCAGTTACGGGCACGAGCGGAGCCCTCGCCCCAGTACTCCTTGACGTAGGAACCGTTGACGTTAAGCCTGCGCGTGGGCGACTCGTCGAAGCGGGCGAAGTAACGGCCCAGCATGACGAAGTCGGCACCCATGGCCAGGGCAAGGGTCATGTGGTAGTCGTAGACGATGCCACCGTCGGAGCAGACGGGGACGTAGACGCCGGTCTCCTCGTAGTACTCGTCACGAGCACGGCAGACGTCGATGAGAGCGGAGGCCTGACCACGGCCGATGCCCTTCTGCTCACGCGTGATGCAGATCGAGCCGCCACCGATGCCGACCTTGACGAAGTCGGCACCGCAGTCGGCGAGGAAGCGGAAGCCCTCGGCATCGACGACATTGCCGGCGCCAACCTTGACGGAGTCGCCATAGTGCTCGCGAATCCACTCGAGGGTGATCTTCTGCCACTCGGAGAAACCCTCGGAGGAGTCGATGCACAGGACGTCAGCACCCGCCTCGACGAGCATCGGGACACGCTCGGCGAAGTCGCGGGTGTTGATGCCGGCGCCGACGATGTAGCGCTTGTGCTCGTCGAGCAGCTCGTCCGGACGCGACTTGTGGGAGTCGTAGTCCTTACGGAAGACGAGGGAGACGAGGTTGCCGTCGTTGTCGACGATGGGCAGGGTGTTGACCTTGTGCTCCCAGATGATGTCGTTGGCAACCTTGAGGGAGGTGTCGGGCGTGGCGGTAACGCAGGCACTTGCCGGCGTCATGAAATCGGCGACCTTCTTCTGGCGGTCGTCGCGCGAGACACGATAGTCGCGGCTGGTGACGATGCCGCAGAACTTGCCGGTGGCAGTGCCGTCCTCGGTGACGGGCATCGTGGTGTGGCCCGTGCGATCGCGCATCTCGAGAACGTCCTCGAGCGTCATGTCGGGAGTGAGGGTGGAGTCGGAGACGACGAAGCCCGCCTTGTAGCTCTTGACCTCGCGGACCATGGCAGCCTCATCCTCAGGCCTCTGGGAGCCATAAATGAACGAAATGCCGCCCTGCTGGGCAAGGGCGACGGCAAGGCGCGGGCCGGAGACCGCCTGCATGATGGCGGACACCATGGGGATGTTCATGGTGATGGCGGACTCCTCGCCACGCTTGAACTTGACCAGAGGGGTCTTCAGCGTGACGTTGGCGGGGATGTTCTCGGAAGAGGAATAGCCGGGGACGAGTAGGTACTCAGAGAAGGTGTGGGACTCCCCCTCGAAGAACGTTGCCATGAATGAACTCCCTTTGTTAGACGTTTGACCAATACGCGACGCGACCCAGCGTCGCGCCGCAAACAATTGCGCTGATTGTAGCGCAACCAGGGCTTGGTTCCTAGGCGGCCAAGCCTATGCGGTGGGCGTGCTCCCGTCGCCAGCGGTAACCTGGTCAAAAGTGACCGCCATGGTGTGCTTGGTGGGAACCCACTCGACCTTCTGGAAGAGGGCAGCGACGTTGATGGGGATGTAGCTCATCATGAAGATGGGGAACGTGAACAGGTTGGCGATGATGCGCTTCTTGTCCTTGGTATGAAAGCGCTTGTACTGCGTGACCGTGGTCAGCACGGCAAGGGTGAAAAACGTCAGGTAGGTCGTGGTGAGCATTCCGACAATTGAGCCGGTGCACATCGCCAGCTCGGACTGCGTGGCCAAAAAACCATGCGAGAGCGTGCCGACAACGAGGTAGGTCACGTTGACGAAGAACGACAGAATCGAAAGGATGGTTCCCGGCGCCACGGTCATGAGCATGTCATAGGACGAGAACAGCCCCTTGCCGATGCCACGGAACAGGTCCTTGCCATACGAGAAGAACACCTGGTAAAAGCCCTTCGACCAACGCATCCTCTGAGTCCAGGACGCCTTGAAGGTGATGGGCTGCTCGTCGAAGAACTCGGCCGGGGCATAGCCGATCTTGATTCCGTTGGCTGCACAGAAGGTGGAGAACTGGATGTCCTCCGTCAGGGTGTGGAAGTCCCAGCCATGCATGCCGCGCACGATGCTGTTGGCAACCATCCAGCCAGAGCCCGAGACCGCACAGCTCGTTCCCGCCATCATACGGGCGTTGTTAAGGAACTTCGCCTCGCGAATGAACCACAGGGCATAGGCTGCCGATACCCAGCTCGAATCGAAGTTCTTCGAGTTGCGATAGCTCGTGGACACGAGATAACCCATGTCATAGACCTTGTTCATCTCGGTCACGTAGGTGGGCGAGACGATGTTGTCGGCATCAAAGACGAAATAGGCCTCGAACTTGTCGCCGTACTCGTTGAGGATGCGGTTGAAGCCATAGTCCATGACCCAACTCTTGCCCTTGCGAGCCAGGTCGTTGCGCTCATAGACGATGGCGCCCGCGCGGCGAGCCTCCTCGGCGGTGTTGTCGGTGCAGGCGTCGGCGACGACGAACGTCTCGATGAGGTCGGAGGGATAGTCCTGCGCCTTGATGGAGCGCACGAGGTTGCCGATGACCTCCTCCTCGTTGTGGGCGGCGATGAAAAAGGCGTAGCGGTGCTGCCTCTTCGCCTCGGGAAGCTTGACGTCGCCCTTTCGCAGCACCATGAGGATGAAGATGAACTGGTACAGGTAGGCGAACGTGAAGAAGAGGAACATCACGAAGTTGAAGATGACGATGGGCGTGATGCCCGCCAGGTTGAGCTGGAACACGAGCGAGGGCCTCTCATCCGGATCTATGCGGCAGTGCCGCGCAAGCGCGCGAGGCTATCGGTCGCGCAGCGCGGGGACGATCTTCTCGCCAGCGGAAGTCCTTCCAAGCGAGCGTCCATCAAGCGATTCTAGTACATCGAGAAGGTCGTCAGGCAGCCTGTCCGCCAGCTCCACGGTCTCCCCTGTTACGGGATGGTCGAAGCGAATGTGCCACGAATGCAGGAACTGCCTGGTAAGACCCAAGTTAAGGCGCTCGTCGCCACGCCCATAGAGGGGGTCGCCGACAAGCTGGTGGCCGATGTGGCGCATGTGAACGCGAATCTGGTGCGTGCGGCCCGTGTAGAGGTGGCACTCGAGAAGCGAGTATCCCTCGTCGCGCCTGCCCGCCTCGAAGCGCTCGAGCGTACGGAATGTAGTGATGGCCTCGCGCGCGCCCGGCTCGTCGGAGACCGTCATGCGCAGGCGGTCGCGAGTCGAGCGGGCGATGCCGGTCTCGACGGTGCCCTCGTTGGCGGCAACGTAGCCCTGAACCAGCGTCACATAGCGCCTGTCAAGGGTACGGAGGCGAATGAGGCCCTGCAAGGCACGCTGGGTCTCGTCATCCTTTGCCGCAACCATGAGGCCAGAGGTCTCCATGTCGAGCCTGTGGACGATGCCAGGACGGTCCTCGCCCTGGACGGTGCCCAGGTGAGAATAACCGCAGCGCGCGACGAGGGCATTGGCCAACGTGTCGTCGACATGCCCTGGCGAAGGATGGCACACAAGGCCCGCCTGCTTGGACAGGACGAGGAGCCACTCGTCCTCGAAGCGGACGTCGAGGTCGATGTCGGGATTGGGCCTGAGCACGCCGTCATCCTCTTCGGGAGCGCTCCAGGTGACGCAGATCCTGTCGCCCAGGCAGACTCGCTCGCTCTTGGAGTCGGCAAGCGTCGAGTTGATGGTGACCAGCCCCTGGTCGACGAGCCTGGCGCAAGCACTGCGCGCGGGAAGGTCGGGCGATGACCCGAGAAACGCGTCGAGGCGCATCCCATCGGCGTCGGGACCGACCAGAAGGTCAACGACCCTACTTGCCATCGGTGTCACCGCCCTCGGCCTCGTGCCTCCTGTCGTAGGCGCACCAAGCCACGAATGCGATGACGACGCCGCAGGTAATAAAGCAGTCGGCAACGTTGAAGACCGGGAAGTCGATGAACTCGGTCGCCAGAAAGTCGGTGACAGACGCCTTGCAGACCCTATCGATGAGGTTGCCGACGCCGCCGCCACACACGCAGGCCAAGCCCAAAACGAGCGACAGCGGCATCTCCGCATCGACCCAGACCCATGCGAGCGACGCAAGGGCGACGCCAATCGCGACGAGCGCGAACAGGCCACTCGCACCCTCCCCCATGCTGAAGGCAGCCCCCGGGTTCTCGACGAGAACGAGCCGCAGGACCCCCGGGACGAACTCCAGGGGCCCCGCGGCCAGCATCTGCCGCATGAGGGACTTGACCATCTGGTCCAGCGCGACGGCCACACACGCGACGACGGCGAGGATGGCCACGTTACGGGCGTTTGGACGGGTCTTCGTGGTCACGCGAGCGCTACCCCCTACTCGGCAAGCGCGTCGTGGCAACGCCCGCACAGGCCGTCGGGGCCGAGCTCGCGCCAGTTCCAGCAGCGCGGGCACTTCTCGCCAGTCGCGGGAAGGACCTCGCAGGAAAGCTCGTCGCCCTCGGCGACGCACACCGAGGAGCAGACGAGGGGCTCGGCAAGGTCGCAGGCGAACTCGCCACACAGAAGCTCGTGGGTCGCCCTGGGAAGCGTGAGCTCGGCACGGGTGGCCTGGGTGGTCTTCTCGGTGACGACACCGGAGGCGAGGGCCTCCTCGTAGGCCTTGGTGTAGGCGGCACGGACCTCGAGCAGCTGCTCGTACGCGGGCAGGTAGCGCTCGTAGTCAGCAGCGGCAAGCGGGGCCTTGTACCAGTCGAGAAGGGCGGCGTAGGTCTGGCCGTCTCGCATGGAGGCGGGAAGGTGGCTCATGACCTCGTCGCAGGTGAAGACCAGAATCGGCTGCAGGTCGTGGACGAGCATGGACAGCAGGTGCGCCCAGACCGTCTGGGCGCTGCGACGCTCGTGGCTGTCGGCGCCGCCGCAGTACATGCGGTCCTTGGTGGCATTGAGGTAGCCGTTGGACAGCTCGGTGATGACGTAGTCGTACAGCGTGCGGTAGACGACGTTGAAGCGATAGCCCGCATAGGCCTCGCTCACCTGGTCGTGAACCTGGCACATACGGGCAAGGACCAGCTTGTCGTAGGGCTCGAGCTCGTCAAACGGGACCGCGTCGGTCTCGGGGTCGAACTGTCCCTCGATCTCGCCAAGCAGGAAGCGGTAGGTGTTGCGGAAGCGACGGTAGGCCTCGCCGACATGGCCGAGGATGGCGTCGTCGCAGGGGACGTCGACGGAGGTGTCGACCGAGGCAAGCCACAGGCGAAGCACGTCGGCGCCACGCTCGCCACAGACCTTGTTGGGGTCGATGACGTTGCCAAGCGACTTCGACATCTTGCGGCCCTGGCCGTCGAGTGTGAAGCCCTGGGAGACGACGGACTTGTACGGGGCCACGCCATAGGCGCCGACCGAGGTCATCAGCGAGCTCATGAACCAGCCGCGGTGCTGGTCGGAGCCCTCGAGGTACATGTCGGCCGGGAAGTGCAGGTTGTCACGGTGCTTGCAGACCGCGGTGTGGCTGACGCCGGAGTCCCACCAGACGTCAAGGATGTCCTTGTTCGCCTTGAGGTGGTGGCCGCCGCACTTGGGGCAGACACAGGCGTCACCGAGGTAGCTCGCGGGGTCGTCGGTGAACCAGCAGTCGGAGCCCTTCTCACGGAAGAGCTTGATGACGGCGTCGAGCGTGTCGTCGTTCATGACGGTCTCGCCGCAGTCGTCGCAGGTGAATGCCGGGATGGGGACGCCCCAGTTGCGCTGGCGCGAGATGCACCAGTCGGGACGGCCCTCGACCATCGAGCCGATGCGCTTGACCGCGTGGGCGGGATAGAAGTCGACCTTGGAGAGCTCCTCGAGCGCCTTCTCACGCAGACCGGTCTTGTCCATCGAGACGAACCACTGGCTCGTGGCACGGAAGATGACTGGGCGCTTGCAGCGCCAGCAGTGTGGGTAGCTGTGGTTGATGTCCTCGTGCAGGATCAGCGTGCCGCGCTCGCGAAGCCACTCGATGATCTTGGGGTTGGCCTCGTTGACCTCCATGCCGGACCACGGACCGCCGGTGCCCATGGTGTCGCCCTTGTAGAAGCGACCGTCGTCGTCGACGGGCATGACGACGGGAATGCCGAACTTCTGGCCGGCAAGGTAGTCGTCGACGCCGTGGCCGGGGGCGGTGTGGACGATGCCGGTGCCGTCGTCGAGGGTGACGTAGTCGGCGTAGATGAACTCGCCCTCGACGCCCTGGTCACCGAAGATGGGCTGCTTGTACTTGTTGTGGCACAGCTCGGTGCCGCTCATGCGCCAGGGCTCGCCGTCCTCGCCACGCACGAGCTCGACGTCCTCGTAGCCGAACTTCGCACAGTCCTTCTCGACAAGTGCCTCGGCCATGATCTCTGCCTGACCGTCGTGGATGACGGCGACGTAGTCGGCCTCGGGGTGCAGGATGACGGCGTCGTCGGCGGGAAGCGTCCACGGCGTCGTGGTCCAGATGTCGACCCAAAGCCTGCCGGCCCAAGCCTCCAGACCCGCGGGCACGGTCGTCATCTCGAAGCGGACGAAGATGGCGGGGCTGACCTCGTCGGAGTACTCGATCTCGGCCTCGGCGAGCGCCGTGTGGCAGTGCGAGCACCAGTGGACGGGCTTGCGGCCGCGGTAGATGGCGCCATTGTCGAAGATGGCCTTGAAGATCTCGATGTCGGTGGCGTCATAGTCGTTGACGTAGGTGAGGTAGGGGTTGTCCCACTCGCCGAGAACGCCGAGGCGCTTGAAGCCCTGGCGCTGCGTGTCGACCTGCTCGACGGCCATCTTGCGGCACAGCTCGCGAACCTTCTCGGTGGGAAGCTGGTTGAACTTCTCGGTGCCGAGCATCTCCTCGACCTTGTGCTCGATGGGCTGGCCGTGGCAGTCCCAGCCGGGCACGTACGGCGTCTGGTAGCCGCGCATCGACCAGTAGCGGTTAATGATGTCCTTGGTGATCTTGTTCTGGGCGTGGCCAAGGTGAATCGGGCCGTTGGCATACGGGGGGCCGTCGTGCAGGACGAACTTGTCGTGCCCCTCGTTCTTCTTGAGCATCTGGCCGTAGACGTCGTTGGCCTCCCACTCGGCGAGCCTCTTGGGCTCGTTGGCGGCGAGGTTGCCCCTCATGGGGAAGCCCGTCTGGGGCAGGTTCGTCGTCTTCTTGTACTCGTTCGCCACTCTCGTGACCCCCTTCCGGGCACCAAAAAAGCGCCCGTCCCTTCTGCTGGGACGAAGCGCTCACGTCACACTTCGCTTTAGACCACCCAGCGTGCGGATACCCGCGTTACTCGGCTGGCCTGTCACGGCGGCCAACTCCCGTCGACGCCTACTCGCGCTCGCGCGCTTTGGGGTCGCGGCTCCGGGGTGATCTCCCGCCCGGACGCGGCCACGGGATCCCAGCGCCCCCGCTCTCTGATGACCGCGCTGCCCGAGGGTACCTGTCCCCTTCACAGCCTTTGACGTTTGGATGATAGCACTCGCGACGCGCAACGACCAGAATGCCGAGAAGTGCGATTGGGCACGCAGGCGGTCGCCACGCGAACGCTCGCCCCCGATTGGTCTGTCCTTGCCGGGAAGTTTGGCCCACGCCACCGCACGGGACGGCCCCAAGGCTATAGAGTTGGCGGCATGTCCGCACGGGGTCTTCTCGCAAGGGTCGGCGACCCCACCTACAGAAGGGATGCGCAGGCGATGCCACAGACCGCTACCGAACCGCGCGAACGCCGGCTGAGTTACCTCAGGCTGCTCTCGGATCGCTTTCCCACCTGCCAGGCGGCCTACACCGAGGCCATCAACCTCAAGGCGATTCTCAACCTCCCCAAGGCGACCGAACACTTCATGAGCGACATCCACGGCGAGTACGAGGCCTTCGCGCACATCCTCAACAACTGCTCCGGGGTCGTGCGCGAGCTTGTGGACAAGATCTTTGCCGACGAGCTCAGCGACACGGAGCGCGCCGACCTCTGCACGCTCATCTACTACCCCCGCGCAAAGCTCGCCCGCATCCACAGGGAGGGTCTCGCGAGCGACGCGTGGTACTACGAAAACCTGTTCCGCATCGTCCGCGTAGCCAGGTGGCTGTCCGGCCTCTACACGCGTTCCAAGGTGCGAAAGGCCATGCCCGTGGCATATGCCTACATCATCGACGAGTTGCTTCGCGCGTCCGGCGTTGGCGAGAAGAGCCGTCACGACTACCACGTGCGCATCATCGACTCGATCATCGAGACCGGCTCGGCCGATGACTTCATCGAGTCGCTTGCCTCCCTGGTCAAGCGCCTTGCGGTCGACCGGCTCCACATCGTCGGCGACATCTTCGACCGCGGCCAGCATGCCGACAAGATCCTCGACGAGCTCATGTCCTACCACACGCTCGACTTCCAGTGGGGAAACCACGACATCTGTTGGATGGGGGCCGCCGCGGGAAGCGAGGCCTGCGTGGCCTCGGTCGTCCGCAACAACGTCCGCTACGACGCCTACGGCATCCTCGAGAGCGCCTACGGCATCTCGCTTCGCGAGCTCGCCCTGTTCGCGGAGCGCACCTACGCCTCAGACGACGTAATCTCCCCCACCGACAAGGCCATCAACGTCATACTCTTCAAGCTCGAGGGCCAGCTCATCAAGCGCCAGCCCGAGTTCCAGATGGAGGACAGGCTGCTTCTCGACAAGATCGACCTGTCGAGAGGAACGGTGGAGATTGCGGGGAAGACCCATGAGCTGCGCACGCGGGACCTGCCCACCATCGACCCGGAAGACCCTTATCGGCTGAGCGAGGACGAGCAGAGCGTCATCGATGGCCTCGTCCGCGCGTTTCGCGACAGCGAGCGGCTGAGCAGGCAGGTCGAGTTCCTCTACGAGCACGGCTCCATGTACCTCGTGAGCAATGGCAACCTCCTGTTCCACGGCTGCATCCCCCTATATATGTATGGCTCCTTCAGGCCCGTGAGCTGTGCCGGCAGGCACTACGCAGGCAGGGCGTACATGGACTTCTGCGACCGCATGGCACGCCGCGCATGGCACGGCCACGACAGAGACGCCCTCGACTGGATGTGGTACCTGTGGTGCGGCAAGTACTCCCCGCTTTCCGGCAGGGTCGTCAAGACCTTCGAGCGCACGCTAATCGAGGACAAGTCGACCTGGGTCGAGCCCCAGGACGCATACTACGAGCTCACCAACTCGCCCAACGTCTGCAAGCGAATCCTGGCGGAGTTCGGCCTGGTCGGCGAGCACTGCCACATCATCAACGGGCACACCCCCGTCAAGACCTCCTCCGGCGAAAGCCCGATCAAGGCAGATGGGCGTCTCCTCGTGATCGACGGCGGCTTCTGCCGTGCCTACCACAAGAAGACTGGCATCGCGGGATTCACGCTCATCTCGGGCACGGACGGCATGCGCATCAAAGCGCACCGACCGTTCGTGAGCGTCGAGGCCGCCCTCGACGACAACGCCGACATCCGAAGCGACACCGACGCCTTCGAGGTCGAGGACCCTCCCCTCACCGTCGGGGACACCGACACCGGCGTCGACATCCGCAGGCAGATCTCGGACCTCGAGTCACTTCTCGACGCATACCGCACCGGCATGCTCGCGGAAAGGCCACATATGATGGCGGGGAGTGCCACGCGCGTCTAAAGCGCCGACGGTCGGGTATTAGTGCACAAGGCACCCCCGACAGTGGGATCGCGCGACCCAAGAGAGAGAGTTTTATCCGATGGAGATGAACAACAAGAAGAAGCGCCAGTCGATGATCTTGTACGCGATCATCGCATGTGCGGTGCTCATGGCCATCAACTCGGTCATGGCACCGTACAGAAACGGCACCTCCACCAAGCAGGCGAGCTACAGCGAGTTCGTCACGATGGTGGACAAGGGGAAGGTCAAGAAGGTCGAGCTCGACACCGGCAGCAGCCAGATCTACTTCGTCACCGGCTCCGGCGAGTCCGAGCAAAAGTGGGTCACCACGCAGTTCCCCGGTGACGACACGCTCGTGCAGAAGCTGCAGGAGAAGGGCGTCGACTACTCGGCGCAGGTCACCGAGTCGGGAGGCGACAGCTTCCTGCTCGTCTACATGCTGCTCACCTACGTGCTGCCGATCCTCTTGCTGTTCTTGGGCGGTTGGTTCCTGAACCGTAAGCTCAAGAAGGCCATGGGCGACGACGGCCCCTCGATGACCTTCGGCGGCATGGGCGGAATGGGTGGAATGAACGGCATGGGTAAGTCCGGCGCCAAGGTCGTCTCCGGCAAGGAGACCGGCGTCACGTTCAAGGATGTCGCCGGCCAGGACGAGGCCAAGGAGTCGCTTGCCGAGATCGTCAGCTTCCTCGAGAAGCCCGACCGCTATGCCGCCATCGGCGCCAAGCTGCCCCACGGTGCCCTTCTGGTCGGCCCTCCGGGCACGGGTAAGACGCTTCTGGCCAAGGCCGTCGCTGGCGAGGCCAAGGTCCCGTTCTTCTCGATCTCGGGTTCCGAGTTCGTCGAGATGTTCGTCGGTCGCGGTGCCGCAAAGGTCCGCGACCTGTTCAAGCAGGCGAACGAGAAGGCCCCGTGCATCGTCTTCATCGACGAGATCGATACGGTGGGCAAGAAGCGCGACGCGGGCCTGTCCACCAACGACGAGCGCGAGCAGACCCTCAACCAGCTGCTCACCGAGATGGACGGATTCGACAACCACAAGGGCATCGTCGTGCTCGCGGCCACCAACCGTCCCGACTCGCTCGACCCCGCGCTGCTGCGCCCCGGGCGCTTCGACCGTCGCATCCCCGTCGAGCTGCCCGACCTGGCCGGACGCAACGCCATCCTCAAGCTTCACGCCAACGACGTCCGCATGGAGCCCGGCATCGACCTCGACGTCATCGCCCGCTCCACCCCGGGTGCCTCCGGCGCCGACCTCGCCAACATCATCAACGAGGCCGCTCTTCGCGCCGTGCGCATGGGTCGCCAGCGAGTGACCCAGGAGGACGTGCAGGAATCCGTCGAGGTCGTCATCGCGGGTGAGAAGCGCAAGTCCACCGTGCTCTCCGAGCACGAGAAGCAGGTCGTCGCCTACCACGAGATCGGCCACGCCATCGTGGCAGCGACCCAGAAGGGCTCAGCCCCCGTCCAGAAGATCACCATCGTTCCCCGCACCTCCGGCGCCCTCGGCTACACCATGCAGGTGGAGGAAGACGAGCACTTCCTCACCACCCGCGAGCAGGCCGAAGACAAGATCGCGGTGCTGTGCGGCGGTCGCGCCGCCGAGGAGCTGATCTTCGGGCAGATCACCACTGGCGCCTCCAACGACATCGAGAAGGCCACCGAGCTTGCCCGCAACATGATCACGCAGTACGGCATGTCCGACGAGTTTGGCATGGTCGCGCTCGGCTCGGTCCGCAACCGCTACCTCAACGACGGAACGACGCTCAACTGCTCCGAGGGCACCGCCCAGCGCGTCGACGACGCCGTCATCGCCCTGGTGGACAAGGGCCACAAGAACGCATTGGCAACCCTGCAGGCAAACAAGTTCAAGCTCCACGAGCTTGCTCGCTACCTGCAGAAGAAGGAGACCATCACCGGCGAGGAGTTCATGCGCATCTTCACGCGCGACGACGGCTTCGCCCCCGTGATGCCCAAGCCGCAGGACGGCTCGACCCGCTAACGAGCCAACTAACAGCGCCAACAAAGGCGCCTTGCACCATCGTCGGTGCCAGGCGCCTTTCTCATGCGCATATACGTCGTCTACGAGTCGTGGCGACAAAGCTCCCAGAACGTGACGGCGGATGCCGCGGCCACGTTGAGGGAGTCGACACCGTGCGACATCGGGATGCGCACCGTAACGTCGCAACCCTCGATTGCCTGACGCGTGAGGCCATCTCCCTCGGTGCCAAAGAGCATCGCGAGCCTGTCCACGTTCTTAAGGGCAGGGTCCGAAAGACTCACGGAATCGTCCGAGAGAGCCAGCGCCGCACAAGTAAAACCAGCCTCATGAAGCTGGCTCAGGCTCGCCTCGGGCCAGGGGGCCGCAAGGTGAGCCCATGGGACCAGGAACACGTTTCCCATCGAGACGCGCACGGAACGACGCGAGAGCGGGTCGGCGCACGTGGGGGCGAGAAGCACCGCATCGACGCCGAGGGCTGCCGCCGAGCGGAAGATGGCGCCGACATTCGTCGTGTCGACGATTCCCTCGAGCACGCAAACACGGCGGGCGTCACGAAGAAGATTTGCCGCATCGGGCTCGGCAGGGCGACGCATGGCCGCCAAGGCCCCACGCGTAACGCGATACCCGGTCAACTCGCTCGCAAGGTCATGCGGCATCACGAACACAGGGACCTCGTCGGACAGGGTAGAGACGACGTCGCCCATCGACTCGAGCCTACCCTCGTCAAGAAGAAGCGAGATTGGCTCGATGCCGTGCGCAAGGGCCACACGAATGGCAATCTCGGACTCAGCCACCAGGACACCGCGCTCGGGGTCGATCTTGTTTCTCAGCTGATGCGACGTGAGCCTGCAGTACACGTCCAGCCTAGGATCAAACAGCTCGGACACCCGCTCGACACCCATCCGATAAACTCCCCTCTTGCCAAACCGCCTCAACCAAGCGCTTAAACGCAGGTGATGCGCATAACGAAACACATATGTTATCCCGAGAAGGTTATCATGGGGATTCGGCCGCGACGCACCGCGGCAAACACAAAACGCAGCCCATCACTCACACCAGGATTGGCAGACGGTCATATGAAGTTCGGCAAGAAGCAGCACCCCAAGCACGAGGCCCCCAAGAAGGACAGGCGGAACAAGTCGACCCACTCGACCTACGACGTCCCAGAGGTCGAAGACGTCGACCAGCCCAACATCATTCCCCCGACCTCCACCATCGGACCCCTCGACGACAAGGCGTCTGTCGAGAAGCCCCGTGGCAATGCGCGCAAAACCGTCCTGAAGGCCCTGGGGATCGTCGCCCTTGTCGCCCTTGCCGCTTACCTCGCCGGCGTCGCGTTCTTCTCGTCCCATTTCTTTCCCAAGACGACCCTAGGAAGCCGCGATGTCTCCCTCATGTCCGTAGACGACTTGGCCAAGGACAGCGAGGACACGCTCTCGGGATACGAGGCCCATGTCATCGGAGACGGCATCGACGTGACCGTCAAGGGTTCCGACATCGACCTCAAGCTTGACGCGGGCGCCTACGCATCCTCCGCAAAGGAGCAGCAGGTCGCATGGACATGGCCCACCGAGCTTCTCGCCGACCACAAGGTCACCAGCGAGGTCTCCGCGTCCTGTGACGAGGGCAAGCTCACCGACCAGCTGTCCGAGGCCGTCTCCGCGATTAACAAGGAGGGCACCGAGCCGACCGACGCCAAGGTCGCCTTCGACAAGGACAAGGACGCCTTCGTGGTCGCCCCGGAGGTCTACGGAACCCTCATCGACGAGCAGTTGATGACCGAGTTCGTCGCCAAGCAGATCGGCCGGCTCGAGGAGACGATCAAGCCCGACGAGACCTGCCTGGTTCAGCCCGGCAAGAAATCTGACGACAAGACGTTGGCCGCAGGGGCGGAAAACGCCAACAAGCTCCTGGTCGGCGACATCGATCTCAACTTTAACGGCACCAAGGCCGCGACGGTAGGCAACGAGCAGGTCTCCGCCTGGATCAAGATTGACGATGAGGGCAACGCCTCCTTCGACGAGAGCAAGATGAACAAGTGGACCCGCGGCGAGCTCTCCAAGCAACTCGACACGGTTGGCACCAAGCGCACATACAAGCGCCCGGACGGCAAGAAGCTCACCGTCTCGGGCGGCAACTACGGCTGGTGCATCGACGGCGCCAAGCTCTCCTCGATGGTCTGCGAGCAGATCAAGAATGGCTCCAACGAGGCAATCGACATCCCCGCCCTGCAGGAGGCGCAGGCATGGACCGAGAAGGGCGGTCAGGACTGGGGCGACACCTACATCGACCTCTCCATCACCGAGCAGCACGCGCGCTTCTACAAGAAGGGCAAGCTTGTGTGGGAGTCTGATGTCGTCACCGGCAACACCGCCGACGGCCACCCCACCCCAGATGGCGTCTACCAGGTCAATGGCAACAAGGGTACCGACCAAACCCTGCTGGGCCTCGACGAGGACAGGGACGGAAAGCCCGACTACAAGAGCCAGGTCTCCTACTGGATTCCCTTCATCGACAACCTCGTCGCCTTCCACGATGCGAGCTGGCGCGGCGCCTTCGGCGGCGACATCTACACCTACGCCGGCTCTCACGGCTGCGTCAACCTTCCCTTCGATAAGGCCAAGCAACTCTACGACCTCTGTGACGTGGGCACGGTCGTGGTAGTCCACCACTAACCGTCGGGAAGCACCCGGAAGAGCACGCACGAATCAGGGGGTCGTCCGCAATGCGGGCGACCCCCTTCTCGAATAAGGCAAGTATGTTCCGTAACTCGATGGAGAGTCGAACGCAGCCGTGGCTAGAAGCGCATCTGGCGCGGGTCGATACCCATGCCCTGCATCATCGAGCGCATGGCGCGCTTGTTGCCGCGACCGCCCGTGCTCGAGGCCATCGCACGGACCCTGCCCATCATCTTGTTCATCTCGCCCCACTGCTTCATCAGGGCGTTGACCTCCTGAACCGAGCGACCCGAGCCCCTGGCAATGCGACGGCGACGCTGGCCGTTGATGATCTTGGGCTTGGCACGCTCCTCCTTCGTCATGGAGTGGATGATCGCCTCGATGCGAGTGAGGGCGGTGTCATCGATGCCGGCGGCCTTGTTCTGGGAGATGGCACGCTCGACGCCGGGAATCATGGACGCGATCTTTGACAGGCCACCCATCTTGCGGATCTGTTGCATCTGGGAGAGCATGTCGTCCATCGTGAAGCCCTCGCGCAGCATGCGCTCGGCAGCCGCAGCCTGCTCCTCGGTGGCAGCCTGCTGCGCCTGCTCGATGATGCCATAGACGTCACCCATGCCAAGAATGCGCTTGGCCATGCGGTCGGGATGGAAGACCTCGAGCGAATCGGGCTTCTCGCCCATAGAGACGAACTTGATGGGCTTGCCGGTGACGGCACGGACGGAGAGGGCGCCACCTCCACGGGCATCGCCGTCGAGCTTGGACATGATGACGCCGTCGAAGTCGGTCCGGTCGGCGAACTCGGAGACGACGTTGACGATGTCCTGGCCGGTCATGGCATCGACGACCATGAGGACCTGGTCGGGCTTGACGGCGGCCTTGATGTCGACGGCCTCCTGCATCATCTGCTCGTCGATCTGCAGGCGTCCCGCGGTATCGACGATGACGACGTCGCGCATGTGGTCGACGGCCTCACGAATGGAGGCCTTGGCAATCTCGACCGGGTGCTGGCCGTCGCCACGGAACACCGGAACGCCGATTTCAGTGCCAAGGGTCTCGAGCTGGTCGGCGGCTGCGGGACGATAGGTGTCGCAGGCGGCCAGAAGCGGGCTGTGACCCTTCTTCTTCAACAGGTTGGCGAGCTTGACCGCCGCGGTCGTCTTACCCGAACCCTGCAGACCCACGAGCATGATGACGTTGGGCGTGCGGTTCTGCATCAGCACGAGCTTGGACTCTGTGGAGCCGAGAAGCTCGGTGAGCTCGTCGAGGACGATGGCGACAACGTTCTGCGCGGGCGTCAGCGAATCGAGCACCTCGGACGTGAGGCACTTCTCCTTACAGGACGCGACGAACTGCTTTACGACACGGAAGTTGACGTCTGCCTCGAGAAGGGCCATGCGAATCTCGCGCATCGCGAGGGTGATGTCCTCCTCGGTGAGGCGGCCCTTGCCCCGAAGCTTGTCAAAGGTGTCCTGGAGGCGGTCGGAGAGGTTGTTGAACATCGGTTAGATCCCTTCGGTATCGCCCACGAGGGCCTCGCAGAAGGACTCGGCGTCGAAGACCTGCAGGTCCTCGATGCCCTCCCCCACGCCGATTCGATAGATGGGCAGGTTGAGCTGGCTGGAGATGGCAACGGCAATGCCGCCCTTGGCGGTGCCGTCGAGCTTGGTGACGATAAGGCCATCGATGTCCAGGGAGTCGTTGAACTCCTTCGCCTGCGCGAGGCCGTTCTGACCGGTAGTCGCGTCGATCACGAGAACGACGGTGACGGGCATCGCGGAGCGCTTGCGGGTGACGTTGACCACCTTGGCAAGCTCGCGCATGAGGTCCGAGGAGGTGTGCAGACGACCCGCGGTGTCGATAAGGACGAGGTCGGTCCCGTTTGCCTCGGCACGCTCGATGACGTCATAGCAGACGCTCGCGGGGTCGGCACCGCGCTCGCGGGTGACGACCTCGACGTCGGCGCGCTCGCCCCAGACCTGGAGCTGCTCGATGGCGGCTGCACGGAAGGTGTCCGCACCGCCGATGAGCACGCCGGTGCCCTGCGTGCGGGCACGACCGGCCAGCTTGCCGACCGTGGTGGTCTTGCCCGCGCCGTTGATGCCGACGAACAGGACGCAGCTCGGGACGTCGTCGAACGGATCGCGCGCGGGCGTGGGGAACACCTGGGCGAGCCTCTTGGCGAGCGCGCCCTTGAGCTGTTCGGCGGTGCGCAGGTTCTCGCGGGCGGCCTGCTCACGCAAATCGTCGGTCACGTGCATCGCGACCTCGGCGCCCATGTCACCCATTACGAGCGTGTCCTCGAGGTCCTCCCAAAAGTCCTCGTCGACCTCGCCGCCCATGTAGAAGATCTCGTTGAGCGCCTCACGAGTGCGCTCGAGGCCTCGCCTGAGGCTGTCTGTGAATCCCATTAAGCGTCAACCACCTTTCCGGTTGCACGGTCGAGTCGCTGCGAGACGACGTGGCTCACGCCGTCCGCCTGCATCGACACGCCGTAGAGGACGTCGGCCTGCTCCATCGTCCTTCTCTGGTGGGAGATGACGATGAGCTGCGTGGACTGCTTGAGGTGCTCGATGGCACCAAGGAGCTTGTCGAGGTTGGAGTCGTCGAGCGCGGCCTCAACCTCGTCGAACACGTAGAAGGGCACGGTACGGGTCCTGTAGACGGCGAAGAGCAGTGCCAGGGCCGTCAGGGACTTCTCGCCACCGGACATGAGCGTCATCTTGGACAGGCGCTTGCCGCGGGGCTGGGCGACGATCTCGATGCCGGTCTCGGCGAGATGGTCGGGGTCGGTCATCTCGAGGTGGGCCTTGCCACCAGGGAACAGCATCGAGAAGACCTCCTCGAAGTTCGAGTTGACCTTGTCGAAGGTGACCAGGAACTGCCTGCGCATCTTACGGTCGATGGCGGCGGTAATCTTGACGAGGGCCCTGCGGGCGCTCTCGAGGTCGGCAACCTGCTCACCGATATAATCCGCACGGCGCTTGAGCTGCTCATACTCGTCCATGGCGACCTGGTTGACGGGGCCGATGTCGGCGAGCTGGCGCTTGAGGCTGGCGACCTCGCGCTCGTCGGCGTCACGGTCGGCGGGCTCGGGCAGCGCAAGCGCATCCTCGAGCGTGTAGGCTCCGTCGGCGACGATCGCCTGGATCTTTGTCTCGACCTGGACCTCGAGCCTTCCGGCAGCGACCTTGACGTCGGCCGTCGAGGCCTGGGCGGCCTCGTAGGCGGACTGGGCATCGGTCACCTGGGCCTTGGCGTCGCCAATCGTCTTCTTGAGGGAGTCGGAATCGGCCTCGGCGAGGCTCGCGCGGTCGCGCAGGCGCTCCGCCCAGGCGGTGGCGGTCTTTTGGATGGCGTCATATCGCTCGTGGAGCGGGTCGACACGAAGCCTCAGCACCTCGAGCGAGCGGGAGCTGCGCTCGATGGCGGTGACACGCCCCTCAAGGTCGGACAGGCGAGAAGAGAGCTCGCGGCTGCGGGACTCGAGGTGGCTGCGACGCTCGCGGGTGGTGACGAACTCGAGCCTGGCCTCGGCGAGCTTGGCCGCCGCCTTGGACTCGGCCTTGGTCTGCTCGGCACGAAGCGCCTCGAGCTCTGCCACCCTCTCCGAGATGGACGCGACCTTCGCCTTGGCATCCTCGGATGCCCTCAGATGGGCGTCGAGCTTGGGCTTGGCCTCGCGGGCCTTCTCGCCCGCGGCGGCGCGCCTCTTGGCGACCTGGGCGCGCTCGTTCTCGGCCTGGTTGCGCTGGGCCTCCAGGCGACCGATCTCGGAGGTGACCGAGGACAACTCGCCACGCAGGCGCGCGAGGTCGCCCTTCGCGCGGTCGGCCTCGTCACGCTCGCCGGACAGGGCCCTGCGGGCCGCCGCCACCTGGGACTGAGCTTCGGAGAGCGCCCTCTCGATGTCGGGCATCCCGTCCTCCAGCGAGCGGATGCGACGCTTGCGCTCCAGGGCGCCCGTCTCGGCGCCGGCAGGCGTGCCCACGACGCAGCGCCCGTCGGGCAGAACGGTGGCACCATCGCGGGAGACGAACGTGAGGCCGGGGTTGGCGACATGCGCCTCAACGGCAGAGACGACGTCGTCCACAAGGGCGACGTCGCCGAGAAGTGCCTCGACCAGGCCGCGGGCGTCCTCGGAAACGTCCAGGTGGTCGACGAGCATGTCGTGGCCCACTGCGCTCGGACGTCCCGCTCGCGCGGAGCGGGAGACGACGGTCGCCTGGCCGGACTTGCCCGAGGCAGCGACGGCAACGCCGGCAACGGTCGCCTGCGCGTCGGCGTCGGCAACGACAAGGGCGGAGAGGTCCTCGCCCAGGAGCCGCTCGACAAGCGCCTCGAGCTCGGCGGGCGCCTCGATGAGGTCGCCGAGGCGGCAGCCGATGAGGGCGCGGGCATTGGGGTCGGAGGCCACGCTCGCCACGAGCGGGCTGGAGGCCTCGACGGAGGAGTCGACGGAGCGCAGGGCCGCGAGGGACGCCTTTGCCTCGGAGGAGGCCTTGCGAGCCTTGTCCTCGGCAGAGGACGCCTCGTGCAGGTCGCGCTTGCACTGAGAGATGGCCTTTGCCGCGCGCTCGGCGGCAATCGAGGCGGACGAGATGCTCTTCTCGGTATCGGCCTTGCGATCGCGACGCTCGGCGAGCGCCTCTTCGCAGGTCGCCACGGTCTCGTCGAGCTGCGTGATGCGGCTCTCGAACATCGAGTCCTCGACCTCCGCGTTGCTGACCTGCTCCTTGAGGCGCACGTAGGCGAGCGTCTCCTGGTCGCAGGTGCGCTGGGCGGCACGCTGGTCGGCGTTGAGCTGGGCGATGGAGCCCTCGGTCTCGCGGAGCGCGTCGCGAGCGGCGACGGCGGCAGGGCCAAGCTCGGCGACGTCAGCGGAGAGCTGGTCGAACTTGGCCTTGGAGGCATCGAGCTCCGACGTGGCCCGATCGAGCTCGGAGGCCGCCTCGGCACGCTGGCGCTCCAGGGTGGACAGGCTCATCCGCATCTCGGAGAGCTTGTCGACCATGTTCTTGCCCTTCTCCTCCAGAAGGCGCATATCGGAGTCGATGCGACCGAGGGCATCTTGCATGCGACGGCGCTGCTCGCCGAGGTCGCCGACGAACAGGCCCTTCTGCTCGAGCATTGACTGGAGCTTCTCGAGCTCGCGCTTCTTCTCGTCCAGGCGATAGCGGGCGAGCTCGAGTTCGGCGTCGGACTCCTTTCCGCGGGCGGTGAGGTCGTTCCACTCGCGCTGGAGGGCACGCAGGTCGTCGACGGCCAGGGTCGTGGTGAGCTCGGAGAGCCTGCTGGAGATGTCGTTGGCCCGCTTGGCCTTGTTGACCTGGCGCTCGAGCGGACGAAGCTGACGCGAGATCTCGCGGGAGATGTCCTTGGCGCGACGTAGGTTCTCGTCCATGCTCTTGAGCTTGCGAAGCGAGCGCTCCTTGCGACGGCGGTGCTTGGAGATGCCGGCGGCTTCCTCGATGAGCTCGCGACGCTCCTCGGGGCGGCTCTGCAGGATGGAGTCGAGCTTGCCCTGCGAGATGATCGAGTGGGTCTCCTTGCCGAGGCCGGAGTCGTGCAGGATGTCCTGAATGTCCATCAGGCGGGCGGGTGCGCCGTTGATGAGGTACTCGGACTCACCCGAACGGTACATCCTGCGCGTGACGCCGACCTCGTCGAAGTCGACTGGCAAGGTGTGGTCGGAGTTGTCGAGCACGAGGGTGACCTCTGCCACGCCGACCGGCTGTCGCGCGGACGAGCCGGAGAAGATGACGTCCTCCATGGCCTGGCCACGCAGCATGCGCGCGCTCTGCTCGCCCAACACCCAAAGGATCGAGTCCGAGACGTTGGACTTGCCGGAGCCGTTGGGGCCGACGACCACGGTCAGGCCGGGGTCGAAGACCATGTGGGTCCTGTCCGCGAAGGACTTGAAGCCCTTAAGCGTGAGTGACTTCAGATACACCTGGCTACCCCTTCTTGGCAGCGTTCTTCTCGCCAGCCGTGAGCACCTCGAGGGCTGCCTCGGCCGCCGCGGTCTCGGCAAGCTTCTTGGAGTGGCCGGACCCCTCGGCGATGCGCTTGCCGTCGAGAAGGACGGCGCAGGTGAAGGTCGGCATGTGGGCCGGGCCAGACTGGCCGACGAGCTCGTAGGTCGGCGCGCGCTTGACCCTGCGCTGCGTGACCTCCTGCAGGCGGGACTTGGCGTTCTCGGAGGTGTGCTCGAGGTCGCGCGAGACGTACGGGCCGAGCGTGCGCACGACGAAGGCGTGGGCCACGTCGAAGCCGGCGTCGAGGTACAGCGCGCCCACGACGGACTCGTAGACGTTCTCGAGGGCGGAGTGCATGCCGCGCGCGTCGGTGCCCAACTCGGACTCGCCGAAGGTGATGCACTCGCCGAGGCCCATGTCCTCGGCCACGCGCGAGAGCATCGCGCCGGAGACCAGCGCGATCTTGATCTTGGTGAGCTGACCCTCGTCCATGTCGGGATAGCGACCGAACAGGTCGGTCGCCACCATGGCGCCCAGAATCGAGTCACCCAGAAACTCGAGGCGCTCGTAGGAGCGCGCGACGGGCTGGCCCTCGACCGCCGAGGGGTGCGTCAGCGCGCTGCGGATGAGGCCCTTGTCGTGGAACTCGTAGCCGAGGATCTTCTCGGCATTGTCGATGCGGGAAAAAGCCAACGACATCGCCTACTGGGCGGCGGCGATGGCATCCACCGCGTCATGGACGGAGCCGATAGAGGCAAGAACGTCGTCGTCGAGGGTGAGGCCGAACTCGTCCTCCAGGGCGGTGACGAGCTCGAGCTTGTCGAAGGAATCGGCGTTGAGGTCGTCGAAGGTGGTGTCCTCGGTGACGTCGGCGGCCTCGGCATCGAGTGTGTCGCAGACCAGGGCGATGATCTTCTCGAGGATGGCAGCGCGGTCCATGTGCGCTCCTTTCGGTAATGACTTCTCATGACGCGGGGTGACCGTATGGCCACCCCGCGCATACTCGTTCAATTGTACCCGTACGACAGGCTACGCGACGTCGTCGGCGATCTTCGCCACGAGGCCGTCGCGAACGAATCGGGCGGTGGTGAGGGTGGCATCCCGCACGTCGTCGACGCTGGTCGCGCCATGGCCGATGACCACGGGGGCCTTGAGGCCAAGAAGGATCGCGCCGCCGGTGCCACCGGAGGACAGCTCGCTCGCGACCTGCTTGATGGCAGGCTTGAGCAGGCCCGCACCCAGGGCGAAGCGCTTGGAGGAGGAGGCGGCCTCCTTGATGCGCGCGACGAGGAACTTCGCGGTGCCCTCAAGCGACTTGAGCGCGACGTTTCCAGTGAAGCCGTCGCACACGATGACGTCGTAGTCGCCCTTGAGCAGGTCACAGCCCTCGCAGTTGCCAACGAAGGTCGGGCAGGACTCGGCCAGGGCCTCGTGGAACGATACGACGGTCTCGGACCCCTTGGCGTCCTCGGTGCCATTGGAGAGAAGGGCGACGCTCGGCTCGGCGGTGCCGAAGATCACGCGCGCATAGGCCGACCCCATCTTTGCGAACTGGACGATCATCTCGGGACGGCAGTCGGCGTTGGCGCCGATGTCGAGCACGATGCTCCTGCGCCCCGACAGGCTCGGGAACGGAAAGGCAATCGCGGGGCGCTTGATGCCGCGAAGCCTGCCCACGTTGAGCGTGGCGGCCGTCAGCACCGCGCCGGTGGAGCCTGCCGAGAAGAACCCGTCGGCATCGCCATGGCGCACGGCGAGACAGCCCTGGACGATGCTGGAATCGCGCTTGGAGCGCACCGCGTCGGTCGGATGCTCCCCCATGCCGATGACCTCGGTGGTCACCAGCGCGCGGGCTCGGTCGTGGGACGCGCAGAACGGGACGACCACGTCCTCGTCACCCGCGACGAGGACCGTGAGGTCGGAATCGGCGGCGAGCGCCTGGGCGATTCCCTCGAGCACGACCTCCGGGCGCTCATCTCCGCCCATGGCGTCGACGCATACGGTTGTCGTCATGGCTACCTCTCTTCCCGGCGCCACAGGCGGCGCCACGAGTCTATGCGGCAAAAAAGGAGGCCGGCCCAGAAGGGCCGGCCTCCCGGGCCGAACACGTTGTCACTTCTACTCGGTGACGATGACCTCGCGGTCCTTGTAGAAGCCACAGTTGGGGCACACGTGGTGCGGAAGCTTCACGGCACCGCACTGGGGGCACGTGGAACGCGCGGGCGCGGCGAGCTTGCTGTTGGCCGAACGGCGAGTGTGCGTAGCGCCGCGACCCTTCTTCTGCTTGGGAACTGCCATCATTGACTCCTTAACGTCCTTGAAGAAGCGAGCTCGTGCCCGCATCAATCACAAGCGTAGATAGTAGCACAGAAATGCCTTGGCTTGCACCCCTGCGCAACAAGGTCTAATTGTCCACATTTCCAGCGGGTTGTGAAGGGGAAATCCGGTGAAGACACTCGATTTCCCCATACGGAATTACCTGTCGCCCAAATCCAGGTTCTTGAGGGCCGCAAAGGGACTGTCGTCGAGCGCCTGCTGGGCGCGCTTCTCGGCACATCCGCAATCGCCCTCGTTGAGGTTGGCGCCGCAGGTGGGGCACAGGCCCTTGCAATCCTCACTGCACAGGACGACGAAGGGCGTCTCCATGAGAAGGGCGCTGGTCAGGGCCTCGGCCACATCGATCGTGTGGTCGTCGGAGACCAAGGAGTAGTCGACACCCTCCTCCTCGTCGTCATCCTCCGGCTCGGTCTCGGGCTCGTGGAACAGATAGTACTCGTCGACCTCCCCGGCAACGTCGAACTCGGCGGGCTCGAGGCAGCGATCGCACTCCCCCACAACGTGGGCACGCAGCATTCCCGTAACCAGGATGCCCTCGCCCGCGTTGGTGAGCACAAGGTCATAGTCCACGCCATCAGGCAGGCGGAACTCATGCTCGCCCAGCGTGTAGGAGTCGACGTCGATGTGGTCGGCAAGGCAGGTGGTGTCGCCAGCGAGCTCGAGCGTCTCGTCGAGCCGGACGATGATAGGCTGAAATGCTCCCATGGCTACCAGGGCACGTTGTTGGTCGTGTTGCGCGGGCCGGAGTTCTCGTCGAGGGTCTGGCGGACGCGCTCGACGGTGCTCGTGAGCGACTTGAGGTTGTCCTCGAGGTGCGCCAGGACGGACTGCGCGTACTCCTCGGCGTTGTAGCGGGTGTCACGCTCGTACTGCTGGGCCTGGTCGCGGATGTCATCGGCCTGCGACTGGGCCAGGCGGACGACCTCCTGGTCGCCGGCGAGGATCATGGCCTGCTGCTGGGCATCGGCGACGATGGCGTCGGCCTGCTGCTGGGCACGCGCCAGAAGCTCGCCCTGCTCCTTGAGGATGCGACGGGCGTCGGAGAACTCCTGCGGGAAGATTCGGCGAATTTCGTCGAGAATCTCGTAGACGTCCTGCTGGTCCACGATCTTCTTCTGGCCGCCGCCGGTGAGCGGCGACTTGGCCTCGGTCACGATCTGCTCGAGCTCGTCGATCAGGCTCTCAATCTCCTCACCTGGCTGCATCCGGGTCTCCTTTCGTGAGAGCAATCGCGTAAATGCCGACGGCTCCTAGGCACCGTCGCCACACAAATTTCCATTCAACGGTTCAGCTTATCAGATTAGCGCATGCCAACAAGGCGTGTGAGCAGCGCCCATCCCATCCACACGGGCGAGAAGTGCGCACCACTCCTCAGCGGAAGCCGTAATGGGCGCGCAGGCGCCTCTCCACACAAGGCGGCACGAGCAAGCCGACGTTTCCGCCAAGGCCCGCCAGCTCGCGGACGACCGAGGACGAGACGCAGCCGAGCTCGGGACTCGACATGACGAAGATGCTCTCGATGTCGGGGGCGAGCCTCGCGTTGAGGTCGGCCTGCTGCAGCTCGTACTCGAAGTCCGTGGTGGCACGCAGGCCCTTGACCACGGCGCCGGCGCCATGCTCGTGGCAGAAGTCGACGAGAAGCCCCGTCAGGGGCAGGACGTCCACGCCCTCCACGTCCTTCTCGGCAAGGGCCTCCCGAATCATGTCGACGCGCTCATCCAGGGAAAACGTCGGACCGGTTCCGTTCTTGCCCTGCGAGGCCGCCACCGCGACGCTCACGTGCGGGCAGAAGCGGGTCGCACGCTCGATGACGTCAAGGTGGCCCAGGGTCACCGGGTCGAACGTTCCGGGCACGACAACGTGCCTGATGTCGGTCTGGTTGCCCATCTAGTCGCGCACCCCCTCGATACGAAGCAGGTCGACGCAGGTCGTGCCGTAACGCTTCTGCTTGACGACGCTCGACCCACACGAGAGCGACAGCTCGGGACCGCCACTCGAGCGCTCGTAGAGGACGAGGCACCCGTCGGCCAGAAGGCCGGCGGCGGCAAGCGAATCCACGAGGCCCCCGACCTGACCCGCGTCGGTCGCGTAGGGAGGGTCGAGCGCCACGACGCCGAAGGGTGCCCCGGGCATGCGGCCGGACGCGGCGAGCCTGAAGGCATCGCCGCAGACGACGCGCGCCTGCGAGGATGCGCCCAGACCAGAAACGTTGGCCCTGAGCAGCTGCGCGTTTCGCCTGTCGGAGTCGACCAACGTGGCGGAGCCGGCCCCTCGCGAGACGAGCTCGAGGCCGATCGCCCCCGAGCCGGCGAAGGCGTCGAGAACGCTGACCCCCGACAGGTCAAGGTCATATGCAGACAGGACCATCGAGGCCATTGCCTCGCGCACGCGATCGGTCGTCGGGCGCGTCACGTCGCGCCCCGACGGTGCGTCGAAGGGCTTTCCCCTCCACTTGCCACCAACTATCCTCACGAACGCTCCATTTCCTCAAAGTAACCCCCGAACCTACGCCTGATCTCGAAGGCGAGCGGCGCGTACGGGGCAGATTCCAACTCGGGATCGGCCGAGGCGATTCCACGCGCGTCATGGAATGCGGCGCGCACGAGGTCGTCGTCGGCGACAAGGTCGACATGGCGAAGGGTTACCCCACCCGACTGCCTATACCCAAGGACCTCGCCCTCGTGGCGAAGCTCCAGGTCCCTCTGCGCAAGCTCCATCCCGTCGGAGGTGCGCTCGAGCGCGGACAGGCGACGGCGCGCGGGCGTGCCCTTGCGCGCGGTGGTGCCCAGAAACACCCGCCCCGCATGGCTGCCGCGACCCACTCGACCGCGCAGCTGGTGCAGGGTCGCCAGGCCAAACCGGTCGGCGTCGTGCACGAGCATGACGGTGGCCTCGGGCACGTCGACACCTACCTCGATGACGGTCGTCGACACCAAGACGTCAATGTCGCCCGCGCGGAACCGTTCCATCACACGGTCCTTCTCGACGGCGGGCATGCGACCCGTGAGAAGGCCGATGCGCAGGCCGCGCAGCAGGGATATCTCGAGCTCGCGCGCCACCGAGGTCGCCGAGTGCGCGGGCCTTCGGCTGCCATGGGCCCCCTCCGGCGCCGCGTCGTCGGGCATGTCGTCGCCCTCGTCCGCGTCGTCGATGAGGGGGCACACGACGTAGGCGCGCCGCCCCGCGCCCACGGCCTCGCGGATGGCCCCGTAGGCGATGTCGAGGTTCTCGGGTGCCAGTACCTCGGTCGTGACACCCGCCCCGACAACCGGTCGATGCGCGATGCGCGAGAGCGACATGTCGCCATAGACCGAGAGCGCGAGCGTGCGCGGGATGGGCGTGGCGCTCATCGCGAGAAGGTCGGCGCCAGGGCCCTTCCTCCTGAGGGCCGCGCGCTGGTCGACGCCAAAGCGGTGCTGCTCGTCGATCACGACCAGAGACAGCCTGCGGAAGCGCACGTCGCTGGAGAGAAGTGCCGTCGTGCCGAAGGCGACGTCGATGTCGCCCGTGGCAAATGCCGCGGTCGAGTGCGCACGCTCCTCGACGGGGGTCGACCCCACGAGGATGGCCCAACGGATGCCCGCACGATCGAGCAGCGGACCGAGCTTCTCGGCATACTGGCGCGCCAGGACCGAGGTAGGGGCCATCATCGCGGCCTGGGTGCCGGTGTCCGCGACGGCGGCAAGGGCAAAGGCGGCCACGGCGGTCTTTCCGGTGCCGACGTCGCCCAGAAGCAGGCGGTTCATGACCTCCCCCGACGCCATGTCGGAGAAGATCTCGCGAACCGCCGCGTCCTGCTCGTCAGAAAGCTCGAACGGCATGGCCCGGCGCAGGGCCGCGACATGTGCCCCGGCAACCTCGTGGCGCGTCGGCGAGATGCCCCGCTGCGAGATGCGCCGCCTGGCGAGAAGGGCCACCTGCAGGCAGAGCAGCTCGTCGTAGGCAAGGCGTCGGCGGGCGCACTCGGCCGAGTCGGCGTCCGACGGGAAGTGCGCCTCGCGCAGCGCGCGGGCAAGCGTCATGAGGCCGCGCCGCGCGACGAGGCCGGCGGGGAGATAGTCGCAGACGTCCCCGTGCACCGCAAGCGCACACGACTCGATCCTGCGCATCCACGCCGCCGACAGTCCCTCGCTCAGGCGGTGCACGGGCAGGATGCGCGAGAACGAGGCCGCGTCGGAGTCGGACGACAGCACCTCGTGGTAGGGCGATGTCATCCTCTTGAAGCCATACGAGAAGCTCACGGTGCCCGAAAGGGCAACGACGTCACCCCTCTTGACCTGCTCGGCAATCCAGGGCTGCTTGAAGAACACGGCCATGATCACGCCCGTGGCGTCGACCACGGCAAGCTCGACCACGCTCATGCGCGGCTTGGGCCGCTTGAGGGTCACACGGTCGACGGTGCCCACGACGGTGGCCTCACGACCCACGTCGGCAAGGGCGATGTCGACCCTATGAGAGAAGTCCTGGTAGCGATGGGGAATCTCGAGAAGGACGTCGCGAACGCTGCGCAGGCCCATGCGCTCGAGGGCCTCGGCGCGGGCGCCCGAGACATAGCGAAGATGCGACGGATCGTCGCCAAGCGAGACGGTTCGCTTGGGACGGTCCGCCGCATCCCCGATGCACGGGAGGCAGCCGCTGGGCACGCGGGCGTCCCCCATGGGCTACTCGATGGAGAAGATGACGGGATAGAGGGGCTGCTCGCCGCGGTGGGCGTCGACCTCGAGGTCGGGCTGGGCCTGCTCGATGGCGTCGCACAGGGCCTCGAAGGCGTCGTCGTCGAGGTCGCAGCCGGCCAGGATGGTGAGGGTGTCGCCCTCCTCCTCGTCCTGCATCTTGGAGATGATGTCGAGGGTCACGGCGGTAACGTCGCTGCCGACCGAGACAATCGCGCCGTCGACGATGCCCATGACGTCGCCGTCGTGGATGGGGGTTCCGTCGGCAGCGGCGGAGTCACGCACCGCGCTGGTGACCTCACCGTCGCGAACGTCGGCAAGTGCGTCGGTCATGGCCTGGGCATTGTCCTCGAGCGAGGCGGTGTCGTCGACGACGAACATGGCGGCAAAGGCCTGCGGGACGGTCTTGGTGGGAACGACGGCGACCTCGCACTCGTCGCAAGCGGTCGCGGCGGCCTCGGCGGTCATGCGGATGTTGCCGTTGTTGGGAAGGACGATGACGCTCTTGGCGTTGACCTTCTCGATGGCCGCCAGGATGTCTGCCGTGGCGGGGTTCATGGTCTGACCACCGGACACGACCACGTCGACGCCGAGGGACTTGAGGATCTCCGCCTCGCCGGAGCCGGCCGCAACGGCAACGAAGCCGAGGTCCTTACGCTCGCGGACGGGCTCGGAAGCGGCCTCGGCGGCCTTGTCGTCGGCAATCTTGGCGGTGCGGTCGTGGGCCTCCATGTCCATGTTGTGGATGAAGACCTCGTAGACCTGGCCGTAGCCAAGCATGTACTCGAGGACCTTGTTCGGCTCGTTGGAGTGGACGTGGACCTTGAAGTCAGGGAACGAGCCGACCACGAGCTCGCAGTCGCCCAGGGTGGCAAGGTGCGCGAGAGCGGCATCCGGGTCGAAGCCCTCTTCGGCCTTGAAGAGGAACTCGTTGCAGTAGCGGAACTCCGAGCCCTCCCAGTCGTCGTTGAGCTCGATCTGGACCCTGTCGTCGACGTGGCCCTTGGCCGCCGCGTCGGAGGAGATGGTCGGGTTGAAGTCGACGGTCTCGGAGCCACCGAGGGCGGCGTTGACGAAGGCCTCGAGGAACGTGGCGAAGCCGTAGGCGCCCGAGTCGACGACTCCGTTCTCCTTGAGGACGGGGAGAAGGTCGGGCGTGCGCGCGACGGACTCGTACGCCTCGACGACGATGGCGGCGAGCGTCTCGCTGACGCCGAGCCTCTCGATGGCGCAGCGGTCGGCGCGGGCGGAAACGTCGCGGATGACGGTGAGGATCGTGCCCTCGACGGGCTTGCGGACCGCCTTGAAGGCGACCTTCACGCTGTTGCGGAAGGCGGAGGCGATGTCTGCGGAGGTCACCGGGTCGTGGGCGCCGACGAGTCCCTCAGCCATGCCGCGAAGAATCTGGCTCGTGATGACGCCGGAGTTGCCGCGGGCTCCCATGAGGGAGCCGTGCGTGATGGCCTTGGCAACGGCCTCCATGTCGGCGTCGGCGGGAAGGGCCTCGACCTCCTTGACGACCGTGCCAAGGGTGAGCGACATGTTGGTGCCCGTGTCACCATCGGGCACGGGGAATACGTTGAGCTTGTTGATCTCCTCGGCCTTGTCGGCGACAACCTTTGCCGCGACGGGGAAACAGGCCTTGATGACGGAAGCAATCATGTGTTGGGTCCTCGATCTGTGATGGTTCGTCTCGTGTACGTTGGCTGCTAGTGCGTGCGCATGCCCTCGATGTGGACGCGGACGTCGACATCGGAGATCTCGGCGATGCGCTTGAGCAGGAACTGCACGTTGTCGGAAAGGTTCTTGGAGACGGACGCCATGTTGACGCCCTGCTCGACGATCACGTGCATGTCTACGACGAGGCGGCCTTCCTGCTGGGAGACGTCGATGCCGCGACGAAGCCCGTTGAGGGGCAGCAGGCGGGCGACGCCCTCGTTGGCGTCGGTGACGGCCATGCCGACGATGCCGTAGCACTCCATGGCGGCATAACCGGCAAGGTCGGAGATGCAGTCGTTCGAGACCTTAAGCGTTCCGGGAATGGCGGTGGGCATGCCTTCTCCTCTCGGTCGGCGCCCGCACAGCCCTCGCTGCGACGCACTCGCCATGGAGGGTGGGTGCGCATATTCGGACGCCGTCTTCTCAAACTTGAACAACTTGTTAGTATAGCCGTTGCGGTACCTGCCTTCGCGTGCGCGAGGGCATGCGAGCATACACAGACCATAAGGGGCCTCGAATAGAACCCTCTTGGATTAATTTGCTCGTAGTTGTGGAGGTACCTTGCATGGGAAAATCCCTGTGCTATATTTATCCAGCTATGTGTCATCGCGTGCGCGAGAGCGCCGCTGCAACGGAGGTTTTAACCATGTCGAAGGTTTGTGAGATCTGCGGTAAGCACGCTGTCGCCGGTCGTTCGGTCAGCCACTCGCACCGCGTCGTCAACCGCAAGTTCAAGCCCAACATCCAGCACGTCAGCGTTGTCGTCGACGGTCACCGTCAGAAGATGAACGTCTGCACCACGTGCCTGAAGTCTGGCAAGGTTGCTCGCTCCTAAGACGCGATAAGCCTCACATTGAACTTTCTGGGTCGCCTTCGGGCGGCCCTTTTTTGTTGACAGACAATGGCCCAGCCGGAGCACGAGAAGCGTGCGACGTCAGACGGGGCCACTACAAGCGGACGGGTGCCTGCGCCAAGCAAATGGGTTTTCTTACAGCCAGGCATCACCGCGCGCCAGGGAAACAGAGTTTCTTACCACCCGACACATCGGCGATATGGGGCTCGCGTACCCACGGATAGCCGCTGCCGACAAAACCGCAGGTAGATAGACTGGACATCTGTGTCGTCCTAATTGGATTGAGGACTTACCGAGCCGATGGGCCCCGAAAACCGTAAGTAAACCCATTTGCGTGGCAGAAGGCTCATCCGGTCTGTAAGAAAACTCGCTTTCCTGGCACGGAGAATCGAGTCGGCGTAAGAAAAGCGGCTTGCCTGGCAAATAGCAGCGCCCCATACGGAAACCCACTTGTTTGGCACGGGGAAGCACGAGACGCGTGCGATGTCAGACGGGGCCACCCTATCGGACGGCCCCGTCACACAACAACCTATATAACAGTCAACGGCATTCGCTCAGTCGCGCAGAAAGACCGCCACCGCACCCGAATGGCATTCGACCTCGTCGCCCTCATGCTCCACGACATTCGAGACGCCGAGGTCGGACAGGACCGGCATGGCGGCATGATCGAGTTCCCAACGTAGGCCGCGCTCACTCGCAACGGTGTCGGCGGCAATGGCCACGACGGAGACGGTGCGGCCGACATCGCCCGCGCAGGCCCTCCACACGCGCCTCCCCTCGGGAGCGAGGACATGGCATTCGAAACCATCCTCCACGAGTATGGGATCAAGGTCGGCATACTCGCACATCGCACCAAACACCCCGAGAAAGTGGTCGGGCCTTCCGCCCGAAGAGCAGGTCAGGAACACCCTGGGCAACCTCGACCCGTTCGCGAGCACACGCTTCTCGGCACGGTTGGTGGCGTCGAGCTCGCCCTTGGGGTCGCGAAGAAGCCGCAGGGCAAGGCCAAGGTCCGTGTAGTCCTTCTGCGTGGTGAACGTGCGGACGGCACAGCCCATCCCGTCGAGTCGCGCCAGCGAGGTGGACGACGCGCTGTCCGCGTCCCCCACGAAGTCGTCCGGCGCCACACCGGCCGCGATGCAGGCATCCAGGCCGCGATCGACCGCCACCACACGGTCGGCGTCAGACGCGAGCCTGCGGAGAAGTTCCGGCGAGCTCGGTTCGGGCGAGCCCGCGACGACGAGCACCCGCTCGCGCGGGTGGCACTCCCGCGCCACGGCTAGTCGAGGCCCTGCAGCAGCGACAGGCTGACGTCGTCGTACTCGTTCGAGAAGACGCGACTGTGCTCGCGGGCGAACTTCTCGTCACGCCCGTCATGGTCGTTGTGGATGCAGACGTTGGGGAAGCCGGCACGCTCCGAGGTGGTCAGGCCGAAGGGTGCGTCCTCGAAGACCCAAGTCGTCTCGCGCCGGGTGCCGAGCTTCTCGAGGGCCTGGAAGTAGATCTCGGGCTCCTCCTTGGAGAGGCCCAGGTCCTCCGCGCTCACGATGCCGACGAAGAAGTCGCGCAGCCCATGGACGCGCAGGCAAAGGTCGACCTCGGAGGCTCCCGTCGACGAGGCGACGATCATCGGGATGCCGGCGTCGGCGAGGCTCTGGAGGAACGCGCGCGTGCCGTCGTAGGGCTTGACCGTGTGCTCGTAGCCCTCGCGCACGAGCTGACGCAGCTCCTCGAAGAGCTCCTCGGCAGTGGCATCGATGCCCAGCTCAAGCCCAAGCTCGCGGCACTCATCGGGAACGCTCAGCGGCTCGCACCTGTCCACCAGGGCGCAGACGCGCTCGTCCTTGGGAAAGCCGTGCCTATCGAGAAGGTCGTAGAACAGGGTCTCCCACATGGGCATGGAGTCGACGAGGGTGCCGTCGCAGTCGAAGATTGCTCCGGTGATTGCCATGGATGCGTACCTTTCCGTCGTGGGCGGGACAGTCGCACGACGGGCGTCGGCGCTGCCGCGATTTGTCCGCCCCATGGTAAAGCTTACGCTCGGGGCAGACAACGTGGCACAGGCGCCTGGGTTTGGGTACAGTAAATCCTGCGTGCGCGAACGCGCCGTGACGAAATACGATTGCACTTCGAAAGGTATGTTCCAACATGGCTCGTTATGACTATCGCTGCAACAACTGCTCGCTCACGTTCGAGGTCGAGCACCCCATGACGGCGCACCCCAAGGTCACCTGCCCCAAGTGCGGCCGCGAGGCGCAGCGCGTCTTCGGCGCCTCGGGCATCGCCTTCAAGGGCACCGGCTTCTACAACACCGACCAGCGCGGCCACTCGTCGCACTCCTGCGGCAGTTGCTCCGGCGGCAGTTGCTCCTCGTGCTCCCGCTAGCAAGAATTCGCGCGGACAGCCACGTCCGACACTGCGAGAACAGGCCCGCACCCCACCTGGGATGCAGGCCTTTTTCATTGCGAGAAGAACCAGAAGATGTGCTGGCGGCTAGAAAATCGAGTCGTGCAGGCCAGGCTCGGAGACGTCCGTGCCGAAGCTACCCGAGCGATAGAGGGTCCTCACGAAGGTGGTGGTGTGCTCGACCGAGCTCATTACCAAGGACTCGGTGGTGACGGAACCGTCACGGCCACGACGCACGCCGGAGAGCATCTCGCCGTCGGTGATGCCCGTGGCGACGAAATGGATGTCGTTCGTGCGGACGATCTCGTCCATGTTGATGATGCCGTCGACGTCGAAGTCGCACACGGCCGCAGCCGCGGCGCGCTCGCCCGGCTCGGTGAAGTGGAAGCGGCCCTGGAAGAAGCCGCCGAGCGCCTTGAGGCCGGCACATGCCAGAACGCCCTCGGGGCCGCCGCCCTCGCCGACCAGCATGTCGACGTCGGTGCCCTCGATGGCGCAGGACAGCGAGGCCTGCACGTCACCGTCGTAGATGAGGCGGACGCGGGCGCCCGTCTCGCGGACCTCTCGGATCAGGTCCGCATGGCGGGCGCGGTCGAGGATGCAGACGACGACCTCGGACACGGGCTTGTCCAGGGCGCGCGCGACCGCGGCGACGTTGTGCGCCGCGGGACGGTCGATGCCGACGTCGCAGGGGTCGACGGCGGGGCCGCAGGCAAGCTTGTACATGCGCTCGACCGGCGCGTTGAGCAGCGTCTCGCGCGGGGCGAAGGCGATGGCCGAGATCGCGTTGGGCTGGTTGTTGGCGACGAGGTTGGTTCCCTCGATCGGGTCGACGGCGATGTCGAGCGAGTCGCCACCGCGGCCGACGACCTCGCCGCGACGTAGGATGTCGTGGACGGCACCGGGCTCGCTGCCCTCGATCCTCTCGCGCTGGCCGAGGACGACGTGGCCGGACATGCTCATGGCACCCAAGCCACGCCTGACCGCCGTCATGGCGTCGGCGTTGGCCGACACCTGGTCGGCCCGCCCGTTCCATGCCGCGGCTCGGATGGCCGTGGCCTCGCAGACCTTACGGAAGTTCGTGATGAGACTCTGCCTCACTCGGGGTACCTCCAGGGATTCGCGCGGAATATGACGAAGGTCGCCTGACATGGCGGCGCGACCATACCGCCCCATGCTAGCCGCAAGGGCGCCGGAGCTACCCCACCCTCACGAAACGTGCGCAGAAGTGTCCGTCGAACGAGCCCGCGCGGGGGTGGGAGCGGAACATGCCGCGCTCGTCGACATGGGGGGAGACGAGCTCCAAGACCGACGCGTCCTTCTCGACGAGGGGAGCCTCGCGCACGTCGGCCAGCTCGAACGCACGGCCCTCGTCCGACGCCAGGAACGAGTCGACCACGCGCACGTCCTCCTCGTCCAGGACGGAGCATGTCGAGAAGACCAGCGAGCCCGAGACCCGAACGCGCGCGCTTGCCGCGCGAAGGATCTGCAGCTGGAGCTCGGCAAGCTCGGAGGACGACTCGCGGCCAAGACCCCAAACGATTTCGGGGTGGCGTCGCATGGTTCCGGTGCCGGTGCATGGCGCATCAACGAACACGAGGTCAAACGCATCGTCGCGAGCGATGCCGACAGGCTCGCACGAATCGACGTCCCCAAGCAGGCGGGCGTCGAGGGTCAGGCAGCGGATATGGTCGGCCAGGCCGTGGGCGAGCCTTTCCCGGGCGACGCCGGACTTGTAGCCGACCGAGTCGACTCCAGTTATGTCGCAGGCGCCACCCTGGCCGATGGCCGCCTCCTCCAAAAGCAACGTCTTGGTTGCCCTGCCCTGGCCAACCTCGAGGACGCGCGAGGCGGGTGCGGGTGACGCGATGCGCGCGACGAGGCGCGCGGCCATGTCGCTCACGACTACGTCGGCGGACGTGACGAGACCGGAGGCAGCGAGGCCGGCGGCGCTCGGCAGAACCCAGGTGCCGGCGAGCGCGGTGGGTCGTGGGTCGAGCCCGGCCGCACGCAACATCACGGGCACCTCATCTGCGGGGTAAAGGGCGGCGTTGCCCGAGACCCAGACCGGGGCGGGCTCGAGCGCACAGGCGGCCATCTCACAGCAGGCCGGCACACCCAGGCTGCATGCAAGGTCGCGGGCGAGCCACTCGGGCCAACCCGCAACGAGCGCCAGGTCACAGGCATCGGCCGCGGCATCCTCGACGCGGGCGCGCGCCTCGGCGACAAGCGGCGCGTCCTTCTCGGCGACACGGCGCAGGACCGCGTTGGCAAGCCCGCAGGCGCGCGGGGCGACGCCACGGACGAGCTCGACCCCCTGGCTGACCGCGACCGCGCCCGGAGTCCCGAGATACATCAGCTCGAAGGCGGAGACGCGCAGCGCGTCGCGAACGCGCGGCTCGAGCGAGCCGGGCCTTGCAAGGTACGCCCCCAAGGCGGCGTCGAGCCTGCCCGACGTGGCGACGACGCCGAGCACCAAGCGCTCGGCCAGCCCCTTGTCGCGGGCGTCCAGGCGCGAGAGCGACTCGGAGCGGCGCATGAGGTCGCGAGCCCGGGCGTCGCGCCTGCGCACCTCGCCGAGGACGCCCAGCGCGGCCACGCGGGCAGCGGACGCCGAGACGCGTCGCGGGCGGTGCGCTACACGCGAGCCCAAGAGTCATCCTTGCCGGCGATGCCCGCGGCAAACGCCTGCGCCGCCATGGCACGCTTGCCGTCGGGCTTGACCTGCTCGAGGCGAAGCGCGCCCTCGGAGCAGCCGAGCCAGATGCGGCCCTTGCGCACGAGCACCCGGGCGCGCTCGACCTCGACGCTCGGGTCGGGCTCGGCGGCGAGCACTCGCAGGGCGCGGCCGGAGACGACGCAGCGGGACGGCGCGGTGTCTCCGGAGGCCCTGACCAGGCGCGCGTTCTTCTCGGCAGAGAAATCGGGGTCGAGAAGGACCTCGTCCTTGCGGATCTTCTTGGCGTAGGTCACGAGCGACTCGTCCTGCTCGACCCACTGTGCCGTACCGTCGGCGATGGTGGGCAGCGCGGCGGCGAGCTCGTCGGCGCCCAGGCGCGCGAGCTCGTCCAAAAGCTGCGCGCTGGAGAGGCCGGAGCAGTCGACGTCGGCCTGGCGGCAATAGGCGCCGGCGTCGAGGTCGTGGACGACGCGCATGATCGAGACGCCGGCACGCTCGTCGCCGGCAAGGATCGCCCTCTGGATGGGGGCGGCACCGCGCCAGCGCGGCAGGCTCGAGGCATGGACGTTGACGCAGCCCAGGCGCGCCGCGTCGAGAAGGGCGTCGGGAAGCAGGCAGCCGAACGCGGCGACCACGCCCAGGTCGCACGAGAGCGACCCAATGCGCTCGACCAGGGCGTCGTCGACACGGGAGGCCTCAACGACCTCGAGGCCGAGCTCGAGGGCGCGCGCCTTGACGGGCGACGGCTCGAGCTTGCGGCCACGGGAGCGGACGGCGTCCGGGCGCGTGACGACGAGCGTGAGGTCGGTCGTCTCGGCGACGCGCTCGAGCGACGGGACGGCGAAGTCGGGCGTCCCCATGAAGAAGGTGCGCAAGGTTGCCTCCCCTACTCGACCGAGGTCTCGCCCGGGCGGGCGCCGGACTCGAGGGCCTTCTCGTACTCGGCCATGGCGCGGGCGCGCTTGAGGGGCGGCAGGTGGTCGACCATGGTGGTGCCGTGCAGGTGGTCGATCTCGTGCTGGAGGCACACGCACATCAGGTTGTGCTCGGCCTCGTACTCCATGAGGTCGCCGTCGAGGTTGCGGGCGTGGACGCGCACGTGGCTCGGGCGCGTGACGCTGACCGAGATGCCGGGAAACGACAGGCACCCCTCGTCGAAGGGCTCGGGGTCGCCGTCGGCCTCGATGATGCGGGGGTTGATCAGGACGTAGGGGTTCTTGGGGCCGTCGCCATAGTCGACGTCGATCACGACGAGCTGCACGAGCTCGCCGACCTGCGGGGCGGCCAGGCCACAGCCGTCGGCGGCGTACATGGTCTCGAGCATGCGCTCGGCAAGCTCGCGGACCGAGTCGTCGATCTCGTCGATGGGGGCGCACTCCTGCGAGAGGCGCTGGTCGGGCGAAAGCACGATGTCCATGGTGCTCATAGGTTCTTCTCTCCAGTCGTTGTTTCGGACGGCTACATGAGGTCGTACGCGTCGATGTCAAGGGCCATGTTACTACCCAGCCTGCCGCCGAAACGGGCGGATACGGCGGCCGCGCATTCCGAGAGCAGCGGACCGGGCTCGCTGCCAAGCGGCGCCTTGACCAGGACGTGCCTTCGGAAGCGGTCCTTGACGCGGGCCTTGAGGCACTCGGCGGGTCCCAGGACGCGCCACCCGTCCAGGCAGGCGACGCGCGAGCGGACCTCGTCGGCCATGGCGCGGCAGACGCGCTCGACACGGGACTCGTCGCGACCCCACACGATCACGTTGGCGAGTCGGGCATAGGGCGGGTAGCTGGCCTCCTGCCTGTCCGCGAGCTCGCGGGACAGGAAGACCTCGCGGTCGTGCTCGGCCACGGCGCGGATCGCCGGGTGGCTCGACCAGTAGGTCTGGACGATGACCTGGCCGGGCCTCTCCCCTCGCCCGGCACGGCCCGCGACCTGCTCCAGAAGGTCGTAGGTCCTCTCGGCGGCACGGAAGTCGGGCAGCTTGAGGGTCGTGTCGGCGTTGATGACGCCCACCACGGTGACCTCGGGGAAGTCAAGGCCCTTGGCGATCATCTGCGTGCCCACGAGCACGGCGCGCTCGGCCGCGTCGAAGCGCTCGAGCAGGCGCTGGTGGGCACCCTTCGCCTTGGTCGTGTCGGCGTCCATGCGCACGACGTCGACGCCGTCGGGCAGGAGCACGCGCAGCTCGTCCTCGACGCGCTGCGTGCCCACGCCGAACTGCGCGAGGTAGCGGCTCCCGCAGTTGGGGCACTTGGTCGTGGGGTCGGGATAGGCCCTCACCGGCCAGGAGGTCCCGCAGGTGTGGCACATGAGCGAGTGGGTGCGCTCGTGGTAGGTGAGCGCCGTCGAGCAGTGCGGGCAGCTCGGGACGCATCCGCACTCGCGGCACATGAGGAAGTTGGCGAAGCCGCGGCGGTTGAGCATGAGGACGGCCTTCTCGCCGCGGTCGCATGCGTCCAGCAGGGCCTCGCGCAGGGGTGCCGAGAAGATCGAGCGGTTCCCCGAGGCAAACTGCTGGGCCATGTCGACGACGCGGACCGTGGGCAGAAGCGAGGACCCCGGGCGCTCGGTCATGCGGACGCGAGTCCAGGAGCTGCCCGCGTGGGAGCCGGCGGCGCATCGCCCCAGGCTCTCCAGCGAGGGAGTGGCAGACCCCAGCACCAGGGCGCAGCCGCGCTCCCGGGCCATGTGGGCCGCCACCTCGCGGGCGTGGTAGCGCGGCGAGCAGTCCTGCTTGTAGGAGGCCTCGTGCTCCTCGTCGATGATGATGAGGCCGACATCCGGCACGGGGGCAAACAGGGCGGAACGCGCGCCCACGACGACATGCGCGCGCCCACGACGCAGCAGGTCCCACTGGTCGAAGCGCTCCCCGTCGGACAGCCGGGAGTGCAGGACCGCGACGTCGTCGCCGAACCTGGAACGGAAGCGGCCGACGGTCTGGGCAGTGAGCGAGATCTCGGGGACGAGCACGATGGCGCCGCGGCCGCGGGACAGGGCCGCCTCGATCGCGGCGAGGTAGACCTCGGTCTTGCCGGAGCCGGTCACGCCGTCCACCAAGACGACGTCGCCCGCGGCGGCCTCGCTCGCGCGTGCAATCGCGGCAAGCGCGTCCACCTGGCCACGGGTCAGCTCGCGAGGCTTGGGGGCGGCCGCCGACGACAGGGACGTGGCGTCGCCAGAGCCGCGAACCTGGCGCCGGGACTCGACGCTCACGACACCCCTCTTGGCAAGGGCGGAGACGGCCGCGGGCGCGCCGGGGATGATGGCGCCGAGCTCGGACAGGCGCATGCCTCCCGCGGCGAGCGCCTCCAGCACGGCCCTCTGCCTGCTCGCGTTTCGGGCGGGCTCGAAGTCCGCGGCGGACGCCGAGAGGGCGACCCAGCGCTCGTCGACGGCGCCGGCCGAGTCCGAGACGAGCCTCCAGGGCTCGCCAGGAGCGTCACGGACGACCTTGACCTTCTGGCCCGGGGCAAGAAACGGCCTCACCGCGTCGGCGACGGGACACGCGTACTCGCGCGCCATCCACATGGCGACACGGGCGGAAACCTCGTCGAAGGCGGGTTCGGCCAAAACCTGCGAGACGGGCCTGACCCTCGAGGGATCGACGCCCGCGGCCGGCTCCCCCGAGACGGACATGACGTAGCCCACGACCTCGCGGCTCCCCAAGGGAACGAGCACGGTCGCGCCAACGGCCACCTCGCCCGCAAGCGAATCGGGCACCAGGTAGTCGAACGCCCCGTCAAGGGCGCGCGTCGGAATGTCAAGCACGACGCCCACGTACGTCATGTGCAGACCCGACCCCGCGCGGGATCGAAGATGCCCTCGAGCGAGAAGGACCGGGCAGACTCGTCGAACGAGAAGGCCATGACGGCGCAGTTGGGGAGACGCTCGGGAACGGTCTCGCCAGGCGCAAGCGTCGTGGCGACGAACTGCCTGGAAGCGCTACCGTGCGAGACGGCGAGAAGCGTCGACACGCCATCGGCGCAGATGTCGGACGCCAGGGCGCGCGTCATGCGATCGCGAACTGCCTCGTCCCCCTCGCCGCCGAAGGGGACGAGCGCATCGCCCGGGTTCCAGACGTCGCAGGGCAGCTCGTCGAAGGGACCCCCCTCGAACGACCCGTACGCTCGCTCGATGATTCCGGGCTCGGCTTCGACATTGCCGTCAAACCCCAGGCCGCAGGCGATTATGGCGGCGGTGGACATGGCTCGCCCCAAGGGGGACGAGACCATGCGGTCGGGCACGACGCCGTGGTCGGAAAGCCACAGGGCGGCATCATGCGCCTGCGCACGACCAAGGGACGTGAGGGGCGAGTCGCACTGCCCCTGCACCGCCCTTCTCACGTTGAACTCCGTCTGGCCATGTCTGACCAGGTACAGACGTCTCAAACTCTCCCCCTCCGCCGGTGTGGGTGTTGCCCGGGACTAGGCGCCGAGCTCGGCCACGGCGGCCTTGAGCTCGTCGGTGCGGTTGGTCGCCTCCCACGTGAAGTCGGCGTCCTCGCGGCCGAAGTGGCCGTACGCGGCGGTCTTCTCGAAGATGGGGCGACGCAGGTCGAGGTCGCGGATGATGGCGCCGGGACGCAGGTCGAAGACGCGCGAGACCGCCTGCTCGATGACGCGGTCGGAGACCGTGCCCGTACCCTTGGTGTCGACCAGGACGCTCAGCGGGTGGCTGACGCCGATCGCGTAGGCGAGCTCGACCTCGCACTTGTGGGCCAGCCCCGCGGCAACGACGTTCTTGGCAACCCAACGCGCGGCGTACGCGGCGGAACGGTCGACCTTGGTGCAGTCCTTGCCCGAGAAGGCGCCGCCGCCATGACGGCCCATGCCGCCATAGGTGTCGACGATGATCTTGCGACCGGTGAGGCCGGTGTCGCCCATGGGGCCGCCGACGACGAAGCGGCCGGTCGGGTTGACGTAGATGTCGGCCTCATCCCACTTGATGCCCTGGGCGTCGAGCACGGGGGCGATGACGTGCTCGGTGACGTCGCGCTTGATGAGGCCCATGTCGGTAATGGTGGCGTCGTGCTGGGTCGAGACGACGATCGCGCTGACCTCGACGGGACGGTCGTCCTCGTAGCGGACCGTGACCTGGGTCTTGCCGTCGGGACGCAGGTAGTCGAGCTCGCCGGACTTGCGGACGGCGGCGAGCCTCTCGCTCATGCGCTGCGCGAGGTAGATGGGCATGGGCATGAGCACGTCGGTCTCGTCGGAGGCGTAGCCGAACATCATGCCCTGGTCGCCGGCACCGACCGCGTCGATCGGGTCGGTGGTGCGGCCGGCCTGCGCGTCGAAGGACTCGTCGACGCCCTGGGCGATGTCGGGGCTCTGCTCGTGGATGAGGTTGAGGACGCCGCAGGTCTCGCAGTCGAAGCCGTACTTCGCGCGGTCGTAGCCGATGCGACGAATGACGTCGCGGGCGATGGTCTGGACGTCGACGTAGGCCTCGGTGCGAATCTCGCCGGCGACGATGACGGTGCCGGTGGTCACGAACGTCTCACAGGCGCAACGAACGTTCTCGACGCGGGCGGGGGCACCGTTGGGGGCAACGTAGCCCGAGGCCTCGAGCTCGGCCTCCTTGGCGAGGATGGCGTCCAGGATGGCGTCGGAGACCTGGTCGCAGATCTTGTCGGGGTGACCCTCGGTCACGCTCTCGGACGTGAAGTAGTAGCTGTCGTGTGCCATGTCGGATTCCTCCAGTCGGGCATGTCGGCCCGCTTAGACTTGGGCCGCTAAGAGAAGCGGCCCCCTGCTTGCGAAGGGGACCGCGTTGCAATGCCGCTTCTTCCCCCGTCTTCCAGACCGCGTGCGGCCTGCCGAGAATTGGCACCGTGCCCCGTTTTAGGGGTCGGTTGCCGGAGCTTCACAGGGCTCGGTCCCTCAGCTCTTTGCGCCCGCGACAGATCCGCGGGAGCCTCTTGACGAGCAACGAGAACTCTATTCCCAAACGACACGGGTGTAAACAGGATTGGGCCCGCGAGGGCCGCGCTCCACGGGATGCCTACGAGGCTTGCGACACGTCGTGGGCCCCGGGCACCGCGATGCCGAGCATCACAAAGCGCGACAGCTGGTCGGCGAACTTCTCGGCATCGATGGGGGCGCCCGACTTGATGAGGTCGATTGCCGCCAGGAAGAACGCGCCGCACATGCAGTCCGCCGAGAAGTGCAGGTCGATGTCGTCTCGAACGAGGCCCTGCTCACGCGCGATGGAGAGCTGCCGCTCGACCATCGAGAGCAGGTTGTCCAGGCGCGACTCGATCCTGGGGAGCAGGCTGGCGCCGCCCAGGTCGTGACCGATGGCAAAGACCAGCGTGCCACCCTCGCTCACGCATGCAGCAAACACCTTGCTCAGGTGCTCGAGAACCTCCGACGGGGAGGAGGACCCCCGCACGGCCTCCTCGAGCTTGGCGACGAAGTCGTCGATGCTCTTGTCGAAGATCTCGGCAAGGATCGCGTCGCGGTCCCGGAAGTAGTAGTAGAGCGCGCCCTTTGACATGTCGCAGCGCTCGGCGATCTCGGCCATCTGAAAGTCGACGCCACCGCGCTCGGACACGAGTTGCGCCGCAGCCTCGAGGATCCGTGCCCTCGTGCGCACGCTCTTGCGGGTCTTCGACGCCGTCCTGGAGCCTGGTTTTGCCTGTTTGGAAATAGCGTCGGCGCCATTATTTGTCATAAGTTGGTTAACCTCGTTCGGATTTTTGACTACGAGTCAATAATATCGCAAAAGTCGGGTACCATGAACCCCGAAAAAGCGAGACCAGAGCCAAGGAGAGACCCTTGAAGAAAGCCCTCGAGATCTTCCGCCGCGACATCAGGCGGATACTCGTGAACCCGGTCGCCGTCGTCATCATGATCGGCGTCGCCATCATCCCCTCCCTATATGCGTGGTTCAACATCCTCGCTAACTGGGACCCCTACGAGAACACGAGCGACATCAAGATCGCCATCGTCGACGAGGACCAGGGTGCCCGGATCGATGACTTGGGCGAGACCAACGCCGGCGATATGATCGTCGAACGCCTCAAGGACAACGACCAGCTCGGCTGGACCTTCGTCGACAGGCAGGAGGCCCTCGACGGCGTGCGCGAGGGACGCTACTACGCGGCATTCGTGATTCCGTCCGACTTCACCTCCTCGCTCGCCGACGTCCTCGACGGCGACACCGAGAAGGCGCACATCGCCTACTACGTCAACGAGAAGGTCAACGCCATCGCCCCCAAGGTGACCGACACCGGTGCGACCACCCTCGAGAACCAGGTGAGCAACGAGTTCGTCAACGTGTGCGGCAAGACCATCTCCGGGAAGCTCAAGGCCGGCGCAGGCGACGCCGCGCAGGGCATCGACAACGCGACCGCCACCGTGGCCTCCGACCTCAAGTCTGCCGAGAAGGACGTCCGCTCGCTGGCGGGCGGCATGGGCGACCTCGACAAGACCGTCGCAGACGCCCGCTCGGCGGTCGCAGACGCGCGCAAGACCCTTGCCGGGCTGTCTGGCAAGACCGACAGCCTGGCAAAGACGCTCTCCGACTCCCTCGACTCCCTTGCCACCACCAGGAAGGACACCCAATCGCTGGCGGCCGAGATCTCCAGCGCCCTGGGCTCGGGGGCGCGCACCATCGCCGGGATCTCCTCCAAGGCAAACTATGACGTTGGCAACGCCGCGGGCGACATCGGCTGGGCCCAGGGTAAGCTCGACGCCGCCATCGCACAGCTGCGAGCGGCCAACACGACCGTCCAGGGCCAGATCAAGACCCTCTCCGACGCCCGCGACTCGCTCGCCAACCTCCAGATCTCCAACGCGAGCGCCTCGCAGCTGCGCGACCAGGTCGTCGCCAAGCTCGACGCCACCATCACTACCCTCCAGTCGCTTGCCGACGACCAGCTCGCCAAGATCGAGGAGCTCCAGTCCCTCTCCAACCAGATCAAGGACGGCGTCTCGAGCGTCAAGAACCTCTCCGAGACCGTCAACGACGCCATCCAGGGATCGGTCGACTCGCTGGGCGAGCTGCAGGACGGCTTCGTGTCCGAGACCATGCCGCAGATGTCGTCGGCCCTCGACTCCTTCGCCGACGTCGGCGGGCAGATCGTGGGAACCGCGAACTCCCTGGCGCCCATGCTGAGCCAGGCGGACGGCTCGCTCGCCCAGCTCGACGACGTCCTCGCGAGCAGCGCAACCTCGATCGAGGACGCGGCCGACAAGCTCACGAAGGCCGCCGACAAGGTCGGCTCGCTTGCCACCGACGTCTCGGCGGTCCAGAGCGCCACGACCTTCGCCGGCCTCAAGGACCTTCTCGACGTCGAGCCCACCAAGGTCGGGGAGTTCATGGGCTCCCCCGTCGAGATGGTCGACAAGAACATCTACCCCGTCGCCAACTACGGCTCCGGCGTCACGCCCTTCTACACCAACCTCGCCCTGTGGGTCGGTGGCTTCGTCCTCGTGGCGATCTACAAGCTCGAGGTCGACGACGAGGGCATCGGCGAGTTCAAGCCGTGGCAGGGCTACGTCGGCCGCTGGCTGCTGCTCAACCTGATCGGCGCGGCACAGGCCCTCATCTGCTGCGTGGGCGATCTCGCCCTGGGCATCCAGTGCGTGAGCCCCGTCGCCTTCGTGTTCGCGGGCCTGGTCGAGTCGTTCGTCTACGTGAGCTTCATCTATGCCATGGCGATCGCGTTCAAGCACATCGGCAAGGCCCTCGCGGTCGTGCTCGTGGTGCTGCAGATCCCGGGCGCCGCGGGCCTGTACCCCATCGAGATGATGCCCGGCTTCTTCCAGGCACTCCACCCGCTTCTGCCCTTCACCTATGGCATCGCCGCCATGCGCGAGGCCATCGCCGGGTTCTACGGCGGCAACTACGCCACCAACATCGCGGTCCTTCTCGTCTATTTGATCCCCGCGGCCCTCATCGGCCTTGGGGCACGCAGGCACCTGCTGAACATCAACGCGCTGTTCGACCGCAAGCTCGGCGAGACCGACCTCATGATCACCGAGAACGTCGGGATGGACGAGGCCCGCTTCAAGCTCTCGACCATCATCAAGGCACTTGCCGACGCCCCCGAGTACAAGCGCGCCTTCACCGAGCGCGCGGCGGCATTCGAGCTTGCCTACCCGGTGCTCGTCCGCCGCGGCTTCATGGCGCTGGTCTGGGTGCCGCTGGTCCTTCTCGCCCTGCTCTTCTTCCTGCCGATGAAGATGCTCATGCTCGTGCTGTGGATCGTCTCGCTCGTCGCGATCTGCACGTTCCTCATCGTCGTCGAGTACCTGCACAGCCGAGTCGCCGACAAGACCCGCATGGCCGACATGTCGCGCGAGGAGCTCTACGAGCTCCTGGGCAAGGGCGTGCGCGAGGAGTACATGGCCTTCGCGCCGCTCGACAAGATGAACCTGTCCGACACCTCGCCGCTGGCCCGATTCGGTCGTGCCAAGCGGGATGACCAGCCCAAGAAGGGAGGCGACGCGCGATGATCCGCAAGATTCTCGACTTCGCGAGGCGCGACGCACGCAACGTCAGGAAGAACGTCATCAGCCTCGTGGTCTGCGTGGGCATCATCGTGCTGCCCTGCTTCTACGCCTGGTTCAACATCGCGGCGAGCTGGGACCCGTACGGCAACACCAAGAACCTCAAGGTCGCCGTCGCCAACGAGGACGAGGGCTACTCCAGCGAGCTGATGCCCGTGAGCGTCAACATGGGCGAGCGCATCCAGAGCGACCTGTCCCAAAGCAAGTCGATCGGCTACGTCGTCACCGACAAGGCCGACGCCGTCGAGGGCGTGCGCAGCGGCAGGTACTATGCCGCGATCGTGTTCCCCAAGCACTTCACGAGCGACATGCTCACGGTGCTGTCGCCCGACGCCACCAAGCCCCAGGTCGAGTTCTACCAGAACGAGAAGGAGAACTCGATTGCCTCGATCGTGACCGACAAGGCGTCGACCGCCGTCAAGCAGGACGTCGAGTCCTCCTTTGCCGAGTCGGTGACCAACGTCGGGGCGAGCGTCCTGGACGACCTCGGCAAGTACATGACCGACGACCAGGTCACCGCCTTCGCGGCCAAGCTCGACGCGGCGATCTCGGGCAACGCCGACTCGCTCACGTCCATGGCCGCCGACGTGAGGGGCTTCTCGACGTCGCTGGGCACGGCACAGACCATGCTCACGAGCTCGTCGGGGTCGTTCGACGGCTCGCTGGCGTCCACGCTCGACGCGGCGAACCTGCTGGGCAAGAGCGCCTCGGGCGTCCGCGACCTCGGCAGCGCCATCCAGGGAACGACCGACTCGTTCAACAAGACCATCCAGTCCGGCTCCTCGGACCTCGAGGCCGTCGGCAAGGCGATCGACGAGGCGTTCGACGCCACCGACGCCCAGGCCTCGAGCCTGTCCGACGGTCTCGCGAAGGCCAAGGGCATCGTTGGCAAGCAGCTCGCCAAGCTGCAGTCCGCAAGCGACGAGCTGACCAGGCAGGACCAGACGCTCGCCTCCCTCGAGTCGGCGCTTCAGCAGCAGGGCCTTCCCACCGACGCCGTACACGAGGTGCGCCTGACCATCCAGGGCCTCAACGACCGCGTCAAGAAGTCGATCTCGGAGCACCAGGAGCTCAGCGACGCTCTCCAGAAGTCCATCGACCACATCGCCCAGTCCCAGACCGACGCGGCCGCGTCGCGCGAGGAGCTCAAGGGCATGGTCGCCAAGGCCAAGGACGGCCTGGGCTCGGTCTCGGGCGACTTCGAGTCCAAGCTCTCCTCCTCGCTCTCCGGCCTCGCCGACAGCATCGACACCGCCGCCGGCGACGCGGGATCGGTCTCGGGCGACCTCAAGTCGACCCTGGCCTCCGTCGACAGGACGGCAGGTTCCGCCGCGACGGCCATCGGCGACATGCGCTCGTCGCTCTCCGACGCGGCCGACGGTCTCGACCGCACCGCCAAGAGGATTTCCGACCTGCACTCCAGCCTCTCCTCCGCCCTCGACTCGGGGGATGTCGAGAAGGTCCGCAAGGTCCTGAGCTCCAACCCCGAGGACCTCGCCGCGTTCATCTCCGAGCCCGTGGCCATGGACCGCACGCCGGTCTTCAAGTCGGACAACAACGGCTCCTCCATGGCGCCGTTCTACACAACGCTCGCCATCTGGATCGGCGGCGTCATCCTCGCCGCGCTGGTAAAGACCAGCCCGTCGGAGCGTTGCCAGGAGGAGCTGGGCAGCAGCCCGAGCGAGTCCTACCTCGGCAGAATCGTCTTCTTCGTGCTGATCGGCCTCATGCAGTCCCTTCTCATCGTCGGGGGCGACCTCTTCTTCCTGGGCATCCAGTGCACGCACCCCGTGCTGATGGTTCTGGCGGGCCTCGTAGCGAGCCTGGCGTTCGTCAACATCATCTTCGCGCTCACCGCCAGCTTCGGCGACGTCGGCAAGGCCATCGCGGTCGTGCTCATGGTCATCCAGGTCGCAGGCTCGGGCGGCTCGTTCCCCAAGGAGATGCTCCCCGGCTTCTTCCAGGCGATGTATCCCTTCCTGCCGTTCGTCCACGCCGAGAACGCCATGCGCGCCGCCATCTTCGGCCTGTGCGGCAACGACTTCTGGGTCGAGCTCTCGCTTCTTCTCGCCTACCTGGTCCCCGCGCTTCTCTTGGGCCTGGTGCTGCGAAAGCCGATCATCCGCCTCAACGAGTGGTTCGAGCACAAGCTCGAGGAGACCAAGCTCATGTAGAGAAGGGCGCAAGACCCCAAAGGACGCGGGCGGGCACGTCTATACTGTTGACTCGTATTGAAGCACCAAATAACTGCAACCGAGGAGACAACAGTGTCTGACAAGCCCGTCCGCGTTCGCTTTGCGCCCTCCCCCACCGGCAAGCTCCACATCGGCGGTGCCCGCACGGCCATCTACAACTGGGCCTTCGCCCGCGCCAACGGCGGCACCTTCATCCTGCGAATCGACGACACCGACCCGACTCGCTCCACCGACGAGAACACCCAGGTCATCCTGCGTGCCATGCGCTGGCTCGGCCTCGACTGGGACGAGGGTCCCGAGGTCGGCGGCGGCTACGGCCCCTACTTCCAGACCGAGCGCCTCGACGTCTACCGCGACGCCGCCCGCAGGCTCGTCGACGAGGGCCGCGCCTACTACTGCTTCTGCACCCCCGAGAAGCTCGAGGCCGACCGCAAGGCCGCCCAGGAGCGCCACGACCCGTTCCAGGGCTACCAGCGCACCTGCCGCGACATCGACCCGGCAGAGGCGCAGCGTCGCGTCGACGAGGGCGAGCCCTACACCATCAGGATCAAGGTCCCGCAGGACCGTGGCGACGTCGTCGTCCACGACGCCGTCCACGGCGACGTGACCTTCAACGCCCGCGAGCTCGACGACTTCATCATCTTCCGCTCCGACGGGACGCCCACCTACAACTTCGCCACGGTCGTCGACGACGCCGACATGGGCATCACCCACATCATCCGCGGCGACGACCACCTGTCCAACACCCCACGCCAGGTCATGGTCTACGAGGCCCTGAGTGCGCCCGTGCCCATCTTCGCCCACATCTCGATGATCCTGGGCGCCGACGGCAAGAAGCTCTCCAAGCGCCACGGCGCCACCTCGGTCGAGGAGTACCGTGACGCCGGCTACCTGTCCGACGCCTTCGTCAACTACCTCGCCCTTCTGGGTTGGGCGCTCGACGGCGAGACCACGATCGTCCCGCGCGACGTCCTGGCCTCGCGCTTCTCGCTCGACCACGTCTCCAAGAACCCCGCCACCTTCGACCCCGAGAAGCTCGACTGGGTCAACGGCCAGTACCTGCAGGCGATGGACGACGCGACCTTCTCGTCCGAGGTCCTCATGCCCCAACTCGTCGCCGCGGGCCTCGAGGCCGACGGCGCCCCTGCGCACGACAGTGCCTGGTACGACCTGCTGAGCAGCCTGCTCAAGCCGCGCACCACCCTCGCGCCTCAGGTCGTCGAGAAGGCCCGCTTCCTGTACGAGGGCGACGAGGTCACCTTCGACGAGAAGTCCGTGAGCAAGAACATCGCCAAGGAGGGCGTCTCCGCGTGCCTCGAGGCCGCCCGCGAGGCCCTGGAGGCCATCGACGCGGACGGCTGGCACGCCGATGCCATCGACGCCACCCTCGAGGAGCTGCCCGAGCGCCTGGGCGTCGGCAAGCGCAAGGTCTTCCAGGCCGTCCGAGTCGCCGAGTGCGGCAACCAGGTCTCGCCCCCGCTGGGCGCCTCCATGGAGCTCCTTGGCCGCGACACCTCCCTGGCCCGCCTGACGCGCGCCATGCCCCTCGCGGGTTAGGCCTCGCCATGATGACGACCTCCGCGTTCGAGATCCTGGGGCCCATCATGGTGGGCCCGTCCAGCTCGCACACCGCGGGTGCCCTGCGCATCGCCGCCGTTGCTCGCTCGCTCGCCCCATGCCACGTGGCCAGGGCGCGCTTCACCCTGCACAACTCGTTCTCCCGCACCTATCGCGGGCACGGCACCGACCGTGCCCTGGTGGCGGGCATGCTCGGCCTGGCGCCCGACGACACGCGCGTGCGCGACTCGTTCTCCATGGCCGTCAAGCAGGGCATGGACTTCTCGTTCGTCGAGGCGGGAGACGACGCCGACCTGCACCCCAACACCGTGACCATCGGCATGCTGTGCGACGACGGCACCTCGATCGAGGTCCGCGGAGAGTCCCTGGGCGGCGGACGCGTCAGGATCTCGGCCCTCAACGGGGTCGAGGTCGAGATCACGGGCGACTACCCCACCCTGTTCGTCAGCCACATGGACCGCCCGGGCGTCCTGGCGGCGCTCACGGGGGCAATGGCGCGAGCCGACGCCAACATCGCGACCGTCCACACCTACCGCACCAGCCGAGGCGGCAACGCCTACACGGTGTTCGAGTGCGACCAGCGCGTCGACGCCGAGCTTCTGTCCCAGATCCGCGGCATCGACAACGTCCTCGAGGCATCCGTCGTCGAGGTGCCGGGCGCCAGCGGCGTCGCACCCGACACGCGCCTGGCCATGGGCTTCGACACGGGGGCCGCGCTTCTGGCCCTGTGCGCGTCGCACTCCCTCTCCATCGGTTCCGTCATGCGCGAGCGCGAGCTGGAGCTTGCGGGCAAGGGTGCCGAGAAGTGCGTGGACGACGCCATGGCCCGCGTGATCGAGGTCATGCGCGAGGAGACCGCAAGCACCATCGAGATGCCCGAGCGCTCGCTCGGGGGTTTTCTGTATGGCCAGGCAAAGCAGGTCGCGGACGCCTCGGGGCGTCTTGCGCCGACGCTGATGGGCCCCACGCTCACCGAGGCCGTGGCACGGGCCATGGCGGTGCTGGAGCGCTCGGCGACCATGGGCGTGATCGTTGCCGCCCCCACCGCAGGCTCTGCCGGAGTCGTCCCCGCCGCGGTGCTGTCCGTGGCGGGAGCCATGGGAGCGAGCGACGACGAGATCGCAAGGGCGCTTTGGTGCGCCTCTGCCGTCGGCGCCGTGGTAGCCCGCAACGCGAGCGTCGCGGGTGCCGAGGGTGGTTGCCAAGCGGAGGTCGGCACGGCCTCCGCGATGGCGGCCGCGGGACTCGTGGAGCTTCTCGGCGGCACTCCCCGCCAGGCCCTGGAGGCCTCCTCGATCGCGATCACCAACCTACTAGGGCTCGTGTGCGACCCGGTGCGCGGGCTCGTCGAGTACCCGTGCCAGGACCGCAACGCGATCGGCGTGGCCGACGCCTTCTCGGCGGCCCAGCTCGCCCTCTCGGGCATCGGCGGCCCTGTCCCCTTCGACGAGGTCGTGGCGGCGATGGACTCGGTCGGAAGGTCGATTCCGGTAGCGCTTCGCGAGACCGCGATGGGCGGCCTTGCCGCAGCCCCCTCTTGCACCGGGTGCGCAGGCGGCTGCACGACGGCCTAGCGGGGCCATCCGCATCCCGTCCATGCATCACAAATCGGGCGAGAAGGACTTGGGAACCTACTCGCCCCTCTCGGGGTCGCCCTTGGCCCCCTGATTCCCCTGGGGATCCTCGACGGCCTTCTCGGTAGCGCGCTCGGACGCGTCGCTCGAGAAGGTCGTTTTCTTGTGCCCCGACTTGGACGCGGCGGCATGGCCCGCCGAACCACGGCGCGCGAGCCTGGCGGCCGTGGCTCCGGACATGCCCGCCCCATGGAAGCCGGACGGGCGCTTGGAAGCGTGGCCCTTGCCGGCGGGCGAGAAGCTCGCGGTCCTGGCGCGACCCATGAGCCTGTCGCAGCGATGGCGGATGCTCTCGCCGTTGTCGCTGCGAAGGCCAAGCAGGGGTGCCGCCAGGATGGTCGGGGCGAAGAAGGTGACGATGCGCCAGACGAGGTAGCCCGCGGTCGCCGTCGAGCCAAACAGCGGGCCATAGAACAGCGCGAAGCCGGACTCGGCACCGCCGGTGCCGCCGGGCAGGGGTACCGCGGAGGAGACCATCTGCACCATGGAGCCCGCGGCAAGGCATGCCCAGAAGTCGCCCGTGCGCCCGAAGGCGTTGAGGACGAACCAGGGCACCATGTAGAGGCACGCCAGCTGCAGCATGGTGACGAGCAGCGTCACGCCCATGCTGGGCAGGTGGCGGGCGGCGTTCTTGAAGGCGGCGGAGAACTCGTCGACCTGGTTGTTGACCATGTCGTCCCAGTGCGCGCGGTCCTTGAGCCAGCCCCTGCGATCCATGAGGCGGATGCCCCAGTTGCCCAGGCGCTTGACGAAGCCGGGGCACAGGCACACGACGAACAGGCCCAGAAGCTGGAAGAAGTGCATGCCGAAGACGACGAGGTTGAGGATGACGATGTTGCCGTAAGTCTCCAGGAAGAACTCGAACTTGGCCAAGATCGCCAGCGCGGCAAAGAGCACGACACCGAACTGGAACATGATGAAGCGGGTGAACTGCGTCGCGGACGCCTCGCCGGCGTCCAGGCCCGTGCGGGTGAGGCGCACGATCTGCGCGGGAACGGCACCCGCCATCATCGGCGTGAGGTTGCCGAAGAAGACGCCGGAGGCCTCGACGCTCATGAGGTCGCGCACGCCGATGGGAGAGTCGGGATCGAGCCAGACGGCGACGACATAGGCCGCGACGCCGAAGACGAAGTACATGACGTAGCACAGGCAGGCACCCGCGATCCATGCGCGGTCGACGTTGCTGAGTGCCTCGATGAAGGTGGCCATCTGCCCGGTGACCACAAGGTACACGATGTAGAGAAGAACGACGCCGGCAAGGAACTTGGCCCCGTTACGGGCCTTCTTGGTGTCGTCGCCACCACTGGTGACATGGGCCTTGGCCGCGACCTTGGTCTTGACCTTCGCGGCCCTTGCCTTGGCCGCGCCCGCCTTTGCTGCCTTGACGTCGCTCTCGGGTCGATCCGACATGGGACTCCTCGCGTCCGAATTGCCTCGCGGCGGGCCGCAGAACAGTCGGCGCGCTGAAGACCTAACGTTTAGATGGTACCTAACGGGCGCGACGATATGCATGCGGTCGCAGGGTTCACACCCCAAACAGACAACATCGGGAGTGGCGCTCCCGTCGGATAGCAGAAGGGCCACCGCATTTGTCGGTGGCCCTTCGTGGCATTTGGTAGCCCGTACCAGATTCGAACTGGTGATCTCCGCCTTGAGAGGGCGGCGTCCTAAACCGCTAGACGAACGGGCCATGTGGTGCAGGCAGGACGTGGCTGGGACGGAGGGAATCGAACCCCCACTGACGGAACCAGAATCCGTTGTCCTACCGTTAGACGACGTCCCAATGGAACATCCTGCTGCGCTTCTGCCGTGGCTTCGGCGCGAGAAAGTACTTTACGGCAAACACGGGCAACAGGCAAGACCTTATTTCGAAATTGTGGAGCGATGATGAATGACACAGGTCAAGGAGTACACCCTACTCCCTCTGGCCCACAAGCCAGCCCAGAAGCTCCTCGCGCGTGTTGCCCACCCTGCCATGCACGACCTCGCGCAGGCAGGACTCGAGCGCCGTCCCCACCCATGGGCCGGGACGCCCGCCGAGGGCGGCCATGACGTCAGCACCACCGACGGCAAGGTCGCGCACGCGATAGGGCGCTCCCTCGGCGACCGTCGCGCGAAGCACGCGCTCGATCCTGTCGACCTCGCAGGCGTAGCCGCGATACGGACGCGCCTTGGACAGGGCGTCGGCACGCTTGAGCACCAGGGTCTCGTAGGCAAGCGGGACGGCCGCCCCCGGACAGCGCGAGTCGAGGTCGGTCAGCATGCGCAGGACCGAGTGACGCGTCGCCTTGACGGGCCTGTCGTGAAAGCGCACGAGGTCGACGCAGGGACGGACCATGTCCAGCGGAAGCGCCAGGCCGCGAAGAATCGCCTCGGACATCTCAGCCCCCGCCGAGGGGTGACCGAAGAAGTGTCCCTGTCCCGACGCGTCGAGCGAGAAGGACCGCGGCTTTCCGACGTCGTGCAGAAGCGACGCCCAACGCAGGCGTTGCGAGGCACAGCCCCCGGACAGCTCCTCGGTCGCGCAGACCACGTGCATCGTGTGCTCGTACACGTCATAGCAGTGGTACGGGCTTCTCTGCTCGAAACCGACCATGGCGCCGAGCTCGGGGATCGCCGAGCAAAGGACGCGGGGGTGCTCGCGCATCGCCCAACCAAGCCGCCCGGTGGCAACGATGCCGTCGAGCTCCGAGCCCACGCGCTCGCGCGCGATGTGGGCGAGCTCGGGCGCGCAGGCGTCGAGCGCCTCCGCCGTCTCGTCCTCCACCGAGAAGCCCATTCGGCACGCGAAGCGCACCGCGCGCAGCACGCGCAGGGCGTCCTCGCCGAAGCGACGCCTGGGGTCGCCCACCGCGCGGACGATGCCGCGCTCCAGGTCGCCCGCGCCGTCGAACGGGTCGAGAAGGCCACGCTGCGGGTGGTAGGCCATCGCGTTGATCGTGAGGTCGCGTCGCGCGAGGTCACGGCGCACGTCGTCGACGAACTCGACGCTGTCCGGATGGCGCAGGTCGGAATAGCCGGACTCCACGCGATAGGTCGTGACCTCCACCGGACGGCCGCCGATAACCACGGTGACCGTGCCATGCTCGATGCCGGTGCGATGCACCTCGATGCCGGCGGAGCGGAAGAGCCGGTCGACCTCCTCCCAATGGGCGTCGCAGCACACGTCGACGTCGTGCGGGGCAGCGCCGCGGACGGCGTCGCGCACCCATCCGCCCACGACCCATGCCTCGTGCCCCGCGGACTCGATGACGTCGAGCACGCGAAGCGCGTAATCGGGAAGCTCGTATGCGCAGGCCGGCTTGGCCATGGTCACCCCCACCAATCGATGGACCCGTCTGCGCAAAGTATATCGTCAGAAGGGCTATGCTCGCCCTGTACGTAACCGACGGGACAGGAAGGCAATCCAATGAACGCGAAGCCATGTGCGAATGCGCCCGTCTGGGCGCCCGACGACGCGATCTCGGTCGAGAGGGTCAGCCGGCTCACAGAGTCCTTCTCGGCAGACAGGGCCAACAGGGTGGCACGCAACGCGGTGACCTCGTCAGACGTCAACAAGGCCGCCAGGAACCCGTGCGCGATGCGCGCCTACCGCGACACCTACTCGGTCTCCATCAAGCGCGCGGGCAAGGTCTGCAACCAGCGCCAGACCGGCCGCTGCTGGCTGTTTACCACCTACAACGTCGCCCGCTCGGCCGCGATGGCCACCCTCGACGTCGACGACCTCGAGCTGAGCCAGTCGTTCGGGATGTTCTACGACAAGCTCGAGAAGGCCAACGCCACCCTGCTGCGCGTCTGCGAGACGGCCGACCGGCCTGCGGACGATCGCGAGGTCGCTTGGCTTTTGGACGGTGCTGCCGGGGACGGCGGCGAGTTCCGCTACGGCGCCAACCTCATTGCCAAGTACGGCGTGGTCCCCTCCTACGCGATGCCCGAGACCGCGTGCTCCAAGAACTCCTCGCAGATGAACGCCCGGCTGGCAAGGCTTCTGCGCCGCGATGCCGCCGCCCTGCGCCGCAAGGCCGCCGCGGGTGCCACGCGCAGGGAGCTGGACGCGCTTCGCCGCGAGATGCTCGCCGAGGTCCACCGCGTGCTGTGCGTGTGCCTGGGCGAGCCGCCCGCGACCTTCGACCTCACGCTCGAGGTCGGCCCCAGGGCGAGCGTCGACGAGTCCCTGCTGGTGGAGTGTGCCCCCGCCGACCGCACGGCCGCCCACGACGCGCCTGCCGAGAAGGACCGCGAGGCCGACGACGCGGACAGGCCCCGACGCCTGCTCGTCGACCGTGGCATCACGCCCGTCGAGTTCGAGCGTCGCTACGTCCGCTTTGACGGCACCTCCCACGTCGAGATGTGCTCGATCCCGGGCGACGTGGTCGAGCAGGGCCACGTCTACGGCGTCCGCCTGATGGACACCGTGGCGGGCGGCGAGCGCTGGCGCCTGCTCAACACCACCCCCGAAGTCCTGGAGGATGCCTGCGTGGCGAGCCTGCGCGCGGGCGTGCCCTGCTACATGGCCTGCGACGTCTCGCAGGAGCTCGGGCGCGACCTGGAGGACTTCCCCGGCGTGCTGGGCCTTGGCACGATGGAGTATGACTCGCTGTTTGGCGTCGACTTCTCGATGTCGCGCACCGAGATGTTCGAGACGCGCGAGACGGCCTACACCCACGCGATGACCTTCGTGGGCGTCGAGCTGGGACAGGACGGCCGCCCGATCGCGTGGCGCGTGCAGAACAGCTGGGGCAAGGACGCCTGCAAGGACGGCTACCTCATCATGGGGGCCGACTGGTTCCGCGCCTACGGGGAGTACGCCGTGGTCGAGCGCCGCTTCGTGGAGGGTTCGGGCCACGCCGACGCGCTGGCGCCCTGGGACGCGGGCGAGATCTGCGAGCAGGACCCCTGGGGCCCGATGGGCTCGGCCTTCGCACGCGCTCGTGCCTGGGCGGCCGAGGGCTAGAACTCCGAGAAGGACGCCTCGCCCACCCGGCACAGCTCTTCTCCGCAGGCAAGCTCCCGCACGGCCTCGACAAGGCCCTTCTCGGCACCCGACAGGTACGAGCACTCGATGAGCACGTCCTCGGCAAAGGCCGTGTCGCGCACCTTGCCGCCCGAGTCGGCGACGAGGCGCGCGACACGGTCGTACAGCGCGTAGGGAACGCGGACGGACACGGGCGTGACGCTCGTCATGAGGACGATGTCACCGGCCGCCTCGGCCGCGGCGACGGCCCCCTGGGCCGCGGCCGTGTAGGCACGCACGAGGCCGCCGGGGCCCAGCAGGGTGCCGCCGAAGTAGCGGGTCACCACGCAGCAGACGTCCGCCAGGGCGGCGCCGCGCAGGACCTCGAGGGTGGGCATGCCGGACGTGCGCTGCGGCTCGCCGTCGTCCGAGCAGCGCTCGCGGCCATCGGAAAGCGACCAGGCGGGCACGTTGTGGCGCGCGTCGTGGTGGCGGGAGCGGACCTCGGCAAGAAACTCTTCGGCAGCGGCCTCGCCGTCCACGTGGACGAGCTGAGCGATGAAGCGGCTCTTCCTGTCCACGAACTCGAACGAGTGCTCGACGCCCGCCCTCAGCGTCCTGTAATCGCCCTGTGCCATGCCTCTCCCCTCGCGCGCGACCGCGCGGCCGGATGTGTGTGGGCCTACTATCATATCGATGCGGAAAAGGACTTGGAGGCATGAGATGCGACCCAACAACGAGAAGATCGCGCGCGAGTACGCGCGCACGTCGCACGAAGAGCAGGTCGATTTGCTGAGGACCCTCGCACAGATCCCGGCGCCGACGGGCCGCGAGGGACGGCGCGCCGCCTTCGTGCGCGACTGGCTCGCCGCCCACGGCTGCGACGACGTGCATGTGGACGACGCGGGCAACGTCGCGTGCCTTCTGGGTCCTTCCGCCGGCGGGTGGACGGTCCTCTCGGCCCACACCGACGTCGTGTTCGACGACACCGACGAGCTGCCCCTTATTGAGAAGGACGGGCGGATGTGCGCCCCCGGCGTGGGCGACGACACCGCCAACCTGGTCAACGTCATGATGGTGGCAGCGTGGTTGGCCGCCCACCAGACCGAGCTGACGCGTCCCGTCATGGTCGTGGCCAACACGTGCGAGGAGGGCCTGGGCAACCTTGCCGGCACGCGCGCCCTCTACGACGCCCACGCCGCCGACATCGAGCGGCACGTCGCCTTCGACCTGTACCTTGGACAGTGCATCTCGAGCGCTGTGGGGTCACACCGCTGGCGCGTCCGCGTCCGCACGCAAGGCGGCCACTCATGGGCCGACTTCGGGCGACCCAGCGCCATACACGAGCTGTGCCAGCTGCTATGCGAGCTGTGCTTCCCCACCGACGCCGCCGCACCAGGCACGACGTTCAACGTCGGACGGATCGAGGGTGGCACGACCGTCAACTCCATCGCCGCCTCGGCCGAGGCGCTCTACGAGTACCGCTCGACCTCGCAGACGTCGCTCGCCGCAATGAGGAACTTGCTCGAGACGACGGTGGCCGCGCATCGAAGGGCAGGCGTCGACATCGAGCTCGAGCCGATCGGCATGCGTCCCGGAAACGGCGACGTCGACGCGGGGGCGCTGGGAAAGCTCGAGGTGACCTGTGCCGGCTGCGTGCGTGCGGTGACGGGTGTCGAGCCCGATCGCAGCCCTGCCTCGACCGACGCCAACATTCCCCTGTCGCTCGGGATTCCGGCGGTCTGCGTGGGCAGCGTGACGGGCGGTCTTCTCCACACGCGAGACGAGTGGGTCGACGTCTCCAGCCTGGAGGACGGCCTGGCGGTCGCGCTTGGCATCGCGCTCGAGCTCGTGGGTCCGGAGGCACTCTGATATGGCGCATGCGCCCACGACGGTCGTTCGGCGCGCGTGCTACAATACCGTGCGCGAGGTGGGCCAGACGACCGCGGGGCGCGAGCGATCGCGTCATGAGGAAAGTCCGGGCTCCACAGGGCAGGATGCCGGCTAACGGCCGGGCGGGGTAACCCGACGGAAAGCGCCGCAGAAAAGAAGACTCCCGCTGGCGCCGCGAGGCGTTGAGAGAAAAGCTGAAACGGTGGTGTAAGAGACCACCAGCGTCGTGGCAACACGGCGGCTTGGCAAGCCCCATCCGGAGCAAACGCAAATAGGAGCGCCATGGTGTGGCCCGCACTGCGCTCGGGTTGCGCGCTAGAGGCCGACGGTAACGTCGGTCGTAGATAAATGGTCGTCCACGACAGAACCCGGCTCATAGGCCCACCTCGCACTTCTCTCCAAACAATCAAGCTGACCAGCGCTTGCGCCGCCACCCGAACGTGGCGGCGCTTTTTCTCTCGGGCAATTCGCATCGAACACGTGTTTTGGTCCTACCATCGTGCTATGCTCTTTCCACCGAACAGGCGTTCTGCCATTTTGCGTCAAGGGTCGACGGGAGGAACGGATGGACACCCTCACGAAGCTGGGAATACTTGCGGAGGCGGCCCGCTTTGACGCCGCATGCACCTCGTCGGGTGCGCGCAGGGGGCCCAGAAAGGGCATGGTGGGCGCAGCCCTGCCCGCGGGGTGTTGCCACACCTTCTCGGCCGACGGGCGATGCGTTACGTTGCTCAAGGTCCTCATGAGCAACGCCTGCAGCTACGACTGTTCCTATTGCGTCAACCGAGCGGGCGCCTCATGCAAGCGCGCCACCTTCGGGCCGCGCGAGCTCGCGGAGCTTACGGTCGACTTCTACAAGCGCAACTACATCGAGGGGCTGTTCCTGTCCAGCGGCGTGCTGGGGACCCCTGACGCCACGACGGAGCGAATGATCGAATGCCTGCGAGTCCTGCGCGAGGACCTGCACTTCAACGGCTACGTGCATGCCAAGGTCATCCCGGGCACCGCGCCCGAGCTTGTCGAGAAGATCGGCCTTCTCGCCGACAGGCTCTCGGTCAACCTGGAGCTGCCGAGCGCGGCATCGCTCGAGCGCCTCTGCCCACAAAAGGACGCCGCGGGCATAACCCGACCAATGGCCCTCATACGCCACGGACGCGATGAGGAGGAGTCACGCTTGCTCGAGACAGGCAAGGGATTGGCCAAGCGAGGGAAGGCGGGCATCGGACCGAACGGCCGCGATGGCTGCCGGGTCACAAGCTCCCGCATGTCGGCACAGACCGCGGCGACCCTGTGCAACGCGAACGCACTCACGATGCGCAGACGACCGGGCGTGGGACCGGGCAGGAGGCGCTTTGCCCCCGCGGGGCAGTCGACGCAGATCATCGTCGGCGCCACGCCCGAGGACGACAACCGGATATTGCAACTCTCGAGCGCCTTGTACGACAAGTTCGACCTCAAGCGCGTGTTCTTCTCGGCATATATGCCCATGGTGGATGACGCGGGGCTTCCCGGGAGCGAGACCCCCGTTCCCCTCAGGCGCGAGCACAGGCTCTACCAGGCGGATTGGCTCATGCGCTATTACGCCTTCGAGGCAGACGAGCTTGTGACGCCAGAAGAACCCTGGCTCGACCTCGACGTCGACCCAAAGCTTGCCTGGGCACTCAGAAACATCGACCAATTTCCTCTAGAGGTCATGGACGCAACCTTGGAGCAACTGCTGAGAATCCCAGGGGTTGGCCCCGTGGGCGCACGCAAGATCATGGCGGCAAGAAGGGCCAAGCGGCTGGACTTCGAGGACCTCAGGAACTTGAACGTGACTCTCAAGAGGGCAAGGCACTTCCTCACGTGTGCGGGAAAGCGCGCGGACGGCTACCCGCTCGATCCGGAGGAGATTCGAAGGAGGGTTATCGCGGATGCAAGGCAAAGCCATTACAACAGAACCCGTCGACAGGCCGAGCAAGACCAGCTCACCCTCTTTTAGGGCACCGGCTCCACCGAGCGTGGCAAGGGCGGCATCCGAGCTGTCGAAGGTGCTGTCGAGCGGTTCTGGCGCCGTCCTGGCATGCGAACACGACCTGGACGGTGTCCTGTGCGCCGTTGGCTGCGTGTACCTAGCCCACGCCGCCGAGAAAGACGTTGCCTTCGCATCGAGCCGCGACATTCAACCGAGAATCGGAGAGCGGGTCATTGACTGCCCCCTCACCCGAGACGAGGCGACGGCGGCATTCGCCCGCAGGGTGTTTATGGGATACTCCCACGCCATCGGAGTCGGAGCCCGCCAGTCCGAGAGCAGACGCCTTGACGGGAGTCAGACTTCCCTCCTGAGGCGCCTTGCGCGTGCCTGCGCCTGCGACGACCCGAACATGCCCCAAGCCATCGGGTCCTATCTGATGATGGGCTTCTCGATGGGACCCGTCTCTCGCGACCTCATCTCGGACCCCCGCGTCGTGGCAGTCGACTCGCTCGTGAGATACGCCGACGTCGAGTGCGAGCACGCCCGACAGTTCGTGCGGTTCTCCAGGCTGGCGGACGGAGGATTTGGCGCGTCCTTCAAGCCACGCGCCAACATACTGCCCCTCGTGGGAACTTACTTCGCCTCTCGCATGCGAGACGAACGCTTCTATGTCGTCGACCCCACGCATCGCACGGCAATCCTTCATTGCAAGGGAGACGGACGGTGCACCCCCGTCTCGCTCGACCGTGAGCTGGCAGGACAGCTGGCGTCTCTCGACACGCTGGCAAACGACGAGCGTTACGTGCGAGCCATGTGGAAACGCTTCTACGACTCCATGGAGCTTCGCGGACGCGGCCCGAGGGAGCGAGGCTACGACCTCAGGACGAGCTGGATGCGCAAACGGTTTTGGGAGGGCCTCACCGAGCTCGACCCACGTTCGGACAGCTTTGGCGGAACCGTGCCGCCAAAGTACTCGAGCGTGTCACATGACGGCAGGAAGGAGCTGTCTTAGACGGCAAGAAGGGAGGGACCCCGCAATCGCGGAATCCCTCCCCGTCGGTACGCATATCCCTTGAGTGACGAGAGCCTAGTCCAGATCGTCCAGGTTGACGGCGGGCATGGCAGGCGCAGCGGGCTGCGGGGCCGTGGCGCCGGCCTCGACGACGTTGGAGGCGGCAACGGGAGCGGCGGCACGATAGGTCGCAGCAGAGCCGTTGGGGGCGCTCAGCACCTGGTTGGGAAACGCAGCGTCGGCGTCATCCATGAAGTGCTGGAGCAGGTTCTTGTACTCGGTGCGGAACTCCTCACGGGAGGCCTTGAGACGGTCGATCTCGTCGAGCTCGTTCTGCTTCTCGGCGAGGGCCTGGCGGATGACCTCACGGGCCTTCTGGTCAGCCTCGGTGCGAATCTGGTCGGCGGATTCACGAGCCTCGGAGACGATCTTGTCGGCGGACTGCTGGGCCACGATGAGAACCTTGGAGATCTGGCTCTCGGAGGCGCCGAGGGAGGAGGGAGCGGCCTCGACGACGGGAGCGGGCGCTGCGGCTTGCTGGTCACGGAGCTCGGCGACCTGGGCCTGGGCAGCGGCGAGCTGCTGCTCGGACGCGTTGAGGCGACTCTTGAGGTCGGCCATCTTCTGCAGCATGGCGGAAACCTCGCCAGTCAGCTGCTCGAGGAAGGCGTCGACCTCCTCGGTGTCATAGCCATGCTTGGACGGGGAAAACGTGAGCTGTTCGATGTCTGCGGGGGTGATTGCCATGTCTTGCCCTTTCCGGTTTTTGCTGTAGTGCCGCTGATGGCTGCGGCAAATTATACCCAATCGTTACTGTTGTTCGATGCTGTCGCAGCTAGACGGCCCTTCTCGACAGGTACGGCATACAACCGCCGCAGAATCAACAAGACGTGCGGCGCGGGGCGTGCCAGGGAGGCTAGAGCGCGAAGAGAAGTCGCACGAGCACCTGTTGGATCACCTGAAGCCCCAGGACCGCGACCACAGGCGAGAAGTCCATGCCCATGACAGGCGGAATGAAGCGGCTGAACAGCGAGACGTACGGTCGGACGAGTCGGTCCAGCACCTCTGCGATGTCATTCATCAGGCCGTCGGGACTCCTGGGAATCCAAGAGAGAAAGCACCATGCGACGATGACGAACTCGTAGAAGTTGGTGAGCGAGTAGATGACGTTGGCGAGCGACTGCATGTTTGGCGAATGTCCTCTTCTTGTCAGGCGTTGCGTCCGAAGGACCTAGCGGGAGATGGTGCCGTCGGCGACGAGCTTGTCGATGTCGCCTTGGCTCAGCTCGCGGCCCTGGGGCAGCACCACGAAGCAGCGGTCGCCGAGCTCCTCGATCGAGCCGCCGACGCCGCAGGACAGTCCGGCGCAGAAGTCGAAGATGCGCTTGGCGGCGTCGATGTTGGTGTTGCGGAACGACAGCACCACGGGCTGGTTGGTGCGGACTCGACGGACGACCGTCTGGACGTCATCGTAGGACTGCGGCTTGAGCACATAGGGAGGCAGCTGGCTGGACGACGGGCGTGGGATGGCCGTCAGGGGACGCTCGGTCGAAACGTGCGAGGCGCCAGAGTAGTCGTTGTGCGCATACGACGCGGGCTCGGTGGTCGTTGGGGCGTACGACTGCACGGGACGGCGCTCGGACTCATAGCCCATGCCAGGCTGCGGGCGCGGCTCGATGTCGCCGTTGCCGCCGAGGGGACGGCCGGAGCGGGTGTAGACCGATACGCTGTCCGCGGCGGGACGCGGCGAGTTGCCCAACAGGCCAGTGCCACGCTCCTCGACGGGCGCGGCCTGATCGTCGTTGTAGTAGCCATCGTCGTAGCCGTCGTCAAAGCCGTCGTCGTAATAGCCATCGTCGGCGGGCTGGGGACGAAGCTTGTCCTTCAGGTTGTCCAGAAAGCTCATGTCGCGCTCCCCTTCCTTGGTATCGCATCGTCCCTTGTGACGATGCCCTCGTTCGGGACGGATGGGCCGATGCCCATGTCCCATGGTTCTTCTCGCTAGTTGCCAAACGGGTAGGCGGGATCGAACGCGACCCTACCCAGCCTGACGAGCGTGGACCCCTCCTCGATGGCGATCGGGAAGTCGTCGCTCATGCCACACGAAAGCGTCGGCAGGCTGACACCATGATGCCGTTCGAGCTCGTCACGCAACTCGCGAAGGCCACAGAAGGTCCTCCTGGCGGCGTCCGCGTCATGCGCGGGAGCCATGGTCATGAGGCCTTCGACCTCGATGCCCTCGAGCTCCATTATGCGTCCGAAGGCCTCGCGCGCCTCGTCCGGGGTCATGCCGGACTTGGACTGCTCGCCCGAGACGTTGACCTCGAGAAGCACATGCGAGGTGACCGCGTGGGTCCGGCTGCGCTTGGCGACGTCTTGGGCAAGGGTCTCCCCCGAAATCGAGTGGATCTTGCGGACCCTGCCCACGACCTGGTTGATCTTGTTCTTCTGGAGGTTGCCGATCATGTCGAACGAGATCGGTTCGACTCCGTCGACCTCGGCGAGGCCCGCGAGCTTGCGCACGAGCTCCTGGGGGCGGTTCTCGGCAAAGTGACGCCAACCCGCGCGCCAGGAGGCAACGACCTCGGGGACGTCGACCGTCTTGGAGACAGCAACGACGTCGACCTCGGCGACGTCGCGACCAGCCGCCGCGCATGCCTCGGAGACGCGAGACAGGATCGCTTCCCTTCTGCGTTGGGAAAAGCGTTCGTACTCCTCCATCGAGATGCCTTCCATCAATCCTGACGCCCCCTACACCAGTGATGCCAAACGTGCCGCAGACGATACCACCCGAGGGTTACCGCCTCATGAACGCGACGGCACCGTGACGACCGCACTTGCCGCCGGATTCCCTGTAGGAGAAGTACCTGTCGCAGGCGATGGCGGTGGAGATGCCCGAGTCCACGATCATGGCTGCGTCGGCGCCCGCGTCGAGAAGCGCGGAGCGAATGGCCTCGAGCAGGGAGAGCCTGCGCTCCCCCGCGACCACGCGCTCGCCGAACTCGGCGACGAACCTCCGCAGCAGGTCATCGGAGACCTCGTAGTCGATGCCCGCGATGTGCGGTCCAACATAGCAGCTCACCTCGCCGGGCTCGCGGCCCGTCTCCGCGCACAGCGCGCCGAGCGCCTTGCCCGCGATGCGGCCGATGGTGCCACGCCAGCCCGAGTGGGCGACGGCGAAGCCGCCCTCACAAGCCAGGATGACGCTCGCGCAGTCGGCAAAGCACAGCATCACGGGGACGTCGGGCGCCACGCACACGATGGCGTCACACCCTCGCGCCACGTCCTGTCGGACGGAGGCAAGCGAGGCGGGCGATCCGTCGCGGATGACGCGAACCTCGGTGCCGTGGACCTGGTTGGGAACGACGAGCGAGCCAAGCAGCTCCTCCCCGCCCATCGCGGCAAGCACGCGCCTGCGGTTCTCGGCAACGCTTGCGGGCTCATCGCCCACGTGCGTGCCGAGGTTGAGGCTGTCGAACGGAGCCTCGGAGACTCCACCGCGACGACCCGTGAACGCGAGCGTGACCCCGCCCGGACGACCTGGGTCGCCGAGCAGGGCCACGCCCTCGCACTCGCTGCTCTTGAGAAGCGGTGCCGCCATTAGGCGCGGCTGTGCTTCAGGAACTCGGGGATGTCGAACTCCTTGGTGCCGAACTCGTTGGAAGCGGCGGCGGGACGGGCGGCAGGCGCGCTGGCAGCAGGCTGCTTGCGCGGCCTGGACGGGGTCAGACGAAGGCTGTCCTCGAGGGTCGGCTGCGCGTTGACGTCCTCGAAGCCGGTGGCAATGACCGTGACGCGGACCTGGTCGCCGAGCGACTCGTCCACGACGGTACCGAAGATGATGTTGGCCTCGGGGTCGACGTTGGAGGCCACCAGGTCGGCGGCGTCGTTGATCTCCTGGATGCCGAGGTCCTTGTTGCCCGCGATGGAGAGAAGGACGCGCGTGGCTCCGTCGATGGAGCTCTCGAGCAGACGGCTGGAGATGGCCTCCTGGGCGGCGTCGGCGGCGCGGTTGTCGCTGGAGGCGATGCCGATGCCCATCATGGCGGTGCCGGCACCACGCATGATGGTGCAGACGTCGGCGAAGTCGAGGTTGATCAGGCCGGGAACCGTGATCAGGTCGGTGATGCCCTGCGTGCCCTGGCACAGCACGTCGTCGGCCATGCGGAAGGCCTCGAGCATCGTGGTCTTCTTCTCCGCGATGGAGAGAAGGTTGTCGTTGGGGATGACGATCAGCGTGTCGACGGCGTCGGAGAGGTTCTTGATGCCATCGGTGGCGGACTTGGCGCGCTTGCGGCCCTCGAACGAGAAGGGCTTGGTGACGACGGCGACGGTCAGGGCGCCGATGTCGTTCTTGGCGATGTCGGCGACCACGGGAGCGGCGCCGGTGCCGGTGCCGCCACCCTCGCCGGCGGTGATGAAGACCATGTCGGCGCCGGCAAGGGCGGCCTTGATCTCGTCACGGCTCTCGTCGGCGGCCTGGGCGCCAACCTCGGGGTTGGCGCCGGCGCCGAGGCCCTTGGTGATGTCGGTGCCGATGTGGACCTTGATGTCGGCGTCGGAGATGGCGAGCGCCTGCGCGTCGGTGTTGATGGCAACGAACTCGACGCCGCGGATGCCCTCCTCGATCATGCGGTTGACGGCGTTGGTGCCGCCACCGCCCACGCCGACGACCTTGATGACGGCGAGGTAGTTGCTCGGGATTTCGGTCTCGTTCATGGTTCCTCCTTGCGGGGTCCTGGTCTGGACGGGAGCCTTGCGGGCGCCACGGTCCGTTGCCTTTGCCTTGGTGCTATGTGTCGTGCTCTTGCTGCTAGCCATGTGTCAAACCCTAAAGTTCAAGTTAAAGTCTATGCAAGGTATAAAGCGCGTTATATTGGCACAACCACGGCAAAGAATTCAACTGTTGTGGACAAAAAATGAAAACCGCAGGCAGATGGCCCGTCGACGACAGACGGCGACGAATCATCTGCCTGGCAAAAGAGTTGCGTCAGCCCTCGTCAGAACCTTGCGCCTCATCAGATTCCTGCGAGGTATCGCCCTGGTCCTTCTCGGAATCCGAGCCCTTGGAGGACGCCGTGGTCACGGCCTTGGTCTTGGCGCTCGTCGTGTCGACGACGCGGGCACCGCTGCCCTCGGCAAGCTCGCCCGCGGAGAACGAGACCTTTCGGAACGACGGCGAGGATGGCGTACGCACGTCGATGTAGGTGACCGAGTTGGGGTTCTCCTTGAGAATCTGCTCGATGACCTGCTCCTTGGAGGAGATGTCGCCCGTCGAGCCCAGCGACACCTCCACGCCGCTCTTGAGGGTCACCGAGATCGACTCGGTGCTCGCGGCCGAGAAGGACGAGATCTTGGCCCTGAACCCCTTGGAAAAGCCGCTGAGGTACTCGAGCACGGCCTTCATGCAGGAATCGGACACGGCCGTCGCCGCCTTGGGCGACACCGACGACGGGACGTCGGTCACGAGCAGGCAATCGAGCTTCGTGGCGAGCCTGGTGGCGGCCGCCACCGCCGTCTCGTCCCCCTTGCGTTCGAGCGTCGCGGGCTCGAGCCACACGCCGTCGTCCGACAGGTACCAGGCGACCTCACCGGACCCCAAAAGCACCAGGGCACCGACCTTTCGCTCGGTCACCTGGATGGAAAGCTTGTCCGGAAAGACGCGAGTCACGTGGACGGACCCTGCCCAGGGGTTGCGTTGGACGTTCTCCTCGATCTTCTCGGCATCGAAGTTGAGCAGCGTCGTGCCCGCCTCGACGTTCGCGAGCTTGGCGATGGCGTCTGAGGTCATGTGCTCGGTCGCCTGCGCGTCGATGCTCGTGATGGTGAACACCGGCAGCTGCGACAGGATGAGAAGAACGACGACGCCCACGACAGCCAGGATGGCCACCACGCCCGCGAAAAGGGCGGGCAGCGGCAGTCCCGACAGCGGGCCTCCGCTCCTGAGGGCGGGGGCGGCGGGACGCGGCGCGCTCGTGCGGGCGGCACGCGCCGACGGACGAACGTCCATGCGCAGGCCGCCGGACTTGCCACCCCTACGAGAAGGGCCCGAGAAACTTGACTTCCGGCCGTAGCTCGATGCCATGTTTGTCCCTCACCCTCCTGAACATCTCGCGCATGACCGAGAGCACGTCCTCGGCGGTGGCGCCCCCGTTGTTGACGATGAAGTTGGCGTGCACCTCGGAGACCTCGGCGCGCCCGACCGAATAGCCCTTGAGCCCGCAGTCCTCCAGCAGGCGGCCGACGGACTGGTCGGGAGGGTTGCGGAAGACCGAGCCGCAGCTGGGCTTGCCCAAGGGCTGCGAGCGACGCCGGCGGGCCAGGCGACGCTCCATGTCGCGCGAGATCTCGTCCTTGCGGGCGGGATCGAGCGAGAAGGTGGCCTCGAGGATGAGCTCGTTGGGAGGGATCGGGCTGTAGCGGTACCCCCACTCGACCTCGTCGCCGGAATAGCGGTGCAGGCTGCCGTCGGGACGGAGCACGATCAGGCTGCGCACGGCACGGCCGATCCACTCGTCGCGAGACCCCGCGTCCATGGAAACGGCACCCCCGACGGTGCCGGGAATGCCGGCGCAGCACTCGAGGCCGGAAAGGCCGCGCTTGTAGGCCTCGTTGACCAAACGCGACAGGATGGCCCCCGCGCCGGCGGTGATGGTGTCGTCGCCGGGGTCGGCCCCGATGCGCGAGAAGTCACGACCGAGCAGGATGACGCAGCCGTCATAGCCCTCGTCGCTCACCAGGACGTTGGAGCCCTTGCCCAAGACGACCCACTCGACGCCCTCGCGGTCGAGGACCTCGACGGTACGCTTGAGCGCCGCCAGGTCGTTTGGCTTGACGAGAAGGGCGGCGGGCCCGCCGATTCGCCAGGTGGTCCTGCGGCTCATCCGCTCGTCGCGGCTGACCTCGGCGTCGACGGCGCCCGACAGCGCCATATATGCGTTGAACAGGCTCACGCGCTAGGCCTTTGCCCCGCGCTCGCGCATGGCCTCGATAAAGGCAGGCCCGATCGCGGTGACGTCGCCCGCGCCCTGCGTGATGAGGATGTCGCCCGGGCGGCACTCGTCGCACAGCGCCTCGACGAGCTCGTGGCGGTTGGGCACGTAGCGAACGTCGGCGACATGCCCGTTCTCGACGACCGAGTTCGCGATGGTCTTGCCCGAGATGCCGGGGATGGGCATCTCGCCGGCAGGGAACACGTCCATCACGAAGAGCACGTCGGCGGCGTCGAACGCCGAGCCAAACTGCTTTGCCAGCGACTCGGTGCGCGAGTAGCGGTGCGGCTGGAAGCACACGACCACGCGCTCGAACTCCAGGTCGCGGGCGGCCGCCAGGGTCGCGGCAACCTCGGTGGGGTGGTGGCCGTAGTCGTCGATGACGGTGACGCCGGCGACGTCACCCACATGGGTGAAGCGACGGTGGGCTCCGCCGAAGCCGCTGAGGCCCTCGGCGGCGGCATCCAAATCGATGCCCAGCACGTCGGCGACGGCGATGGCCGCGGTGGCATTGGCCATGTTGTGGCGGCCGGGGTTGGCCTTGATCGTGACGGGCACGACGCGGCCGTCGGGAGCCTTGACCGAGAAGTGGCTGGCGAGCTTGTGGTGGCTGTCCTCGGGCAGGCAGACGTAGTCGCACGACCCGTCGAAGCCATAGGTCACCACGCGACGGCCGGTGGAGCGGGCCAGCTCGACGCAGTGAGGCACGTCACCGTTGATGACGACGCAACCGGCATCGCCGACGAGGTCCATGAACTTGCAGAAGGTCTTCTCGACGTTCTCGAGGGTGCCGTAGTGGTCGAGGTGGTCTGCCTCGATGTTGGTGACGACGGCGACCTCGGGGTCGAGGTAGAGGAAGGAGCCGTCGGACTCGTCGGCCTCGCACACGAAGTAGCCACCGCGGCCGTCGCGGCCGTTGGTGCCGTACTCCTCGACGATGCCACCGATGAGAAACGACGGGTCCTTGCCCACGTGGTCGAGCATGGAGGCGACCATCGAGGACGTGGTGGTCTTGCCGTGCGTGCCGGCGACCGCGACCTCGTGGAAGCCCTCGCCCAGCGCGGCGAGCATCTTGGCACGGGGCCAGACGTCAATCCCCAGCTCGCGGGCGCGGATGACCTCGGGGTTGGTCTCGGGGATGGCCGAGGAGGTCACGACGACGTCGGGCGCGACGGCATCGATGGTGGGGGCCTCGTGGCCGATGTGGACCTCGATGCCCGCCTCCTCGAGCTCGCGCACGTAGCGCGAGGCCTTGAGGTCGCTGCCGGTCACGTGGCAGCCGCGCTGGTGCAGGACGAGCGCGATGCCGCTCATGCCGGCGCCGCCGATGCCGATGAAGTGCGCGCGGCCAATGGGCTGCGCGACGGAAGAATCGCTCATTCGATCTCCTAAACAAGACGTGTTGGCGCGAGACACCGCACAGGCGCTGCACCCCGCTATCCTCTTATCGTAACGCGCGGGCTATGCGCGTGCGGCCGAGGCCTCCTCAACCCTGTCCGCAAGCACAGAGGCTGCACCTGCGGAGGCAAGGCCACGGGCCGACTCGCGCATCCTCGCGAGCTCGTCGGCGTCGTCCAGCAGGCCCAACAGCGTTGCCGAGAAGGACCTCGAGTCAAGCTCGTCGTCCATGACGAGGCGGGCGGCGCCGCAGTCAACCAGCAGGTGCGCGTTGGTCGTCTGGTGGTCGGCCGTCGCGAACGGGTACGGCACCAGGATCGACGGGGCCGCCAGGGCCGAGATCTCGGCGATCGACGACGCGCCGGCGCGCGAGACGACGAGGTCGGCCGCGGCGAGCAGGTTGCCCATGTCCTTGATGTAGGGCACCACCTGGTAGCGCTGCCGCTCCTCCGGAGTGAGCGCCAGCGCCTCGACCGTGGCGTCGTAGCCGTCGGCGCCGGTCGAGTGGATGACGTGGACGTCCTCGCGAGAGAGCAGCTCGCCCTTGAGGTTGGCCACGGCGCTGTTGAGGTGGGCGGCGCCCAGGCTGCCGCCAAAGACCAGCAGCATGCGCGCGTCCGCGGGCACCCCATGGTCGTCGCGGCCGCGCGCGCCGTCCGCCTCGACGACGCTGCGGCGCACGGGGTTGCCCGTCACACAGACGCGGGAGGGGTCGGCGACGAGCGGCTCGAACACCTTGGTGGCGGCGGGAAACGCCACGCACACGCGAGTCGCCTTCTTCGCCGACGTCTTGTTGGCGAGGCCGGGGACGGAGTTCTGCTCGTGTATCACGATGGGGACGCCGTGCCCATGGCACCAGTCCAGAAGGGGCAGCTCGACGTAGGCGCCAAAGCCCACGGCAACATCCGGGGCGCCGACCTGCGAGAATCGCTTGCCCAGGACCGACTTCGCGGCGCGGATCTTCCACAGTGCCGTGACGAGCGTCCAGGGGCGCGAGCGGTCGAATCCGCGGACCGAGATGGGAACGAAGTCGAAGCCCGCCTCGGGGACGAGCTTGGCCTCCAGGCGCGTCGGCTGGCCATAGAACGTGACGTGGTGGCCACGCGAGGTCAGCTCCTCTGCCAGGGCGAGGGCGGGGTTCACGTGCCCCGCGGTGCCTCCTGCGGCGATTGCGACCTCAAGCTTCTTCTCTGCCACGACTACCTCCTGTCGGGACGGCCGCGACGCGACCGCCCGTTTTGCTGTGTGCCGCGCGCGGAATCCCCACGCAGCCTCTCGTGCGGGCTGGGGCCCAAGTCGACGCGGCCCCTACGCCCGGCGCCGCCCTCGACGACCCTGAACCCCGTCGTCGCGGGCGCCCCCATCCCCCTATCGTACCCACGCGGGCGACGACCGACGGGCTCGGCAGCCCCGGCAAGGCCAATGTTGCCGCGACGGCGCTCGTAGACCGTCTCGGGAAGCGAGCTCCGCAGCGAGACCGAGAGCACCAGCGCGCACAAAACGACGCACGACAGAATCGAGGACCCGCCGTAGGACAGAAACGGCAGCGGCTTGCCCGTCATGGGCGTGATGCCGATGACGCCGAGCACGTTGACGAAGAACTGGACGACCAAAAGCGAGCTCGCGCCCATCGCGAGCGTGGAGCCCGCCATGTCGGACGCCTCACGCGAGATCCTGTGGCCCTCGTAGGCGATGAGCAGAAACGCGACAAGCACCAGCAGCATTCCGACCAGGCCACACTCCTCGCCCACGATGGCGAAGATGAAGTCGTTGTGCTTCTCGGGAAGGTAGCCGTACTTCTGGCGCGACATACCGATGCCGGCGCCGAAGATCCCGCCGTTGGCGATGGCATGAAAGCCCTGCAGCAACTGGTAGCCATCGTTCAGCGGGTCCTTCTCGGGATTGTGCATGACCTCGATGCGCTTGAGCGAGTAGGGGTCACGAAACGCCATGAACAAGACGAGGCCGCCTACCGCAAGAACCGCCAGCAGAAGGATCTTCCGGTCGAAGCCGGCAAGCAGCAGCATCACGGCGACCGCCGCCGCGATGATGAGCGTGGTGCCCTTGTCGGGCTGTATCAGGATGAGACCGGCGGGAAGCACGACGCAGGCGGCGCCCATGATGCAGAACTTCCTGAAGTCGATCTCGCCGTCCGAGAAGTACCTCTGGCAGAGCGACGCCGCGCTGAGAAGGATGATGGGCTTGGCGAACTCGGACGGCTGCAGCTGGATGCCCTTGACGACGATCCAACGCACGGCACCCTTGGTCTCGACGCCGAAAAGGCGCGTGTAGACGAGAAGCCCCACGATGCCGAGGGTGAGCCACGCGACCGCCCTGGGGCTGCAGAGCCTGCGGTAGCCGATCAAGACGACGATTCCGGAGAGCGCCAGGCTGACCGCGAGCAACGCCGCCTGACGCTTGAGCAGGTAGCACGCGTCACCGGTCTGCTTGAGCATCGTGACCGAGCTTGCCGAGTAGATCATGACGAGGCCGAACAGGCACAGCGCGCCGACCACCAGGCAGAAGATGACACGCGGCTCCATGAAGCGGGCCGGCACCACCTTCCTGGCGGACGCGCGTACGCGCTCAGCCACGCGCGCCGCCCTCGGGCGCGCCCGCGATGCGCTCGCCGACGAGCGACTTGAAGGCGCGGCCACGCTCCTCGTAGCCGCCGAACTCGTCGAACGACGAGCACGCCGGGGACAGCAGGACCACGTCGCCCGGCTGCGCGAGGCCGATCGCGACGTCGAGCGCCTGCTCCATGTGGGCGGCGCGGGCCACGACGGGGACGCAGGCATCGCCACGCGCGGCCTCGAGCGCGCCCGCGATGCGCTCGCCGGCCTCGCCGAAGCAGACCGCGGCACGACAGCGGGCCACGACGTCGCGGGCGAGGTCGCAAAGCTCGGTGCCCTTGTCGTGGCCACCCAGAAGAACGACGACATGCCCCGGCTCGAAGGCGGTCAGCGCCTTCTGGACGGCATCGGTGTTGGTCGCCTTGGAGTCGTTGACGAACCTCACGCCGGACATCTGCCCGCAGGGCTCGATGCGGTGCTCGAGCGGCGAGAAGGACAGCAGGCCGCGACGCACGTCGGCGTCGGCCGCGCCAAGCTCCAGCGCGACGGCGGAGGCGGCGAGGGCGTTCTCGACGTTGTGGACGCCCTTGATGGCAAGCTCGCCGGCGGCAACGAGCTCGTGCTCGACGCCGTCCAGGCGAACGACCATCACGCCGTCGCGCGAGAAGGCGGCGCTGCGCGTGGCGGGGTCGGCCTCGGGGTCGAGCACGCACACGCGAAGGCCGCGCGCCACAAGGCGCTCGCGGATTGCAGCGCACGCGGGCTCCGCGGAGACGACCGCCAGGTCGCCCGCATCCAGGTTGCGGAAGATGCGCTCCTTCGCGGCAGCGTAGGCCTCGTGGGAGCGGTGCCAGGAGAGGTGGTCGGGCGTGATGTTGAGGAGCACCGCGACGCGCGGGTGCAGGCGCTCGGTGCAGGCAAGCTGATAGCTCGAGAGCTCCGCCACGAACCACTCCCCCGCCCGACGCGCGTCCACGCGCGAGGTGGCGAGGGTGCCGATGTTGCCCACGGTCTCGGCATCCATGCCCGCGACGCGTAGAAGCTCGCAGGCAAGGGTCGTCGTGGTGGTCTTGCCGTTGGTGCCGGTGATGCCGACCCAGCTGTCGGGACTCTCGCGCCAGGCGAACTCGGGCTCGCCGATAACCTCGGAGCTGCATGCCTTGGCCGCCGAGAAGAACTCGGAGAACTCGGAGATGCCCGGGCTCGAGACGGCCAGGTCGTAGCTGCCCTCGACGTCCTCGGTGCCCAGCACGACCCGCACGCCGGCGGCCTCGAGCTCACGGGTCTTCTCGGTAGGACGCGAGGTCGCCCCTCCGTACAGCGTCACCGAGTCCACGCGGTCGCCCAGACGGGCCGCGAGGTACTCGGCGACGGCGATGCCGGACTTGCCGGCGCCCAGAACGAGCGCCCTTCCGATGTGCGAGGGCTGCGTCTGCTGGCTCATGTGATGGTGCCTCCTAGCCGAGCTGGAAATAGAGCGCGAAGCCCAGCGCGGCGAACGCGGCCGACACGATCCAGAAGCGGATGACGACCTTCGTCTCGCTCCAGCCGAGCTTCTCGAAGTGGTGGTGAAGCGGTGCCATGAGGAAGACTCGCTTGCCCGTGGACTTGAAGCTGACGACCTGGATGATGACCGAGAGGGCCTCGGCGATGAACAGGCCGCCCATGATGAGCGAGGTGACCTCGGTCTTGGTGAGGACCGCGAGTGCGGCGAAGGCGGCGCCAAGCGCCAGGGAGCCCGTGTCGCCCATGAAGATCGTCGCGGGGTAGCAGTTGAACCAGAGGAAGCCCACGAGCGCGCCTGCCGCGGAGGCGGCGAAGATCGCGAGGTTGATCTCGTCGTACCTGAAGGCGACGGCCGCCAGCGCGAGCATGACAACGAGCACGGTGCCGCCCGCCAGGCCGTCGAGGCCGTCGGTGAGGTTGACGGCGTTGGACAGGCCCGCCATCAGCAGGAAGACGAAGACGAGGTAGAGCCACGGGATGGCGACGGCGGTGCCGCCCAGCTCGACCGTCGTGGTGAGCACGCCCAGGTCCAGGGCGAAGCCGCCCGGGAAGCGCAGGACGGGCGCGATGCCGCACATGTTGACCGCGAACAGGCAGAACGCCACCGAGATGGTGATGAGGCCCGCCATCTTCTGCGACGGCGTGAGGCCCAGCGAGCGCTTGTGCGCGACAGACTCGATGTCGTCGAGAAGGCCGAGGCTGCCGGTGGCGAACGTGGCGACGACGGCCAGGATCAGGTCGCCGGTCCACTTGGCCATGAGCACGCAGGTGGCGAGAAGTGCCACGAGGATGACGACGCCACCCATGGTGGGGGTGCCCTGCTTCACGAGGTGACGCTGCGGGCCGTCGGCGCGGATCTGCTGGCCGACGCCCTCCCTCCTCATGAACCTGATGAACACGGGCATCAGGACGAGCACGATGACCGCCGCCAATGCCATGGCGATGAAGACCTGGTAGGTCGGGTAGCTGGGATTTCCGAGCATGTTAGGCGAGCACCCCCTTGACGAAGAGGTCGAGCCCCACGGAGCGCGAGGCCTTGGCAAGAACGAGGTCGGCAGGCGTCAGCACGGGCGCCATGACGCGGATGGCGTCGTCGACCGTGTCGAAGCACTCGATGCGGTCGTCGGACATGCCCATGGTGACCGCCGCCTCGCGCATGGCGGGCACGAACTCGGTGCCGACCAGGCAAAGCATGTCGAGGGGCTTGGCGGCGGCATAGGCGCCGATCAGGGCGTGAAGGCGCTGCGCCTCGTCGCCGAGCTCGCCGATCTCGCCGAGGACGGCGATCCTGCGCCCCTCACACGACATGGAGCACAAGACGTCGAGCGCGGCCGCCATCGACGAGGGGCTCGCGTTGTAGGAGTCGTCGATCACGCGGCACTTCTCGGCACCGCCGACGACCTCGAGTCGCATGTGGGTCGCGGGCATGGCGGCCACGGCGTCGACGACGGCGTCGCGGTCGCAGCCGCAGGCGTCCGCCACGGCCAGCGCGATCAGGTAGTCGCTCACAAGCTGTCGGCCGGGGACGGGAATCGTCACGCGACGCCTCCATCCGTCCGCAAAGACGACGTCGGCCGACGGGCGACCGTCCTCGCCGAGCTCGACGCCCTCGGCGCGCACGACACCCTCGCGGCCACCCACCAGCTCGCAGTCCACGCCCGCGGGCGTGGCGAACCCGTCGCGGATGAAGGCGGAGTAGTCGTCCTCGGCGGTGAGCACCAGAAGCGGGCCCACCTTCGCGCCATGCGCCTCGCCGCCCTCCATGCCGGAGCAGATCTCGGCCTTGGCGCGAGCGATGTTCTCGCGGCTGCCGAGAAGACCGATGTGGCTCGTGCCGACGTTGGTGACGCAGGCCACGGCGGGCCTTGCCACGGCCGCCAGGCGGTCGATCTCGTGCGGGTGGTTCATGCCCATCTCCACGACGATGGCCTCGGCGTCGTCGGGCGCCGACAGCAGCGTGATGGGCATGCCGATGAGGTTGTTGAAGTTGCCCGCGGTGGCGTGCACGCGGAAGCGCGTCGCCAGGGCGTGGGCAAGCATGTCCTTGGTGGTGGTCTTGCCGACCGAGCCGGTCACGCCGACCACGAGCCAGCCCGGGTGCTCGTCGCGCCATGCGGACGCGAGCGCGAGCAAGAACCGCTCGCCGTCGTCGCCCGCGGCACGCACGATGGCGCAGCCGCGAGCCTCGGCGGACCCGAGCAGGCCGTCCGCGGGGTCGGCGGTGATGACCACGAGGCCGGCGCCAGAGTCGACCGCCTGCGGGGCGAACCTGTTGCCGTCGACGTTCTCGCCCGGGAATGCGACGAACACGCCGTCCTTCTCGACCTTGCGCGAGTCGATTGCGATGCCCGAGACGCACGCGTCCTCGGGGCCGGCCAGAAGCGTGGCGCCGGTTGCCGCCACGACCTGAGAGACCTTCATGCGAAACATGTGAGACCGTTCCCTTTCCAGGCGCTACGCGCTGGGCTTCACACCCATCTCATCGAGCGCCTCAGACATGATAGCCGAGAACACCGGGGCGGCCGAGGAGGCCGCGAGATGTGGCGTTCCGTTGAGGCCCACGTAGACGAGCACCTTTGGGTCGTCGGCGTTGGCGAAGCCTACCAGCGAGCTCACGTACTTTCCGGATTCGTATCCGCCCTCGGCGCTCGCCTGCTCGCCCGTGCCCGTCTTGCCCGCGACGTCGTAACCCGTGACCTGGGCGGCCGTGCCGGTTCCCTCGTTGATGACGTTGCGCATCATGTCGGTGACCTTGTCGCAGGTGGCCTTCGAGACGGTGTCGGTGCCCTTGGAGGACCAGTCGACCGTGTCGCCCGCCTTCTGGACGAGGAAGTGGGGCACGTTCATGGTCCCGTCGTTGGCGATGGCACCCACGGCCCGCACGACCTGGACCATGGGGAAGGCAAGTCCCTGGCCGAACGACATGAAGCCGAGGTTGGCGCCGGCAACGTCATCCCCGGTGGCGACGATACCCGCCTGCTCGCCGGGGAAGTCGATGCCGGTCTTCGAGCCGATGCCGAACTTCTCGATACCCGCCGAGAAGGTATCGGCGCCGATGGCCTGCGCCACAAGGGCGGTGCCGGTGTTGGAGGAGCGACGCAAGATCTCGGTGCACGACATGTCCATCGTGTAGTCGCGCTCGTCGTCGTCGCCGACGAGGTCGTCACCGAGCTGGACCTTGGGAGGAACGGTGAAGGTTGACTCGGGCGTGACCTTGCCCGACTCGATGCCGACCGCCATCGTCAGGACCTTGAAGATCGAGCCAGGCTCGTAGGAGTCGCCGGTAAGCCTGAGCTTCATGCTGTCGCTCGTGACGCTCGACGCGTCGGTCGGGTCCATGAGCGGGGTCGAGCACGCCGCAAGGATCTCGCCGGTGGACGGGTCGGTGACCATCACCGAGCCCGACTCGGCGTTGTAGTCACTCGTGGCCTGCGCGATCTTCTCCTCGGCCATCTTCTGGATGTCGAGGTCGATCGAGATGACGATGTCCTGGCCGTCGGTTGCCTCCTGGATGGTGGTGGAGGCACCCGCGATCGGCTTGCCGTCGGTGCCCGTGGCCGTCTGCACGACGCCATCGGTGCCGCCGAGGATCTTGTCGTAGTAGTACTCGAGGCCCGAGAGGCCGTTGCCGTCGTCGCCAACGTAGCCGAGCACCTGCCCCGCGACCGAGCCGTTGGGATAGACGCGCTTCGTGTTCTCCTCGAAGTAGACGCCGGCGTAGCCCGCCTTCTCCAGGTCGCCCTTCAGCTCGTCGGCAGTCGAGAGGTCGACCCGTTTCTTGATGACGGAATACTGGCCCTGCGCGGTAAGCGACGCGGTGTAGTCCGACGCGTTGCCGCCCAGGTCTTGGGCGAGAAGTTCCGACAGGGCAGACGCGTCGTCGATCTCGGTCGGGTTGCAGATGACGTTCTTGCACTCGACGCTCGTGGCCAACACGTTGCCGTTGCGGTCGTAGATGGTGCCTCGCTTGGCGTGCAGCACCTGCGTGCTCTCGCGGGAGACGGCATAGGTGTCGTGTTTGATGACCGTCAGCTCGAAGAGCCTCCCTGCGACTATGACCGCGACGAGGCAAACCCCTATCAAGAGGGCCCTGTAGACCCGATCGGGACGCGCGAATCCCCGTCGGCTCGCACGGTCCCTAGACTCGCGCGTCGCCTCGTCATAGGAAGACCCACGGACCCGAGAGGTCCTTCTCTGTCGATTGCCTCTTGTCACGATTCGAGCCTAGGCGTCGAAGTCGGACGTGACCTCGTCGACACCCTGTGCGGAGGCGTCCGTGGCAAACCCTGAAGTTGAATCTCCGGTAGACCCTGAGGTTGAGGTAGAGCCTGAGACTTCGTCGACAGCCCCCTGCTCAGAGGACGTGTCACCAGCACGAGTCATGCCATAGTTCTGCGTGGCGATGCGCTCGATGCGGCTCTCGCTCGAGAGCATGGCAGAGGTGACCCTGAGGTCCTTCTCGGCGGAACGGGCATCGCGGATCTCGGTGCGAAGCTCCTCGTTGGCGGTAAGCGTGCCGACTGCCGCCGTCGTGATGACGACGCGGGCGAAGGCACCGAGAAGGATGCAGGCGATGGCGATGGTGGCCATGGCCACGCGAGCGCGGAACTGGGGGGAGACCCCACGACGCACGCGGGCATCGAGTCCGCGACCCTCGACAACGTCGAAAGACGGCGCGCCCTGACGACGCGCGTTGCGACCGAGCTGCCCCCTCTCGGCGGCATCGAGGCTGCGTGCCTCGGAACCCTGGTACCTCATGAGAATCCCCCTGCTTCGTTTGTGGAACGTTGGTAGTGCGTTTGAGCTGCGTTTGTGGTGTGGTGGTAGTGCGTGGTGCGTTGGTGGTGCATTAGTGATGCGAAAGTGGTGCGTTTGAGCTGCGTTTGTTGTGCGGTGGAGCTACGTTCTTGGTGCTATGCACTCGGTCCGTTGGGACCGGAGATGCCTATCGGGACGCGTCGGCGTTGATCCTGACCGCCACGCGCGTCTTGGCGCTGCGAGCCCTCGGGTTGAGGGCCACCTCCTCGTCGGAGGCGACGAGGGGCTTTCGCGTCTTGACGTCCAGCATCGGCACGTTGCCACAGACACACACCGGAAGGTCCGGTGGGCAGGTGCAGCCCCGTGACATCTCGGAGAAGACGTGCTTGACGATGCGATCCTCGAGGCTGTGGTAGCTGATCACGCAGATCCTGCCACCCTCGTTGGTCCATCGGACGGCTGCCTGCAGGCCTTGCTCGAGCATGTCGAGCTCGTGGTTGACCTCGATGCGCAGGGCCTGGAAGGTCTTGCGTGCGGGATGTCCGCCGTGGCGCCTGTCGGCCGCGGGAATCGCGGCCTTGATGACGTCGACAAGCTCGAGGGTCGTCTCGATGGGCTGCTTGTCGCGCCTGCGACAGATCTGACGGGCGATGCGGCTCGCGTGCTTCTCGTCCCCGAAGGCGCGAATGATCCGGGCGAGGTCGGCTTCGTTGTAGGTGTTGATGACCTCTGCTGCGGTTAGGGTGTTATTTCCCGGATTCATGCGCATGTCGAGCGGGGCGTCCTCGTGGTACGAGAAGCCCCTTTCGGGGATGTCGAGTTGCGGCGACGAGACGCCGAGGTCGAACAGGAAGCAGTCGACCCCGTCGACTCGGGCCTGGACCAGAAGCTCGTCCAGGTCGCCGAAGTTGCCCTTGAGGAAACGGTGGCGTGCGCCCGGAACCTCGCGCTCGAAGCGCTCGGCGGCGGCGGCAAGCGCCATGTCGTCCTGGTCGATGCCGATGGACAGGCCCTGCGGCGCCACGCGACGGGCAAGCTCGACCGAGTGGCCGGCCCCTCCCAGCGTGCAGTCGCAGACGACCTCGCCTGGCTGGGGGTCCAGCCAATGCAGGACCTCCTCGAGCATCACGGGTACGTGCGAGAATGCTGTTGTCAATTCGCTCACTCCACTCATCCGAACATCAACGCGTCGAGGTCGTTGTCGAAGTCGTCGTACTTCTCGTGCCACCTCTCGGCGTTCCAGATGGCAAAGTGATCGTCCAGGCCGGTGATGATGACATCGCCGGAAAGGCCGAGCCTCTCTCGCTTGTCTGCGCTAAGCTTGCCAAGCGCGACACGACCGGCCGAGTCAAGATCGATCGTGATGGCGCTCTGCCACAGGCCGTCGTGAAGCCTGACGTCCTTGGCGTCGCGGGGGTTGTAGCACTTGTCGCCGACGTTGAAGAGACCGTCGACCCACTGCTTGAAACCCTCCTCGGTGAAGCCGTTCAGACAACCGCTGAAGGGGACGAGCTTGATCGACTTGGTCCCCTCGGCAGCAAGCTGCTTGCGAAAGGCGGAAGGCAGGGTGACGCGCCCCTTGGCATCAACGGACATTTCGAATTTGCCGGAGAGCCCAGAAAGCATGTCAACCTCCCTCCCAGTCGAGCGAACCTATCCCCTCCCACTGGAGCGTAGTCACATCTTACGCTATTCCGCCCCACTTTGCCCCACAACTAAACACTTTCCCCCACCTTCAACCACTTTGACCCTCTTCTCACCCCACGCCAGCCCCACGGGCACCCATTCGACCCAACATCTTGGGTGGCGAACACCTGTTTCCACCAGAGCAACGGACGATGGCGACGCACTGGCATGCCAAATTGTGATTGAAATATGAATCCGCAGGTAAAAGGCCATATAGCGAGAAGGGCCGCGAGTTCGTAAGGCCGTTCTTAACCCCAGGGCAGGGTCTGGACACGTCGCATGGCGACCTATGGAAACTTGGTTGTGAGGCATGTTGTGGCCCTGGCACCCAGCTCACCGCCCCGGATATGGACGGTGGGACGCCGTCCCACGCCAGGTGCGAAAGCGGCAAATAGTGGGACGCTCCCCCACCGCCGCGCCGACACGCCGCCGCGTTACGCCTTGGCGCGCGGATGGGCCCCCAGATAGGCCATGCGCACATGGGTGCGGTCGACGTGGGTGTAGATCTGGGTGGTCGAGATGTCCGAGTGTCCCAACATCTCCTGTACGGCCCTAAGGTCGGCGCCGCCCTCGAGCATGTGCGTCGCGCAACTGTGGCGCAGGGTGTGGGGATGGAGCCCCGCTATGCCCGCAAGGCGTCCGTAGCGTTCGGTGATCGTATGGACCGACTGGCGGCTGATCCTGCCACCGTTCCTATTGAGAAAAACGGCGCCCGCCGAGCTCGCCCGCGCGACCTGCCCGCGCCAATCTTCTATATAGGTACGTAGGGCAGCCGCGGCGGCGCCCATGACGGGCACGAGACGCTCCTTCGAGCCCTTGCCGCGCACGCGCAGCACCTCGTCGGACAGGGCGAGGTCGGATAGGTCCAAGCCGCACAGCTCGCTCGCGCGAAGGCCGCAGCCGTACAGCGTCTCCAAGATCGCATGGTCGCGCTGGCCCGCAAAGGTAAGCGCGAAGCTCTGATCGAGAAGTGCGGCGGCCTGCTCGTGCGAGATGGTGTCGGGCAACGTCTGTGCCGTCTTGGGCAATGGGATGGTCGCCGTGGGAAACGCCGTGCAAATCTGGTCGTTGACCATAAAGCGATGGAAGCCCTTGATTGCCGCGAGGGCACGCTCGACCGAGGACGGCGCGAGGCCCGCGTCGCGCAGGCTGGCGACGTGGGCCTCGACGAGCTTCCTGGTTACCTTCTCGGGGTCGGTGACGCCGAGGGAGGCAAGGTGATTCACGTAGCGGTCGAGGTCGCGGCCATAGGCCTCCACGGTGTTAGGCGAGCTACCCCGCTCGACGGCGAGGTAGCCCAGGTAGTCACCGCGAGCCTGTCCGAGGTCGCGACTCACCCTCTACTCGGAGCAGCGCTCGACGTTCTTGCGGTCGACACCCTCGTGGCGGGCGATCGCGGCACGCACGAACTCGCGGAACAGCGGCTGCGGGCGGGTCGGACGGCTCTTGAACTCGGGGTGGAACTGGGCCGCGACGAACCAGGGGTGCATGTCCTCGGGCAGCTCGACCATCTCGACGAGGCGGTCGTCCGGCGAGAGGCCCGCGAAGACGAGACCCTCCTTGGCAAGGCGGTCGCGATACGCGTTGTTGACCTCGAAGCGGTGACGGTGGCGCTCGTAGACGAGGCTCTCGCCGTAGGCCTCGGCGGCAAGCGTGCCCTCCTTCACCTTGCAGGGATAGGCGCCCAGGCGCATGGTGCCGCCCTTGTCGGTGATCTCCTCCTGGTCGGGCATGATGTCAATCACGGGGTACTCGCACTCGGGCACGAACTCGGTGGAGTTGGCACCCTCCATGCCGCAGGCGTTGCGGGCAAACTCGCAGACCGCGACCTGCATGCCGAGGCAGATGCCAAGGTAGGGCACCTTGCGGGTACGGGCGCGATGGGCGGCCAGAATCTTGCCCTCGACGCCGCGCAGGCCAAAGCCGCCGGGCACCAGGATGCCGTCGGAGTCGCCGATGACCTCCTCGATGTTGGACTCGTCCAGCTCCTCGCCGTCGACGAGCTGGATGTCGACGTGACGGCCGTAGTAGACGCCGGAGTGGTGCAGGGCCTCGATGATGGAGAGATAGGCATCGGGCAGCTGGGTGTACTTGCCCACGACCGAGATCTTGGTGACGTCGGGCTTCGCGTTGGCGGCGTGCATGGCACCGGTGAAGCCATACCACTCGCCCATGTCGCTCTCACGCGGGTCGAGCCCGAGCCTCTCGCACACCTTGACGTCGAAGCCCTGGTCGGCCAAGTGCTTGGGCACGTCGTAGATGGAGGCGCAGTCGGAGTTCTCGAACACGCAATCGGCGTCGACGTCGCAGAAGCTCGCGATCTTGGAGCGGATGGACGCCTCGACCTCGTGGTCGGAGCGGCACATGATGAAGTCGGGCTGGATGCCCATGGAGCGCAGCTCCTTGACGGAGTGCTGCGTGGGCTTGGTCTTGACCTCGTGGGCGGCGGCGATGTAGGGCACCAGGCTCACGTGGATGATGCAGCAGTTCTCGACGCCCTTCTCCTTACGGAACTGGCGGATGGCCTCGACGAACGGCTGGCTCTCGATGTCGCCGATGGTACCACCGAGCTCGGTGATGACGACGTCGGCACCGGTCTGCTCCTCGATGCGGAAGAAGCGCTCCTTGATGGCGTTGGTGACGTGCGGAATCACCTGCACGGTGCCGCCGAGGAAGTCTCCGGCACGCTCGCGGTTGATGAGCGACTGGTAGATGGCGCCCGTGGTGAAGTTGGAGTTGCGCGTGAGGTTCTCGTCGATGAAGCGCTCGTAGTGGCCCAGGTCGAGGTCGGTCTCCTTGCCGTCCTCGGTCACGAAGACCTCGCCGTGCTGGAAGGGGCTCATCGTGCCGGGGTCGACGTTGAGATAAGGATCGGCCTTCTGCATCATGACCTTGTAGCCACGTGCCTTGAGCAGGCGACCGAGCGATGCGGCTGTGATGCCCTTGCCAAGGGACGAGACGACGCCGCCGGTGACGAAGATGTGCTTTGTCATGTTTGACCTTCCCGTAGTGAGTGTGCGGAACCCTTCTTCTACGGGTCTTTATTCTAGTCCCGCCCCGGTAGGCGGCCCGACCCGCGAAACCCATTCCTAACGTACACGCCACAAATCGACCCGAGGCCGGACCGTAACACGCGAAAAGGGCCTAACGGCCCTGTTCGGCGAGAAGTGCGCGAGCGTGCTCGAGGGACGCCTCGTCGGCGTCTCCGGACAGAAGGCGGGCCACCTCGACCACGCGGTCCTGTCCCACGACCTCGGAGATTGTCGTCTCGGGAACGTCGGCCCCCGTCTTCCTGACGACGTAGTGACGCTCGCCCATCACGGCAACCTGGGCCAGGTGGGTGACCACGATGACCTGGTGGGTGTGCGAAAGGTCGGACAGGACCTGTGCCAGCGCGCGGGCGGTGGCGCCGCCGACGCCCGCGTCGACCTCGTCGAACACAAGCGTGTCCACCTTGTCGGCCTCGCCCAGGACCACCTTGCAGGCAAGCATGACGCGACTCGTCTCGCCGCCGGAGGCGATGCGACGCAAGGGACGCGCCGCCATGCCCGCTGCCGGCCTGTAGAGAAGTTCGACATGGCTGGGACCCATGCTGGTCCACTGCTCGCGAGGTAGGCGCTCGACCGAGACCTCGACCTCGGCGGTACCCATCTCGAGCCTGCCCATCTGCTCGGTCACGCGAGCCGCAAGGCCGGTCGCCCCGGTCATGCGGACCTTGTCCAGTCGGTCTGCCGCGACGGCCAGGGCCGCCTCGGCGCGCTCGAGCTCCTCGGCGCAGGCGCGCTCGCGCTCGCCCTCGTCACCCGCCGCCTCGACGAGCTCGCGGGCACGGTCACGACGGTCAAGCACGTCGGCCATGCGAGGGCCATAGGTGCGCATGAGGCCCTGGAGCTGCGCCATGCGCGACTGCATGCGGTCGAGCGAGGCGGGGTCGAAGTCGATGGAGTCACGGTAGTCGCGCAGGCCCTCGCCCACGTCCTCCACGTCCAGAAGCGCGCTCTGCAGTGCGTCGGCGCGCTCGGCGAGGTCCGGGTCGTAGGCGCTTGCCGCCCTGAGGGCCGAGACAGCCTCGCCCAGCAGGTCACGGGCGCCACCGTCGCCGCACACGGCCTCGCGGCCCTTCTCGGCAGCCATGATGAGGGCCTCGGCGTGCTCGGCCTTGGGAAGCGTTGCCTCGAGCTCCTCGAGCTCGCCCGCGCGGGGGTTGGCCTCGTCAATGCGCGCCAGGACGAAGCGCGCCTCCTCCAGGCGCTCGGCACCGGCGCGACCCATGTCGCGGACGCGCTCGAGCTCGGAGGCCGCCTTGCGGGCGGCGGCGAGCGCGGCACGATACTCGGCGAGGGCGCGGTCCGCCCCGTCGCCACAGAAGGCGTCAAGAAGCTCGGTGTGGGCAGCTGGGGACAGCAGCCTCTGGTGCTCGTGCTGGCCGCACAGGTCAACCGTGGCGCCCGGGCCCTCGGCAAGCTCGCGCACCGAGGCCATGTGCCCGTCGAGCGACACACGGCCGCGGCCGTCGGCCGACACCCTGCGGCGGACCACGTGCCCGTCAGGGTCGTCGGGCCCGAAGATGCGACCCTCGACCACGAGGGCATCGGAGCCCTCGCGCACCATCGAGGCATCGGCGCGCTCCCCCACGAGCAGCTTGAGGGCGCTGAGAAGCGCCGTCTTGCCGGCACCCGTCTCGCCCGTGATGACGGTCATGCCCAAGGCGGGCTCTATCACGGCGTCGCGAATCAGCGCGACGTCGCATACCTGGAGCTCGTCGATCATTTGCGCACCCGCCCATAGAACACGCGAGAGACAGAGTTGTAGAAGCTCTGCGAGCCTCCGTCCAACAGGATGACGTCGCCAGGGCCACGGCGCACGGCGACGCGCTCGACGCAGGCACCGCGGTGCGCGATCTGGCCGTCGACGAACGCCACGCGCTCGCTGGGACGCTCCTCGCACATCTCGAGCTCGACGACGTCGGACGATGCCGTGAGGAAGGCGCGCGCCAGGATGGTGTGGGGCGAGATGGGCACGCAGACCATGCCCTTGAAGTCGGGGTGCACGAAGGGGCCGCCGCTCGCCAGGGCGTAACCCGTGGAGCCTGTGGCGGTAGAGACGACGAAGCCGTCGCCGCGAATCCTGTCGATGTGCGTGCCCGAGACACTGACGTCAAACTCGACCATGTCGCCCTCGGCACCGCGGGAAAGCGCGAGCTCGTTGAGGGCGAAGTGGTGTTCGGTGAGGTCGCTACCATCCGGCAGAACCATGTCCAGCTCGACGTCGAGCGTGGCACGACGCGAGGCGTGCATCTCGCCCGCAAGGGCATCCGAGACGGAACCGATCACGTTGTCGGAGCCGGCGCCCGTGAGAAAGCCAAGGTGCCCGAAGGACAGACCGAGGATGGGAACCTCCGAGTAGCCGACGATCTTGGCCGCGCGCAGCAGCGTGCCGTCGCCGCCGAGGGAGACCACCAGGTCGCAGCCATCGGCAGTCGTAAAGCCCTTGGGGTCGAGCTTCTTGTCGTGTGCCCATCGGACGACGCCACCCTCGCCCTCGAGCCACTCGGTGATGGCCTTTGAGGCCTCCACGGCCACCGGCCGTGAGTAGTTGGGGACGAGAAGGACCTCCACGTGGCACGCTCCTCATGTCGAGGCGCCCGTGCGCACGGTCTTCGACCAACCGGCAGACGGGCGGGAAACTGGCAGTCTCTGAAGTGTAACACCGCCCAGGCAAGACGGGACCAGAGGTGACGCCTAACAATGTGTCAGACGCAAAAGGGCAGCTTGAGGGCAGAGTCGTATAGATCTACCGCACACCCTACGACGCGACGGAGCCGATGACGGCATCGAAGTCGATCGGGCGGGGTTCGGTGCCGACGGCACCCAGAAGAAGAAACTCGTGGTTGCCCTTGTGGCCGGTGATGGGACTGGCGCACGCAGCCTGCGGGGCGAGGCCAACCTCGCCAAATGCGTCGGCAACGCGCTCGAGGCACTCCAGCCACACCACGGGATCACGCACGATGCCGCCCTCCCCCACCTGCGCACGGTCCGCCTCGAACTGAGGCTTAACCAGGGTGAGAAACGATCCCGTGTCGCTCAGCAGGGCACGCACGGCATCGAGGATGGTGAGCACCGAGGTAAACGAGACGTCACAGACGGCCAGGTCGATGGTGCCCACGCGCTCGGGCGTGGCGACATCGACGATGTTGGTTCGCTCGAGAAGCTCGACGCGCGGGTCGTGTCTGAGCGACCAGTCGAACTGCGCATAGCCAACGTCGACCGAGACGACGCTCGCGGCGCCACGCTTGAGCAAGCAGTCGGTAAAGCCGCCCGTGGAGCAGCCGACATCCAGGCAGGCAAGGCCCGTCGGGTCGACGCCAAACGCATCGAGGCCACCCGCGAGCTTGAGGCCACCGCGGCTCACGTACGGGATGCGGCCCTTGACGTGGACCTCGATGCCCGGCTTGACCTGCTCGCCCGGAGACGTGAGCCTGCGGCCCCCGCCCGAGACCTCGCCCGCCATGATCGAGCGCATGGCTTCGTCGCGGTCGCGAAAGAAGCCCTGGCTCACGAGCTCGTCATCGAGACGCACCCTTGGCATGAGGCTAGTTCGACCCCTCGGAATCGGACTTCGTCTCGGGCGTGCCGCCATCGGCGGCCTCGGCCTCGGGGTCCTTCTCGGCAGCGTCGCCCTCGAGCATGGCGCGCTCCTTGGGAGAGAAGTCGACCTTGTCGACCATCTCGACCGCCTTGGAACCCAGGGCGATGGCCTCGTCAAACAGGTCGAGGGAACGCTCGAGCGAGGTCCCCTTGTCACGGACGTCGCCCACGATCTGGTCGAGGCGCTCCGTGATGTCGTCGAAGGTCTTGTAGGCGGAAACGTCCACCTTGGCCATGCTACTCGCCGTCCGTCTGGGACTCGTAGTCGTCGTGGCCATAGGCGTCGTCGTAGCCGTAGCCGTCGTCACCGTCGTAGCCGGCGGCCTCGTCATAGTCGGACGCGTCGGGCTCGACCGTGGGCTGGCCAAACTCGGCAACGAGGTCGTGGCCGGCGTCGATGGACTTTGCGATGCTGGCGAGAAGACCGTTGATGAACTTGGCGGACTCGTCGGTGCCATAGGCCTTGGCAAGCTCGACGGACTCGTTGATGGTCACGGGAATCGTGACGTCATCGATCTCGAGCATCTCGTAGAGGGCCATACGCAGGAGGTTGCGATCGACCGACGGCATGCGGGCGACGTCCCAGCGCTTGGAGAAGTGCGTGAGGATGCGATCGAGCTCGGCACGCATGGAGCCGACGCCCTGCGCGAGCTGCTCGCCGAACTCGTCGATCGGACCGGCAGTCACGGCAAGCTCGCCGGCGGTGTCGGGGTCAGCCTCGACGCCCTCGAGCTTGGTGGGGTTGTCGGTGAGGACATAGGGGCCGGACAGGACGTCATCGACGGAACGCGACGTCGCCTCGGCCTGGAAGATGACCTGGAGGGCCTGGCTGCGGGCGAGGGTGCGCCCGGAGATGTGGGACTTCTGCACGGCTACGTTACTCCTTGGGGAAGACGAGGCTGTCGATGCAGACGTTGACGGCCGAGACGCTCACGCCAACCTGCTCGTTGATGGCGGCGCTAACCTCGGCGCGGACCTGCTCGGCCAGCTTGGTGAACGTATAACCGAAGAAGACGGCCAAGTGGACGGTCACGACGAGGCCAGCCTCGTCGGTCTCGCACTCGACGGCGCGACCGCCCTGAACGGTCTTGCTGGTGAAGACCGAGATGAGGCTCGAGGCGATGTCGTTACCGCCCACGCGAGCGACGCCGGTGACGCGCTCGGCCGCGGCCGAGACGATGGTGGCGATGACGCTCTTGGAGATGCCGATGCCGGAGAGGATAATCTCGGTGTCTTCCATGCTGGTCCTTTCGCGGCCCGCGGGCGTCTACGGCCTCGCGGGATGCCTTATTCCTAACTTGTTAACTATACCAGCAAGCAAAATGAGATTCACGCAAGCCAGGAGCTGCGACTATACGAACACATGTGGTACAAGGAACGTTCATCGCCTGACGCCCACCAAACAACACCCAGGCACTTCTCGCTAGTAAAGAAAGACGGCGCCCCATGTAGGTGGGACGCCGCCTTTAGCGCGTGCAATGCAAAGACCCTGTCGAGAAGGGCCTTGGGTCGTCTGCCAGTCCTTAGAGGCGCTGGACGAACTTGCCCGTACGGGTGTCGACCTTGATGCGCTCGCCCTGGTTGAGGTACATCGGGACCTGGATGGTGGCGCCGGTCTCGATGACGGCGGGCTTGGTGCCACCCTGGACGGTGTCGCCCTTGAAGCCGGGGTCGGTCTCGGTGACCTCGACCTCGATGAACATCGGCGGGTTCACGCCGAGGAGCTCCTCGTCGGCGTACAGCAGCTGGCAGATGTCGTTCTCCTTGAGCCACTTGACCTTCTCGCCGATGTAGCTGTCGGAGACGGGAATCTGGTCGTAGGTCTCGGTGTCCATGAAGTAGAACGCGTCACCGTCGGTGTAAAGATACTGCATCTCCTTGGTGATCAGCTGGACGTTCTCGAACTTGGAGCCGGCGTTGCAGGTCTGGTCGATGGTGCGGCCGTCGCGCAGGTCCTTGATCTTGTAGCGGACGAAGGCGCCGCCCTTACCGGGCTTGACGTGCTGGAACTCGACGATCGTGTAGTACTTGCCGTCGATCTTGAGGCCCATGCCGTTCTTGAAGTCTGCGGTGCTGATGGTTGCCACTGGTAGCTCTCTTTCCCTAAAAGTGCTGTGCCCCGACTACCGGGGCACGAATGGATGCGTCAAAAGTATAGCGCAGCGCTAGCCACGGCGAAACAGACCACACACACCCGCCTTGAGCACGTCAACAAGACTTGGGGAGCGAACGAGCTTGCTGTCGCCCAGGTGCTCGCGCAACGCTCGCAGCGTCTTCTTGTTATCCCTGGTCGAGAACGAGAAGCTGCCGTTCTCCTTCGTGAAGATCGCAAAGCGCACGATCCTCTTGTTAAAAACGACCGAAGCGGCAACGTGGTCAATCTGGTCCCAGGGAATCTGGATGTAGTCCTCCGGGTTGCGCTCGTTGTAGAACTCGACCGCCTTGTTGCCGACCATCATGTTGCCGTACGTGTCCATCCCCTGGAAGGACGTGGCGGGAATCGTCAGGTCGACCCTGCTGTTTTGCGATTGGGCCATGGTATGGAAGCTCCTGGGTCCGTGTGTTTCCAATAATGCGGGCGGGCCGCACCGCGCCACGAATGCGACGACGATGCGGCCCGCCTCTATCGGTTGCCCGAAGGGTGCGGCAACTCGATGTTAAGTGCCAAGCAGAGCTTACAGCAGGCCAATCAGGTGACCGACGATGCCGACGGCGAACAGGGCCAGGATGATGACGATCGGGCTGACCTTCTTCTTGAGCAGCTTGCAGCAAAGCAGGGTGAGAAGAACTGCCGCGAGACCAGGAATCAGCTGGTCGAGGTTGCCCTGCAGCGTGGTCGTCTTGACGGCGTTAAGGCCGGTGGCGCCCAGGGAACTGTACTGCGAGAGTGCGCTCTGGATGGCAGCGGCGGGGCCCATGCCGTCACCGGTGCCGGTCGCGATGGTGTTGATCGCGTTCCAGTCGATGTAGGCACCCTCCTGCTGGGTGATCTGAGAGACGATCGGCGTGAAGCTGATAGAGACCCAGCGCTGGACAAGCGAGCCGATGATGAACATGCCGAGGATCGACGCGCCCTCGGTCACCTTGCCCATCAGGCCGCCAGAGAGGTCCTTGGCGATGGAGGAGCCGACCTTGTAGCCAAACTCCTGCGTGTACCACAGGAACGCAATACGGATGATGTTCCACGCGAAGAAGAACAGCAGCGGGCCGACGATGGAGCCGGACAGCGCCAGGGAGGCGCCCAGGGCGCCCAGGATCGGGCGAAGGGTGAACCAGAAGACGGGGTCACCGACGCCCGCCAGCGGACCCATCATGCCGACCTTGACGCCCTGGATGGCGGCATCGTCGACGGGGGCGCCGTTGGCACGCTCCTCCTCAAGGGCGAGGGCGACGCCGATGACGGGTGCGGAGACGTACGGGTGCGTGTTGTAGAACTCCAGGTGGCGCTTGAGGGCTGCGGCCTGGTCCTCCTTGTTGGGATAGAGCTTCTTGATCGCGGGGATCATCGAGAAGCACCAGCCGCCGTTCTGCATGCGCTCGTAGTTCCAGGAGCCCTGGAGGAACTGGTGACGGAAGCACACGGCCTTACGGTCGGAGGTCGACAGCGTGACCTTGTTCTCGTTGTTTTCTGCCATTAGTGTCAGCCTCCCTTCCTACTCGTAGTCGTTCAAGATGTCGCCCAGCGGATCGCCGGAGCCGCCGCCGGAGCCGCCGCCCTGCTTGGCCATCTCCTTCAGGCCGAGGTAGACGAGGGCGAGGGAGATGCCAATGAGGCCCAGGGCGATGAGCGTGAGCTCGTTGATGGCGGCGAGCACGAAGCCGAGGATGAAGAACGGCCAGGTCTCCTTGGTCGCCATCATGTTGATGACCATGGCATAGCCGACTGCGGCGACCATACCGCCGCCAATGGCCATGCCCTCGGAGAGCCATGCGGGCATGCTGTTGAGCACTGCGGTGACCGCAGAGTCAGAGATGAAGCAGAGCGCAAGGGCGGGAATGGCGATGCGGACGCCCTGCATCAGGATGGCAGCAATCTGCCAACGCTCGATGGCGGCAAAGTCGCCCTTCTCGGCAGCGGCATCCATGAAGTGCGCGATGGCAGTTGCCAGCGTGCGGCAGATCATGGTGAGGAACAGGCCGGCGACGGACAGCGGGATTGCGACGGCCATGGCCGTGCTGATGGCGGTCGTGGGATCGGCGCCGCCGTTGAGGCCCTTGGCCATCAGGATGGCGGAGGCGACGGAGGCCAGCGCCGCGTCGGGAGCGACAGCGGCACCGATGTTTGCCCAGCCCAGAGCGATCATCTGGAGTTGGCCGCCGAGCAGGATGCCCTCCGGCAGGTGACCGGTGACAAGACCGATCAGGGTGCAGGCAATCAGCGGCTGGTGGAACTGAAACTCATCGAGGATGCCTTCCATGCCTGCGAGCAAGGCAACGATGGCGATGAGCAGAATCGTAATAGGGCTCATGACCCATCTCCTAACTTACTGTGCGGCCAGCTCGGCCTTGGCCTTCTTAATCATGTCGTCGAAGTCCTCGGAGGCATCGGCAGGGACCTTACGGGCCTCGAACTCGACGCCCTTGGCCTTGAGCTCCTCGAGGGTCTTGACGTCATCCTCGCCCATCGCAATCGCGTTGGTGACGACGACCTTGCCCACGGAGTGGGCCATGGAGCCGATGTTGGCCTTCTTGATGTCGACGCCGCCCTCGATGCACTTGAGAAGGTCCTGCGGGGTCTCGAACAGCAGAAACGCCTTGGTGGCACCGAAGCGCGGGTCATGGGAGACCTCGATCATCTTGCTGATGGGGACCACGTTGGCGGGAACTCCCGGGGGCGCGGCCTGTTCGATCATGGTCTTGCGCAGGTCGTCATGGGCGACGGCGTCGGAGACCACGATGATGCGATCGGGCGCAATCTGCTTGGTCCAGGCAGTGGCCACCTGGCCATGGAGCAGGCGCGTGTCGATGCGGACGGCCGCGATCTTGATGTGACCGTCACCCAAGACCGTTCCCTCGGGAATCGCGCCGGCGGCTGCGGGAGCTGCCACCTGAGCGGGCTTCTCGGCGGGAATCACGTCCTCGGGCTTGGTGCGGACGCCGTCCTTGGCCTCGGGGAAGATCTCCTTGGCCACCTCAAGGGCGGTATCGGCCGCCATGCGCGAGCCATACGCGGAGACGAGCATGGGAAGGTTGAGGCCCGTCAGGGCGATCCAACCGTCATGGCTCTCCTCCTCAAGCAGGCGCGAGACCTGGTTGAAGGGGGTGCCGCCCCACAGGTCGACCAAAAACAGGGTCTGCTCGGGGTCGTCGAAGGTCGCGACGGCATCCAGAAGCTTCTGGTGCATGTCGTCGGGACCCATGTCAGGAGTCAGAGTGACTGCCGCGACGTTATCCTGGGGCCCGAAGATCATCTGACCGGACTCCTTGATGCCTTCGGCAAGGCCGCCATGACTAGCAAGGACAATATTGACCATGTATTCCTCCTTTACAAAGTCGAAACTCGTTCACTTGCTCTTGCGCGGCACCCGAAAACGCCTCCCAAAACGTTCCCCTTGGCGCCGCGCAAAGACTTCACACCATCTCCCACATTTCATCATGATGTGAACACAGTAGGTACTATAGGGCAATTTTCTGCCATGTGATGCAAATAATTTGATATGTCTATTTTGAAAACTCTTTCCTTAGTACTTGATTTAGCAATATTGGACTATTTCCGTTCATAAAAAGGGGCCACCAAGCAATTGGTGGTCCCCAAACAGAGCAATTATGTGGAAGAGCTAGACCGGAATGCAGACAAGGTCGTGGGTCGACTGGGTGAACGCCGCAAAGCCACCCTCGGTCATGACGCCGAAGTCCTCCAGACGCACGCCGAACTTGCCAGGCAGGTAGATGCCCGGCTCGATGGTGACGACCGCGCCGACCGGGACGGGCTTGTCGTTGCGACGGTTGAAGTTGGGTTGCTCGTGGATCTCGAGGCCCACGCCGTGACCCAGGCCATGCTTGAAGTAGTCACCGTAACCGGCATCGGTGATGACCTTGACCGCAAGGTTGTGGATGTCGCTGCCGACGACACCGGGCTTTGCCGCGGCGGCGCAGGCCTCATGGGCCTCACGGACCACGTCGTAGACACGACGCTGCTCGTCGGAGGGCTGACCAACGCAGACGGTGCGCGTCATGTCGGAGTGGTAGTCGTGGTAGCCCGCACCGTAGTCCATCACGATGAAGTCGCCCTCCGCCACGACCGTCTCGCCGGGCTGGGCATGCGGGTTGGCGCCGTTGGCGCCCGTGGCGACAATCGAGTCGAAGGACAGCGAGTCGGCGCCGTGCGACAGCATGTAGTTCTCGAGCTCGACGCGAATCTCCTGCTCGGTCTGGCCGGGCCTGATAAAGCCGCACATGTGCTCGAAGGCGGCGTCGGTGACCTGCTGGGCGCGGCACATCAGCGCAATCTCCTCGGCATCCTTGACGCTGCGCAGCTCGCAGATGTCGCCGTGCATGCGCGGCAGCATGGCCGCAACCGAACGCTCGGCAAGCCTGACCTGCAACGCGTCGTAAAACGCAAGGTCACAGCTGTCCTCGATGGCAACGACACGCGAGCGGGTCTCGGCAACGCGGTCGGCGGCCCAGGCCTCGGCGTCGACGATGTCCTGGTCGATCTTCCAAGGCGTGTCGGAACCCATGCGCGTGAGGAAAGTGTTGTAGTAACGCGAGTCGGTGTGCAGCCACAGCCCGTCCGCGGTGACGAAGGCGGTGTGCGCGACCTCGTCGTCAAAGGTGCGCTCGGCACCGGTGAGCCAGCGCAGGTCGGGGTTGTTCCTCAGGATCGCGGCGTCGTAGCCCCTCTGGGCCATGAGCGCGCGAAGGCGCTCCACGCGCTCGATGCAGGCAGCGGTATCAGCCATGAATCGTTCCCCTTTCGGTGTCACGCGCGGGCGCCGCAAGCGACCCCGCGCACTTCTCGACAGATGGTTTCTCTGCGGTTATGTGGTGATAAGGGCATTCGGCGCGAAGCCGGGACTACTCCGCGTCCTCGCCGTCCGTGTCCTCGTACAACAGCGCCTGGCGCGACTCGCACCAAGCGACGACATGCTCGGAGAGCATCGCGTCGTCGACGGCGGTGAGCCTCACGCGTCCGAAGTCCAGCGGCAGCGGCAGCAGGAAGCGGTTCGAGCGCTCGAAGCAGGCCGCGCGCAGGGCCGCGAGAAGCTCGCCGGGCTCGATGTCGCAGGCGACCTCGCCCAGGCCCAGGTCGTCGAGAAGGGCGTCCTGCGCGCGCACGAGGTCGATGTCGCCATTGCCCGTGGTCACGGCAACGCGCGAGGCAAAGCGCATACCCTCGGCCATAAGGACGCTGTCGGGCACGCCCTCGATAAGGCGGCCCATCGCACGCGTGAACACGCGGCCGTACTCGACGCCCTGACGCACCGCAAGCGAGTTCGAGTCGATGAGCGAGCCGCGGCACAGCGCGGTGTCCATGATCTGGTCGGACAGGGCGCACGCGTCATGGGCGAGAAGGGCGTCGACTCGCGATGCCAGGCGGCCGAACGCGTCGGAGTTGTCGCAGATGGCGGCCGAGACGCATATGGCGAGCGCGTCGGCGTACTGCTCGCCCACGAACATGTCGCAGGCCGCCAGGTCGCACAGGGCGAGCTCGGCGTGCGCGCGGGCGCTGACCATGCCACGCGAGCCGGACGGCATGTCCAGCGCCCGCGGGGTGACGATGCCCTCCACGCAGGCGAGCGCGTCGGTCGGCACGACGCACAGTGGCATGCCGGCGCACCACAGGCCCGACGCATGGGTGGCCAGACTCACGACCTCGACGTCACCGGCTGCCACGAGCACGTCGTCGGCGGTGGCGCCGGCGGCGTCGAGCTCGGCCAGAAGCCCCATGAGCGAGTCGACGTCGCAGACGCCGCCCTCCCCTACCACGACCTCGGCCAGGCGGAAGCCGCCGTCGGCAACCTGGCATCGCAGCTCCTCGAGAAGGGCCTCGCCAAGCGACTCGCGCCTGACGAGCACGGCCAGGCGGGGCTTGCCCACCAGCATGCGCATCTCACGACCCATGTCGTGCAGGCTGCCGGCACCCACGCGCGTGTCGCACGTGGTGCCGCGAAGCGCGATGCGCTTGCGGGCGACCTCGGGCACGCGCGCCGCGCCGTCCCGGGGCGCGGTGGCAGGCTCGGCCGCGACCTCGGCGTCCTTCTCGATAGCGTCCTCGCTCACAAAAGTCCCCTCTCCCAGAGCAGGCGGCCCGTCTCCTGGGCGACCTCCTCGAACGATTTGCCGGTGATGCCGACCGAGACGTCGGCGGCGCGCTCGTACAGCGGGCGGCGCCTTTCGTACAGGGCTGCGGCGTCCTCGATGCGTGCGAGGTCGGGGCGCTTCTCGAGGCTCTGGATCTGCCTCAGCGAGTCGTCCAGCAGTCCGTCGAGAAACACGACCGCCCCCATCTCGTGCATGAGGGTAAGGTTCTCGTCACGCTCGACGATGCCCCCGCCGCAGCTGACCAGCAGGCTCTTGCGACGGCGCAGGTCCCGCAGCACCTGGGTCTCGGCATCGCGAAACGCCGACTCGCCGCGCTGGGCGAAGACCTCGGCAACCGACTGGTGCAGCACGCGCTCGGCCATGCGGTCGGTGTCGACGTAGGGACGCCCGAACAGCCTGCCAAGGTTGCGCGCCACGGTTGATTTGCCCGCACCGAGGAAGCCCACGAAGAAGACGTGGTCACACCCCTCGTGCACGACGTATCCCGTAGCCTTGCCCGCCAAGTCATGTCCTTTGCGCCCGCGTCCTTCCCTATCCGTTCGATTCTAACACCCACCCGCGCGCCAACCCTCAGCCGACCGCTCCCGCGGCCCCCGTGCAGAGAAGTGCCGCCAGGCAGCAGGCGGACACCCACGGGCCCAGCGCAAAGTCCCGCTCGCCGTGGGCAAGCGCTACCAGCCCTCCCGCCGCCATGGCCATGGCGGCCGCGGGCAGCACCGCGGGGCCCAGCAGCACGGCCCATGCCGAGAGGTACTTGACGTCGCCCATCCCCATGCCCGCGACGCCCGTCGCCGCACGTCGCACGAGCTCAACGCCCGCAAGCGCCACCAGACACGCCGCCGCGCAGGCAACGCACGCGCCTGCGGGCGCAAGCCCCGCCGCCACGGCGCGCGTCAGCGGCAAGCGCGCGATCGCTTCGGGCGCCCATACGCGCATGGCCTGCACCGCAAGAGCGACGCAGGCCATGGCGGCTGACAGTTTGTTGGGTATCGTTCGGTTCCTGTGGTCGGACAGCGCGACGAGCGTGGCTATCACGACCGACAAGATCACTTGGACGGACCGTCCTCCCCCTCGAACGTGACGCCACGCAGGGCGAGGTTCTCGAACACGCGGAACAGCTGCGTGTAGAACAGGTCCACGCGCGACTGCGGGCGCACCAGGACCGTGGCACAGCCGGCGAGGTTTCCGGCGCCAAGGTCGGTAAAGACCTGGTCGCCGACCATGACGCACTCCTCGGGGGCGACGCCCATCAGGCGCATGGCGTGCCACAGCGCAAAGGGCGCGGGCTTCATGGCGTGGTCGACCTTGTCGACGCCCAGCTCGCGGGCACTCGCGGCAACCTGGTCGCCGTGGAAGTTGTTCGAGACGATGCAGACCTTGATGCCCAGCCCACGGGCACGGTCGAGCCACTCGACGCACTCGCGCGGCGCGACCTTGGTGTCACGCGGGACCAACGTGTTGTCGCGGTCGATCAGGATGCAGCGAACGCCCTTCTCGACAAGCTCGTCGAGGTCGATCAGGGGGACGCTTGCAACGTAACGGGTTGCCTTGAAGAGGGACATCTCGCTCCTTGCGATGGGTGGGTGCCGGATTCGGTCGCTGCCGAGAAGGGCGGCGGGCTAGGACTGGTCTGCCTGGGCCTTCTTGATGGCGGCCTCGTGTTCCTCGTAGGTCTTCGAGAACGTGTGGTTGGAGTACGAACCGTTCTCGATGATGAGGAAGTAGTAGTAGTCGGTGTCGGACGGCGAGAGGGCAGCCTTGAGCGACTCGACGCTCGGGGTGCAGATGGGCGTCGGGGGCAGGCCCTTGTTGAGGTAGCTGTTGTACGGGCTTTCGGTCTTGAGGTCGTCGGCCGTGACCTCGCCTCCGGTGACGTAGCCCATGGTCGCGTCGCTCTGCAGCGCCATGTCCGCCTTGAGGCGGTTGTAGAAGACGGAGGACACGAGCGGACGGTCCTTCTCGGTAACTGCCTCGCGCTCGATGACCGAGGCGAGCGTCACGACCTGGTAGTCATTGAGCGCAACGCCGTACTTGGACTTGATGGCCGCCTCGCCCGAGGCAAAGTCCAGGCTCGCGACCTCGACCTTATACTGGTCGAGCATCGCGCGGATCACGGAGTCGGCCGTGACCTGCTTGCCCGTGAAGTCGTAGGTCTTGGGGCACAGGTAGCCCTCGAGCGAGTCGTTGGCGGCATTCGCGAGAAAGTCGTAGTCGTCCTTGTAGTTGGACGCCTTGGCCTGCGCCAGAAAGTCGCTCGCGGAGATGCCGAGGGACTGCTCGACGACGGCAGCGGTCTTCTCGACGGTCAAGCCCTCCGCCACGACCAGGCGCGACTCGGAGGTGTTGGGGCCCGCCTGCAGCTGGCGCACGACCTCGGAGATGTCGGCACCGGTGACAAACGAGTAGGTGCCCGCCTTGAGCTTGGACTCGGCCTTCTGGCGCGCGACCTCCTTGTAGAAGTCCTCCTTGGTCGTGATGACCCCGGCGTCCTTCAGCTTGGTGGCGAAGGCCTCGGCGCTCGAGCCCTCGGCGATGCTCACGGTGACCGCCTTGCCGGACGCGACCTGGGCGGGCTGCTCCGTCGGGGCGGTGAGATGGCGGACCAGCGCGACGGACCCCACGACCACCAGGACCACGGCCACGATGCCCAGAAGAACCGCGAGCTTGGGAATCCCCCGCTTACGCGAGGTCGCCGTGCGCGCTCCCGCCCTACGGCCGGTGGCCTTCGGGCGCGTCGCGCGCGTCACGTGGGCGGTACGGCTGGAAACGCCGCGGGTGGCGCCGGCATGTCCCGACCGCACGCTGCTCGAGGACTTGGTACGACCCGCAGGCCGCTGGCGGGCGGTACCACGCCTTTGGGTGGGTTTGGGGTCGGCGCCACCGAAGTGGCCGCCGGCTCGCCTGGAGCCGTCTCGAGCCATCAGGAGTTCCCTTCGCTTCTGGAGTCGAGCCACGCCTGAAGGAATAGCGAGGCGGCGATCATGTCAACCTTGCCGCGCATGTTGCGCTCGCTCACGCCCTGCTCGCGCAGGATGCGCTTGGCCTCGGAGGAGGACAGGCGCTCGTCGGCGAACTCGACGGGGATGCCCAGGCGATCGCCCAGGTCGCGGGCTTGTGACATGAGCTTCTCGGCCTGCGGGCCATCCTCGCCGGACATGGTCATGGGCCGCCCGCACACAAGGACGTCGGGCTCGTAGTCCTCGATCACCAGGCGGAACGGCCTCGCGAGCGAGAGGACCTCGTTCGCGGGCAGCACCTTCACCGGTGAGGCGACGGTCCCGGTGGCATCGCTCGCGGCGATGCCGACCCGGACCTCCCCTATGTCGAGCGCAAGGGCGCGCATCGTCGCCTAGGCCAGCATCGCGCGGGCGGCAGCCAGCGCGGCGTCGATGCCGGAGGCGTCCTTGCCGCCGGCCTGCGCCATGTTCGGGCGGCCACCGCCACGGCCGCCGACGTGTTCGGCGACGCTGCGGATGACGTCACCGGCACCGAAGCCGGCGGCGACGGCGCCGTCGGTGGCGGCGGCGAGAAGGGCGACCTTGCCCTCGGGCGTGGTCGTGGCCAGGAAGCAGGCGACGTCGTTGCCGTCGGCCTTGTTGCGGATGGCATCCCAGGCCTCGCGCAGCTGACCGGCCTCGAGACCGTCCATGCGGGCGACGACGGCCTTGTAGCCGCTGCACTGGATGGCGGCGGCCATCGCGGTCTGAATCTTGTCGGAGGAGCCGCCCAGCAGCGCCTGCTTGAGCTTGGCCTCCATCTCGCGACCGGCGGCCTTGATGTCGGCGACGCGCTCGGCGGCGTCCTCGGGACGGCACTTGAGCTCGGAGGCGACATTCTGGAGAAGCTCGAGGCGCTCGTCGAGGTACTCGATGGCGCCCATAGAGGTCACGGCCTCGATGCGACGGGCGTTGGAGCCGACGGAGCTCTCGGAGACGATCTTGAACAGGCCGAGGTCGGCGGTGTTGCGGGCGTGGGTGCCGCCGCACAGCTCGCGGCTGAACGGGGCATCGGACTCGCCGGTGGACACGACGCGGACGACGTCGCCGTACTTCTCGCCAAACAGGGCCACGGCGCCGGAGGCCTTGGCCTCGTCGATGCCCATGACACGGGTGACGATCGGCTCGGCGGCGAAGATCTCGGCGTTGACCAGGCCCTCGACGCGCTCGAGCTCGTCGGCGGTCATGGCCTCGAAGTGGGTGAAGTCGAAGCGCAGGCGATCGGGGCCGACGAAGGAGCCGGCCTGGCTCACGTGGTCGCCCAGGACCTGCTTGAGGGCGGCGTCCAGAAGGTGGGTCGCGGTGTGGTTGCGGCGAATGAGCTCGCGGCGACCGTGGTCGACCGTGGCACGAACGACGTCGCCGGCGTGCAGCTCGCCGGACTCGACGGTCGCGACGTGGGCGGTCAGGCCACCCTTGCCCTTGGTGTCGGTCACGCGCAGGGTCGCGCCGTCGCAGGCGATGGTGCCGGAGTCGCCGGTCTGGCCACCCATCTCGGCGTAGAACGGGGTGCGGTCCAAAACGACGCTGACCTCGTCGCCGGCCTTGGCGGCCTGGGTCTCGGCATCGCCGGCGACGATGGCCTCGACCTTGCAGCCGCCGGTCTCGTCGGAGTCATAGCCGCAGAACTCGGTGGCGCCCAGACGGTCGGACAGGGAGGTCCACACGTCGTTGAAGTTGGACCAGGCGTCGCGGTTGGCGGCGGCGCGCGCACGCTCCTTCTGCTCGGTCATGCAGGCATCGAAGCCGGCCATGTCGACTCCATGGCCGGCGGCCTCGCAGATCTCGCGGGTGAGGTCGATGGGGAAACCGTAGGTATCGTGCAGCTTGAAGGCGACCTCGCCGCTGAGCTCGGCACCCTCTGCGAGCTTGGCGCACTCCGAGCCGAGCATGGCCTCGCCGGCGTCGAGCGTGGTGCCGAAGCGCTCCTCCTCGGCGCGGACGATGCCCTGGATCAGCGAGCCCTGCTCGACGATCGCGGGATAGTTGTCGCCCATGAGGCGCGTGACCTCGTCGACGTAGTTGGAGAGGAAGGGGCCGGAGATGCCCATGAGGCGCGCGTGGTAGACGGCGCGACGAAGCAGGCGACGCAGGATGTAGCCGCGGCCCTCGTTGCCCGGCAGGATGCCGTCGCCGATCATGAACGTGACGGCGCGCGAGTGGTCGGCAAGGATGCGCAGGCTGCGGTCCTTGGCCTCGTCGGTGCCATAGGTGTGGCCGGACAGGCGCGAGCCCACGCCGATGAGCGACTGCAGCAGGTCGCCGTCATAGTTGGTGCCCCTGTGCTGCATGATGGCCGCGATGCGCTCGAGGCCCATGCCGGTGTCGATGTTGCGGTGGGGCAGCTCGGGCATCGAGCCGTCCTCCTGGCGGTCGTACTGCGTGAAGACGAGGTTCCAGAACTCGAGGTAACGGTCGCAGTCACAACCGGGGGCGCAGTCGGGGCTGCCGCAGCCATACTCCTCGCCCTGGTCGAAGTAGATCTCGGAGCAGGGGCCGCAGGGGCCGGTGGGGCCGGCGGCCCAGAAGTTGTCCTCCTCGCCCAGGCGGGAGATGTGATCGTACTCGACGCCCTGGGCATGCCAAAGCTCGATGGCCTCTTCGTCGTTCTCGAAGACGGTCATGTAGAGACGGTCCTTGGGAAGGCCAAGGTGCTCCTCGGAGGTGATGAACTCGTAGGCCCAGGCGATGGCGTCGGCCTTGGTGTAGCCACCGAAGCTGAAGTTGCCGAGCATCTCGAAGAAGGACAGGTGGCGCGCGTCACCGATGTTGTCGATGTCGTTGGTGCGCAGGCACTTCTGGCAGGAGCAGGCTCCGATCTCCTTCATGGTCTTGGAGCCCTGGTAGTACTCCTTGAACTGGTTCATGCCGGCGTTCGTCAGAAGCAGCGACGGGTCGTCGGGCACCAGCGAGGAGGACGGGCAGAGCTTGCAGCCCTTGGCCTCGAAGAAGTTGAGGAAATCCCGGCGGATCTCGGCGGTGGTCATGGTCTTGTAATCGGACGTGCTCATATGTCTCCCCTGCGTTCAGGTGCCAGTCTCTGCATACAAATCAAGGATTATATCCTGACGACGGCGCTTTCCCGTACCGGGGGCGCCGTCGCATCATTTCCGCATCTGTGGGTCGGTACCCGGTCGGCTATCGCCCGTCGTCGGCACCGTCGTCGCCGCGCGCGGACCCCCCTTCCGACGAGGCGACGCTCTTCTCGGCATATTTGCTGCGGAGAAGGTCTACGAGGTTGTCCTCGGTACCGGCGGGACGCTCGTCGCGCTCGACCGAGACCTGCGAGTCAGCGGGGACCAGGCGCGTGTGCTCGAAGAACTTGTCGTCGTCGAGCGCGTCGAACGAGGGCATGGCGTTGCCCTCGGCGTCGTGGAAGGGCGAGCCGCGGAACAGGGCTCCCTCGTAGGAGACGAGCTGGCGGCCCGTCTTGGACTCAAAGTAGTAGACGAAGACGCCCTTGATCGCCGCGGACAGCGGGATGGCGAGCGCCATGCCCAGCACCCCTCCCACCACGCTGCCGAGGATGATGGCGAACAGCGACAGGACCGGGTGGACCTTGACGGCGGACTGCATGACCAAGGGCGACACCAGGTTGTCGGTGACGTTTTGCGCCACGACCGAGACGAGCAGCGTCTCGACGGCAAGCATCGGGCTCACGAACAGAGCCAGGCCGCATGCCAGGAAGGCAGCGCACCAGGGGCCGATGACGGGGATGAAGTGCAGGACACCGACAGTGATGCCCATGAGGCCTGCATAGGGGTGGCCGATGAGGGTGAAGCCCAGAAACGACAGGAAGCCGCCGACGAACGACGTGATGACGATGCCTCGCATGTAGCCGCCCATGGAGCGGCTGGTCACCGCAAGAAGCATCGTGATCCCGTCGCGGTGGTCGGGGCCGGCGATGACGGTGAGCTCGCGGACGATGCGCGGGTAGTCCTTGGCGAGCCAGTAGGCCATGACCAGGCTGAGAAAGAACGTGAACATGTCCGAGAGGGTGCCCACGATGTTGGTGATGGCGCCGCCGGACAGCTTGGTCACGGCCTCGCCCGCCATGCCCGTGAAGACGCCGGAAAGCGAGGTGACAAGGGTCGAGACGACCTGGTTGAGGTCGCTCCCCTCCTCGATCGGGTGCCTGCTCAGAAAGTCGTAGAACGCGTCTTGGGTGCGGGAGACGTAGTCAGGCACAAGGCGCAGCAGCTCGAGCACCTGGTCGATGACCGGGGGCACCAGCATGATCGCCACACCCACAAGGACGCCCAGCACCAGGAGCAGGGCGAGAAGCGCCGCCATCCCGCGGGGCACATGCCGATCCTCGAGCCAGTTGGTGACGGGACTGCAGGCAAACCCCACGATGACGCCACCAAGCAGCAGCTGGCATGCGGGCCAGATGCGCGCGAGGACGAGGCCGACCATCCACAAGGCGACGAACGTGCCGACCGTTGCCCACGAGCGGACGAGCACGCGGTGGGTTGTGGAGTCGCTCATCACGAGTGCATCAAGCCCTCCGGGTCGATCTTCTCCTGAATCTTCTTGAGCGTGCGTCGCAGGAGGCGCGACACCTGCACCTGACTCACGCCAAGGCGCTCGGCGATCTCGACCTGCGTGAGACCCTCGACGAAGCGCATGCGGATGACGTCTTGCTCGCGCGGCGAGAAGTCGCGAATCGTGTCCTCGATCACCATGCGATCGTCGGCGGTGCCGAGGCCCGCGTCCTCGGAGGCGTAGCGGTCGATGACAGCGGGGGCGTCGTCATCGTCGCCGGAGCCAGCCTCCAGGGGCACCGAGCTGTAGGCACTCGACGACTCCATGGCCTCGAGGACCTCGTCGACCGAGACGTCCAGGTGCTCGGCGATCTCGGCTACCGACGGGCTTCTCTGCAGGTCCTTGGTCAGCTCGTCGGTGGCCTTGTTGACCTTGGCGGAAAGCTCCTGCAGGCGCCTGGGGACGCGGACGGACCAGCCCTTGTCACGGAAGTGACGCTTGATCTCGCCAAGGATGGTGGGCGTGGCATAGGTCGTGAACTCGAGGTCTCGCGAGATGTCGAAGCGGTCGATGGCCTTGATGAGGCCGACCGTTCCCACCTGGATGAGGTCATCGAGGGGCTCGCCCTTGTTCTTGAACTTCGCGGCCAAAAAGCGCACCAGGTTGAGGTGGTTGAGGATGAGCTGCTCGCGGGCGTCCTCGTCGCCCTCGAGCTTGTAGCGACGGAACAGCTCGCGAGTGCGCTCCTTGTCCCAGGCGAGCTTTCCGCCCGTGCGACGGGAGCCGTTACTCATCGGCACCGCCCGCCCGCTTGGTCAGGCGAAGCACGTGGGCATCGCGATCGGCCTCGTAGTCGTCACAGACAGCCGAGAGCAGAAGGTCGGCGTAGGCAAGCGCGGGGTCGTCGGACGTGGCGTCGCCCAGGGAGAACTCCATCGAGATCGAGCCGGCGCCAACCGAGAAGGACACGTCGCTCGTGGACGGCTCGGTGGCGCAGGAGTAGACGAAGCCCTCCTCCGCCGCCATGCGAAGGTCCTCGACGTCGTCGACGGCCATGTTGGCGACGACCGCCAGGTTTGCGGCCATCATTCGGACCGCACGCGCGTACGCGGGCTCGGCGGGAACGCTGAGCCTGATGGTGTCTTGCTGCATGTCGCTCCTAAGAATCGTTGTCGTGGTTCGCCTTACTCGGCGGACTTGTCGGCGGTGTCGCCGTCGGGATAGGTGAAGTAGCTGCGACCGCCCGCGTGCTCGGCGGGCTTGGCGGCAGGCTCGTCGGCCTGGGGTGCCGTCTCGTCGCCGGCCGGAATCGCGGCAGGGTCGGCGTGGCCGAGCTTGGCCTGGCGGGAGGCCTTGGGCGCATGAGCGCCAAGCTTGCCGACGACGCCGGCGATGCCATCGGCAGCGGATGCGGTGACCTTGGTGACCGCATCGGTGACGTTCGCGCCGGCGCCCGTGACGGAGGAGACATCCGACAGGATGTCGTCGACGCGGACCAGGTCGACGGTCAACGCATCGACCGCGGTGCCGGCCTTGTCCAGCAGGGGCTGGAGCTCCTTGGTGGCGGGCGCGAGCTCGTCGGCGACACCGTCGAGCTTCTGCACGACGGGCTTGATCTCGGCGATGGTCTCGTTGAGGGTGTCGCACACCTCCCCAACCGACTTGCGGCCCTGGCGCAGGGTCAGGGCGAGCTCGACCAGGGCCCACACGCCCGCGACCACCAGGACCACGAGCGAGATGTTGAGCGGAGTCATCTCCATGTGTGACCGTCCTTCTCACGAAGTTTGCGTTCGTGCGCAATTCTACCCGTTAGCGGCCGCGCGTTACGCAACGTACGGCCCATGGGCCTACTCTGACCTGTCGCGGGCGGCGGACTCGATGCGCCAGGCCTCCCAACCACGCTCGGACGGCTTGAAGAAGGCGCCCCGCTCCAACCCGTCGGGCAGGTACTGCTGCCGGACCCAGCCGCCGGGATAGTCGTGGGGATAGAGGTAGGGGCCATAGGAGTCCGAGCCGGGACGGTGGCGGTCACGCAGCGGGTTGGGGACCTCCCGCCGCGGCCCATGGCGGACCTCGGACAGGGCGGCGTCGATTCCGGCCTCGGCGGCGTTCGACTTGGGCGCGAGGGCCACGTACAGCGCGGCCTGCGCGAGGTTGATGCGACACTCGGGATAGCCGATGACCTCGGCGCTCTTGAAGGCGGCCTCGGCGACGAGAAGGGCCTGCGGGTCGGCGTTGCCCACGTCCTCGGACGCCTGAATCATGATGCGGCGGGCAATGAACTTGGGGTCCTCCCCCGCGTCGATCATGCGCGCGAGCCAATACAGGACGGCGTCGGGGTCGCTGCCGCGCATCGACTTGATGAAGGCGGAGATCACGTCGTAGTGCATGTCGCCATGTTTGTCGTAGGCAAGTCCACGGCGCGGCGTAGCCTCCGATACGTCGGTGGCGCTGACGTGGATCGGGCCGGGGTTCGAGTGGGCGTCTTTCTTGTCCTTCTCGTCCCCCTCGTCGCCCTCCCCCGCGACCGGGGTGGCCATCTGGCTCGCAAGCTCCAGCGTGGTGAGCGCCGCACGGGCGTCGCCGCCCGACAGGGTGACGATTTCGTCGATCGCGTCGTCGTCGACTACGTAACGGCCTGCCAGGCCCTGCTCGCACGCGATGGCACGCTCGAGCACCTGGCGGATGTCGCCGTCGTCGAGCGCGGTGAGCTCGACCACGCGCGAGCGGGAGAGAAGTGCGGAGTTGACCTCGAAGTAGGGATTCTCGGTCGTGGCGCCAATGAGCACGACGATGCGGTCCTCCACCGCGTGGAGAAGGGCGTCTTGCTGCGAGCGCGAGAAGCGATGGATCTCGTCGACGAACAGGATCGTGCGACGCCCGCCGGTAAGAAGGCGGCTGCGCGCGGCGTCGATCTCGCGACGGAGGTCCTTGACGGTGCCCGTGATGGCCGAGACCTCGACGAACTCGGCGTGGGTCGAGTTGGCGATGATGCGCGCGAGTGTGGTCTTGCCGGTGCCGGCCGGGCCATACAGGATGACCGAGGACAAGACGTCGTGCTCGATGGCCTTCCTGAGCCACGAGTCGGGGCCCACCGCCTGACGCTGGCCGCAGAACTCGTCCAGCGTGCGCGGGCGGACGCGCACCGCGAGCGGGGCATTCCTGTTGATGGCGCGACTCTCGGCGCCCGAGAATAGTGTATCCATACGAACAATTGTACGACATTGGCATGGGGTGGCAACCCCCAACGTGACAAGGGCGTGAACGCTTCGCAACCGGTGCCCCCGCCTGCCCTATGCTTGTTCGCCAAGCGACTACCCGCAGGGAGGCACACCCATGGCATCCGCACCCGAGCCCACGCAGGCACGCAGGCCCGTCATCGGCATCTGCTCGCGCCCCAGCGACGACGGCAGCCAGATCTGGATCGCGAGCGGCTACTCGCAGAAGGTCTGCGCGGCGGGCGGGCTGCCCCTGGCGCTTCCCTTCGACCCCGCGGCGCCGACGATGGCCCGCGAGGTCGTGGGCCTTCTCGACGGGCTGCTTCTGACGGGCGGCGGGGACATCTGCCCGGAGTCGTTCGGCGGGCACGTGTACGACGAGGGCTGCAAGGCCGAGCTCATGCTGTGCTGCCGCCAGCGCGACGACTTCGAGCGCGAGCTGGCCGAGGCCGCGTGGGAGGCCGACATCCCCACCCTGGGGGTGTGCCGCGGGATGCAGCTCATCAACGTGAGCCGCGGTGGCTCGATGGTGCGCGACGTCTCCGAGCAGCGCGGCGTCTGCACCAACGACAACATGCACCTGGCGCCGCCGTTCAACGCGCCGTGCCACCGCGTGACGATTGACGCGGACTCGCGGCTTGCGGGCGCCCTCGGCAAGACGGAGTTTCCCGTCAACTCGATCCACCACCAGGCCGTGAGCGAGCCGGGACTTGGCGTGCGCTTCGTCGGATTTGCGGGCGACGGCACTCCCGAGGCGCTGGAGTGCCCCGAGAAGAGCTTCTTCGTTGGTGTGCAGTGGCACCCCGAGATCCTTGGCACCAACCCGGAGTTGTTCGACGCCTTCGTCGGGGCGGCTGCCGCCTACGCGTCCAGGTCGTCGAAGTAGGTCCTGCGCGGGAACAGCCCGCGCGCGTCGGGGAACAGCCTCTCGCACAGGGCGACGAAGTAGTCGTCGGTCATCGACGAGAGGTAGTCGACCACGCATAGGTGCTCGTCGGCCTGCCAGTCATACTCCATGCCGTAGTGGGCAAGGGCGCGACGGACCTGCTTGATGTGCTGGCGGAATATCTCGGACTGCTCGTCGCCGGCGCGCAGGTTGGCGAGCTCGCGGTCGTACAACCTCTCGAACAGCTCTCGCACGGCGTCCGAGAAGTCCCCTCCCACCTCGCGTGACAGATAGATCTTCTCGTAGTTCTCGCGCTTGGCGCGCGCGAGCTCGGCAAAGCCCGCCTCGCTCATGGCGATGCGGTCGCGGCCGACGCTGTTCTCGACCACGTCGGAGACGAATGCCGACAGCGCCCACGCATTGTAGGCGCCGCCCAGCCCATCGTCGAAGTCGCCCTCGCCCAGCAGCCCTGCGCGGATGGCGTCCTGACGGTCCTTCCCCACGTAGGCGATGATGTCGCTCAGGCGGACGACGCAGCCCTCGAGCGTCATGGGCCGCAGGCGCCCGATGGCGTCGTTGCCGCTGTCCCAGCACCCACGCACGACGTCGTCGAACTCGTCGAAGGTCGAAAGCCCGCTCGTGGAGAACTCCTGGCACTCGAACTCGCCGTTGTGGCAGATCACGCCGTCGAGCGCCTGCAACGACAGGTTGCGCCCATACAGGCGGTCGAGCACACGCACGCTCTGCACGTTGTGGAAGAACCAGCGGCCGTCACGCTCGCGCAAACAGTCGTTGAGGAAGCGCTCCCCGGCGTGCCCGAAGGGGGTGTGGCCGATGTCGTGGCCCAGCGCGATGGCCTCGATCAGGTCGAGGTTGAGCCCCAGGGCTCGGCCGATGTCGCGCGCCACGCGGGCCACGAGTTGCACGTGCAGGCCACGGCGCGTGAGGTCGTCGTTGGGGTTGAACGAGAAGACCTGCGTCTTGCCCGCGAGTCGGTTGTAGGCGGGCGTGTGCATGACCTTCTCGGCATCGCGCACGAACGCGGGTCGCTCGAAGGTGGCAAGGTCGCGGGCGTCGTCGCGACGACGAAGCGCCGCCGCGTCGGGCGTGGCGTACGGACTGCCACCCACCTCGGCGACCTCGCGGACCGCGGCGCGCGCGACGTCGGACAGCTCGCAGCGCACGTCCGGGGCGCACCTGTTGACGACACCTGCCATGCCACATCCCCTCTCGCCATTGCCCTTTCGAAGAGCATAGGCCATGCCCCGGACACAAACCCCTAGTCGACGACCAGGCAGCCCAGGTTAAAGCGGCTCGTCTCGTACTCGATGATGTTGGCGCGGCCCGAGCGCGTGAACACGCCCGCGAAGCGTCCGCCGAACAGGTACAGGCCCTCCATGTTGTTGGCGGGCGTCGCGTCGAGAGGGTCCTCGCCCTCGGCGGGGGCGCCGCCGGCGATGAGCGGGGTCGCGTACTGCGGGGCATAGCGCTGGATGACGTCGCCTGCGGCGGCTGCGGCCTCGACCGCCTCGCGCCACTGGCCGTCGTCGGCGTCCAGCCCGGCCAGGATGCCGCGCCCGCCATAACCGTCGGCGGGCTTCACGATCCAGTCGCACTTGTGCTCCAAGTAGCGCGCAAGGTCGCCCTCGGGCGAAAGGGTTATGGTCTCGGGCACGTGGGCGCGAACGAAGGCCAGCTCATCGGGGTCGAGGTACTTCTCTGCAGCATCGCCCCACAGGATCGAGAAGACCGTCTTGGTGGCGACGGGCCAGGTGCGGTAGCCGCCCACGACGCAGGCAAGCCCGCGCTCGGCGGCAGCGGCCAGCGCGTCGGCGCCAGCGCAGGGCTTGTCGAACAGCTCCCCGGTAACCGCGCGGCGCCAGACGCAGTCGATCGGGCCGTCGGGTCCTGCCAGCACCTCGGTGCCGTCCCCGGCGGCCGAGACGCGAAGGTCGCGAACGTCGACGAACGAGGCGGTCACACCACGGTCCCGAAGGATCTCGACAAAGTGGTCGACGTCGTCGGTCGAGATGACGCTCTCTGCATAGTCGACGATCGCGAGGTTGCGCGGCGCCTCGGGATGCGTGGGCGCGCCCGCCTTGCCCTGCCAGCCGCGATAGGTCTCCAGCAGGGTGTCGACCCAGGACTCGCAGACGTCGAACCAACGGACGCTCGGGTGGCGCCGCTCGAACTCGGCGTAGGTGGGGGTCAGGCGCACGGCCCGGGTGACCTCGTCGGTCGTCACCATGCCGGCCGAGCCGTCGGTGTTGAGCTCGCAGAACTGGAAGTCGCCCGTCTCCTCGTCGAGGAAGACGTCCACGCGCGCCAGTGGAATCTCGCATTCGTAGCCGGTGGGCAGGCAGCACAGACGCGCCAGCTCGGGGTCCAGCCCAAACAGGTCGCGAAAGGCCTCGTCCTCACGGAAGGCGCGCGTGAGCTTGTCCATGATCCGGCCCATGGTCTCGGCCGCGTCGCGCAGAAGGGCGATCGTGGGGCCATCAAAGACCTTGGGCGTCAGCGCCCAGGGCACGGGGGCACCATGCAGCACGGCATGGGTCCTCGCCAGGTAGGCGTCTCCCCGGGCGCGACCGGGCGCGTCCCCGGAGAGGCCGTGGGCGATGTCGACGAACTCGTCCTCGAGGGCCCTCGAGCCGAGCGTGGCAGCTTGCTGCATGCGAACCTCCGTCGCGTCGCGCGGGCGCGCGGCAGACCGCGCGTCGCGTTTTCCTGTCAAGAAGAAATCGTAGCGTCGCCGCGTGTCACGCGCGTAAACGCGCCGCCGCCATTTGCGACGGTCGTGGCGCGGGCGGGCATTGCGAGTCGCGCGCGCCTAGAAGAGCGTGGGCTCATCGTCGTCGGGACGCGGCGCGCGGCGCCGATGCTGCGCCGCTGGCTTGGCGGGCCTTGCCGGCTTGGCGGACTTGGCGGGTCGCACGCACTTCTCGGCAGCGGGGGCATCTGTCGCCTGGCGAGAAGTGCGCGGCTCGCGCCCGGCCATTACCTCGAGCGTGCGCTCGGCGATCTGGCGCATGCCCCGAGCGTTGGGGTGCTCGAAGCCGTCCGCCAGAAGCGCGGCGTCGTGGTCCATGAGGACCATGCCGTCGACCAGGCCCATGTGCTGGTGGCGCGCGACCGCAGGCGCCAGCAGCGCGCCGAGCTCGCGCCAACAGCTTCTGTGGTGGCTCGGCCACGCGTCCTCGTCGTGCCAGACGGGGCTGCACACCCAACACGGCGTGTTGGGCCAGGCACGGGCAACCTCGTCCAGATACAGCCTCAGGTCGCGCCCGACCGCCGTGGCGGAGCAGGGCTCGTAGCGGTAGTTGGCCCCAAACGCCACGACGATGCGCGCGGGACGGACGGCCGAGCCCGCGTCGGCGACCGAGCCGGGCTGCGCCACCTGGCCGCCGACGCCCTGGTTCACGAGGTCGAGGTCAAGCCTGTCCGCCACGAGCCTGGGCCAGGCCAAGGCGGGGTCGTCGCAGACGAAGCCCTGCGCGATCGAGTCGCCCAGCACCAGCAGGCCGCGGCGCGCGCCCACCGGCGTGAGCGTCGCGCCGTCGCACATGATCTTTCTGACCCTGCAGCCACGCAGGCATGGCAGGTGGAAGCGCACGCGGCGCGTGTCGGCCATGCCGGGAAGCATCGGCTCGCCGTCGGGCGAGGCGGGCGCGGCGTCACGGGAGCCCGCAAGTCCCACGACAACGACGGAGCCGCCACCCGCGACGGGTTCGGGCTCCAGCGGGCCAAGCGCCCGCCCGTCGACGTCGGCCGAGACGCAGTCGTGCGGCAGGCGGTCGGCGTCACCATCGACGAGCGCCAGGCTCTCTGCGGTGCCGGCGGGTTCGGGGTCCTGCCACACCTCGAGCGCGACCCAACTGGCGTCGGTCTCGGCCTCGACCGTGATGCCCGACGCGCACGCGGCCATCTGACGGTAGAGGCCCGGGTGCCATGCCATGCAGCTGGAAAGCGCGCGGACCTGCATGCCGGTCAGGCGCCAGGGGCGAACCCAGCCCGCCTCGTCGGTCGAGCGCACATGCCCGTGCAGGAAGTCGACGGCGGCCAGAGTCGTGCGCGCCTCGCGCGCCGCGGCCGTCATGCGGCGCCCCCGAACTCTGCCGAGAAGAGCCGTCGGGCCGCGGCCCTCAGGTTGGACTCTGCCTGCGCCATGGCGCGCTCGGGGTCCGCGTCGGGCCCGACACATGCCTCGACGCGAACAAGCCCCAGGCCACGGGTCTCGTCTGCGGTCGCGTCGCACATGCCGACGACGGCAGCCGCGCGCACGCCGAGGGCGGCGGCGTGCGCGCACACGCCACAGACGGCCTTGCCCGCGGCGGTCTGCGCGTCGAGGCGGCCCTCCCCCGTCACCACGAGGTCGGCGTCGCGCGCGATGTCGTCGAATCCGGCAAGGTCGAGCACGCAGTCGATCCCGGGACGCACCCGCGCTCCGGCAAACGCCATGAGCGCCGAGCCCAGGCCGCCGGCGGCACCCGACCCTGGCCGACGCGAGACGGCGCGGCCGACGGAGGCGTCCAGCACGCGTGCGTAGGAGCGCATGCCGCGCTCGAGCTCGTCGACCATGCGGGCGTCCGCGCCCTTCTGCGGGGCGAAGACGCGCGTGGCGCCATGCGGCCCGCACAGCGGGTTGTCCACGTCGCACATGACCAGGACCTCACAGGCCGCCAGGCGCGCGTCGAGCCCCGAGGTGTCGATCGCGCGAACGCGCCCCAGGTCACGGCCACAGCCAGAAAGCTCCTCGTCCTTCTCGCCAAGGAATCTGACGCCAAGCTCGCGCAGGGCGCCGCAGCCGGCGTCGTTGGTGGCGCTGCCGCCGATGCCCACCCACAGCCTGCGGGCGCCCTGCGACAGCGCGTGCCCGATGAGCTCGCCGGTGCCGCGGGTCGAGGCCGCCATGGGGTCGAGCTCGGAGGCGCCCACGAGTGTCAGCCCCGACGCCGCGGCCATCTCGACCACGGCAGAACCATCATCCAACAGCAGGTAGGAGGCATCGGTCATGTGTCCCAGGGGGGCATGCACGCGAACGCCCACACGCTCGCAGGCACGCGTCGCGGCGATGGCGTCGAGCGTGCCCTCGCCGCCGTCGGCGACCCGCACGCAGTCGCACCGGGCGCCGGGCACCAGGGCAAGCAGCTCCCCGCGCACGATGTCGGCCACCTCGGCGGAGGTCAGGCTCCCCTTGAACGAGTCGCTCGCGACGACGACCCTGGGGGCGCCGGCCTCACTCGCCATCGGCCACCGCCTCGTAGGTCACGGCGCCGTCGTCCAGGCGCAAGAGGCACACCTGGCCCGTCGGCGCGCCGGAGGCGCACGCGCAGTCGATGTCCACGCGGTCCGCGATGCCGCCCGTGGCCTGGCAGGCACCCACGCGCAGCATGAGGGCGCGGCCGTCGGGGTCGCAGGGGTCGTCCTGGCAGCGGTCGCACAAAGGTGCCGCCAGCGGCGTGGGCGTGTGGCCGCACACCACGACCGCGCCGGTGCCGTCCGGGCGCACCAGCCCGGTGGGGCCTCCCCAGAAGTCCTCGCGAATCCACAGCAGGTCGTCACGGGTCTGTGCCGAGAGGAACCGCTCGCACGCGGCGTCGTCCCACACGTCGGGCGCGATCGCGCGGCCGGGGCGGATGCCCGCATGGGCAAACAGGAAGGCGCGGCCGCCGACGATGGCGTGGCCGTACGCGGGCAGGGTGCCCGCCCACTCCAAAAGGTCGACGCGCTGTTCGACGGGGGTGTTGAGCAGGCTCGTGTGGGTCGCGGCGCCACCGTTGCTCAGCCAGTTGTAGGAGGCCAGTTGGTCGTCCGGACTCGTCAGGACGTCGAGCATGAGCTGCTCGTGGTTGCCCATGATGGCATGCGCGCAGGACAGGTCGCGAACCATGCGCAGCACGTCCGCCGCGGCGGGCCCGCGGTCGATCATGTCGCCGAGGACCCACAGGGTGTCGTCGTCGGCGAGCGAGACGCGCCCCAGGGCGCGGTCGAAGGCCGCCGCGCGACCATGGACGTCGCTCACGACGTAGGTGGACATGGGGCTGCGCCTCCCCTCGGTTCGGCGGATACTGCCAAAGAGCCTACCACTTGCCGCGGCCGCGGCGGCGGGCCCGACCATGCCAACAGCTTCGGTCGGACGTCAGCGGCGCCGGCCACCACAACGTCTGACGCCATGCCGACGACCCGAAAGCCGCTCGTGGCGCACGCGGAGACGCCAGCCGCCGGTGCTTCCCGGCTCGATCACGCGACCCGGCCCGCCCTTCTCGGCAGAGGCACGCTCCACCGCCAGGACCACGTCGCGGATGGTTGGCTCCAGGCGCGCCTTCTTGAGCTGGCACTCCCACACAACCAGCACGGTCCAGCCGTCCGCCACCAACAGCTCGTCCACGCGCGCGTCACGCTCGCGGTTCCGACGGAACTTCCCCTCCCAAAACTCCACGTTCTTGCGGGGAAGCGGCAGGTCGCAGTGGGGGCAGCGGTGCCAGAAGCAGCCGTTGACGAAGATGGCCACCTTGCGGCCGGGGTAGCAGATGTCGGGCTTGCCGGGGCACGCCTTCCAGTGCAGGCGGTACCCGGGAAGGCCGGCCTCGCGCAGCGCCCGGCGCACGAGCAGCTCGGGCTTGGTGTTCTTGCTCTTGTTCGCCTGCATCACGTGGCGGGTGGCCTCGCTCACCCCGCCGTCCGCGCGCACGTCGCCGTCAGATGCCACGGCCCACCTCCAGACCCGACAATCCTACCCGTTTGCACTAACCTTGTCTGTCAGACATCCGACTACCGAGAAGGACGCGCGGCCCGCCCGCCGCGCCCGACGGGAGGACCCATGAGCGACACGAAGAGCAGCAACGTGCACGTCGCCGCAGCAATCATCGCCCGCGACGGCAAGATCTTGGCCTGCAGGCGAAGCGACCGCCCGGCACCCGGCGGCTGGGAGCTGCCCGGCGGCAAGGTCCGCGACGGCGAGGCCGCGCAGGACGCCTGCCTGCGCGAGGTAGACGAGGAGCTCGGCCTTGGCCTGGGCACCACCTTCTACTACGACACCGTCGAGTCCGACATCGACGACGGCCGGCACATGACCATGGACTGCTTCGTCTGCGAGCTTGCCGCGGACGCCGAGCCCGAGGCCCGCGTGCACGACGAGTTCCGCTGGCTGCCGCAGGCCGACCTCCTGAGCGTCGAGTGGCTGCCCGCCGACAGGAGCGTCGTCACGGGCCTTGGCGTCATGTGGAACCAGATCTTCTCTGCAGAGCACCTGTAGCTCGCGGACGCCGTGCCCGAGGGGCACATGCGCGGGTATCATCTGAGCAATGCACAGGCGGGCCGCGCGCCCGCGACACACGAAGGGAGCGACCCCATGTCGTTCGACAACGAGCTCGACGTCACCCCCGACACGAATCCCGACGGCGCCTGCGCCGACACCACCCCCGGGCAGACCGCCCCGGCACAGCCCGTGGCCGCCCCCGCGACGGGCCCCGAGCCGTCAGAGCCGGCGCCCGCTCCGCAGCCCGAGCCCACCCCCACGGCGTCGCCCGCGCCGTCCGAGCCTGCCCCTGCCGAGAAGCCCATCGAGTCCGCGAGCGCCACCTCCTCGAGCGAGGCCAACCACTCCGGCCCCGGCGCCTACATCGCGTTTGCCGTTGTGGTGGTCCTTCTTTGCGGGCTTGCCTCCCTGGCCGCCAATGCCCTCGGCAACCTGACCGCCGAGATCGGCGAGACCGTCGTCGACCAGATCGAGAACGGCTCCGACCAAGACGACGACTGGGACTGGGGCTTTAGCGCCGGGCGCGACGAGATCGACCCGGACGACGACTTCACCGGCGAGGTCTCCTACGAGAGCGCCATCGACTACAGCTACGACGTCCTGTGGGAGCGCGCCTCCGACTACGTCTATGCCAGCGACTACGACAATGCCGACGCAAAGGTCACCGAAGCCGTGAAGGCGCTGTGCGAGCTGGACGACGACGCCTCCGACGAGCTGTTCGACCGCTTCTACGACGCGTGGGGCGAGTACGACGACGCCCCCGGGAAGATGGCCGAGGCCAAGGGCATCGCCAACGCCGCCAAGGCGGCCATCGAGGCGTACAAGATTCCCGACGGCATCGGCGCCGAGGCGAAGCGCGACCTCGAGGACGCCCGCGACGCGCTCGCCGAGCGCTGGGAGCACGTCGCCAAGCTCTGTGACGAGCTGTCGGTCAGCGGCAAGAAGGATGCCGACGACCTGAGTGCCATCGACACCGAGGCGAGCGACCTCGCCAGCAAGGCCGGCGGCCTGCTCGACGACGCGCTGACCGACTCGGCCAGCAACAGGTAGCGGGAGCGCGCCGCACTTCTCGCCAGCGAACCACGCGGCACGAACACCCCTTTTGGGAGGGACAGGCTTGAGCAAGGCAGACCAGCTGTTCTGCGCCATGTGCGCGGACATCATCGACAACGGGACCACGACCGAGGGCCAGAGGGTCCGCCCTCACTGGGAGGACGGCACGCCCGCCTACACCATCAAGCGCTTTGGCGTGGTCAACCGCTACGACCTGCGCGAGGAGTTCCCCGCGCTGACCCTTCGCCGCACCGCGCTCAAGAGTGCGATGGACGAGGTCCTGTGGATCTACCAGCGCAAGTCCAACAACATCGGAGAGCTCAACTCCCACATCTGGGACCAGTGGGCCGACGAGACGGGTTCCATCGGCAAGGCCTACGGCTACCAGATCGCCCAGAAGTCGCACTATGCCGAGGGCGACTTCGACCAGATGGACCGCGTGCTCTATGACCTCGAGCACACGCCCTTCTCGCGCCGCATCATGACGAACACCTACGTCTTCTCGGACCTCTCCGAGATGCACCTCTACCCGTGCGCCTACAGCGTGACCTACAACGTCACCCAGACGCCCGGCGACGACCGCCTGACCCTCAACATGCTGCTCAACCAGCGCAGCCAGGACATCCTCGCGGCCAACAACTGGAACGTCTGCCAGTACGCGATCCTGCTGATGATGGTCGCGCAGTCCGTCGGCATGATCGCGGGCGAGCTCGTCCACGTCATCGCGGACGCCCACATCTACGACCGCCACGTCGACATCATCCGCGAGCTCATCTCCAGGCCGCAGTACGACGCCCCGCGCGTCTCGCTCAACCCCGAGGTCACGAACTTCTACGACTTCACGACGGCGGACCTCATCGTAGAGGGGTACGAGCACGGCCCGCAGGTTAAGAACATCCCCATCGCGGTCTAGGCGGTGCCACCCATGACGACACAAAACGACCCTACCGAGAAGAACGCCCCGCTCGAGGCCCTTGCCGGCCGCCCCCTCCCCAACTTGTTCGCCATCGTCGCGGTCTGCGACGACTGGGGCATTGGGCTGGACGGCGACATGGTCGTGTCCAACCGCGCCGACATGCGCCACTACGTGCGCCACACGAAGGGCCACACCATCCTCATGGGCCGCAGGACCCTCGAGAGCTTCCCGGGCGGCCGCCCCCTCAAGGACCGTCGCAACGTCGTCGTCACGCGCGACGAGTCATGGGCGCCCGACGGCGTCGACGTCGCGCACTCTTTGGCCGAGGCGCTCGACATGGTCGCGGAAGACGACGAGGTCTGGGTCGTCGGCGGCGGGCAAGTCTACCGCGCCCTGCTCCCCATGTGTAGCCGCGCCGTGGTCACCAAGAACCACTGCGTGCGCGCATGCGACACGTACTTCCCCAACCTGGACGCCGACCCCGCCTGGCGCGTCGAGTCGCGCGTCACCACAGACGACGAAGGGAACCCACTCGTCACCGACGAGCAGATTCCCTTCGAGTTCGTCACCTACGTTCGCGCCTGACGCGCTACTCGGACGTAAGCAGCTTCTCCCAGTCGACCTTGCCAAACAGGCGGTTGATGGCATCCCCCTTGTCGACGAACACCCAGTCGCCGTTCTCGTCGCGCATCATGCGGATCTTGGCCTTGCAGGTCTTGGTCGGCACGTTCTCGTCCGACAGGATGTCGAGGGCCGCGGGCGCGAGCGTCTGAGCGAGCGACTTCTGCCCCTCCGAGGTCAGAAGACCAATCAGGCCTGTAGAGGTCAGCTCGCCCTTGCACCTCTTCTTGAGCTTGGCGATCGCCTTCTCCAGGTCGACGTTGGTCGCCGTGACCGTCACCGTGGCACCCGACCCATCGAACGAGACCTGCGCATCGGAGCACTTGAGCTGCGAGAACAACGCCGAGCAGAGCTTTGTGGGCTCCACGTCGGACTCCTCGAGGATGCCCCAATAGCGACTGCCCACGAGCTCCATGATCTCCTCGTCGCCCATCTTGGGCATCGTGGCAACCTGCTCGTCGAACGCGTTCAGGACCGCGTCGGCATCCTGCGCGCCAGCCCCACCACAAGCCGAGAGGCCAACAGCCAGACATGCGGCCACAACGCACGCCAGGGCCGCACAGAGCACCCCACGGACCGCGATCGTCTTTCCACGCATCATAAAGAGCCACCTCACTTTCGCGGGCCACGCCCGCCGTGCCTGCGTTCCTTTCCACCGTAGCAAAACGCACCGCCACACGCGCGCTCGCGTCACATGCACAAAAACGGCGGGCCGCCGGACGACCCGCCACCATACCTATCAACCTGCCGAGAAGTGCCGTCCGCACGACACCCCATGAGCGCGGAGCCTGGCGCTAGTTCTGGAGCATGCCCGTGAGGTTGAACACCCTCTCGATGTCCTCGCCGCCAAGCAGCGACTTGACGACCTTCTCGTCAGTCAAGTCGATTCCCCAATTGCCATCCTTGTCCTTCGAGATGGGCAGCTCGACATCATGGGTCTTGGTCTCGATACCGTTGAGGTCATCGACGATGATCGAGAAGATGTGGTTCAGGGCGTAGCTCTCGCCCTTCTCCGTGATGTCGGTCTCGATCTCGTCGCTTGCCAGGTATCCGAAGACGTCGTCGGTGAGGGTCATTACGGCGGAGTCGATGTCCAGATACGTGACGGTCAGCTTGACCGTACCGGTGTCGCCATCGAGCTCGACGCCGTTGTCGACGTAGTCGAACTTCCCGAACAGGGCCTTGTAGAAGTCCGCGGGCTCAATGTCGTACTTCTTGAGGTCCGCGCTGGTTCCCTCGCCCACCATCGCCTCGACGGTCGCCTCGTCGACCGACTTGATCTTGTCCAGGCAGGCGTCGACCTGCTCCTGGGCAATCTCCTCCTCGGTCTTGCCCCCGCAGCCGGCAAGACCAAACGTCGTGCCAAGCACGAGCATCGCGCCCAGCGCGACGACCAAAAGCTTGCCGAATCTCTTCATGGTGGCCTCCTCGCATCCCGTGGGTGTGACTCGCCCAAGGCGACTGAACATCACCTGTAAGCATATCAGGGTGTCATGACAGTCCGAAGCCTTGCCCAGCCACATCCAGCGAGCGGCCGCCGGACACCCTTCGACAAAGACGGCGGGCCGCCCCTATGGACGACCCGCCGAAGACGACGCTTCTGTCAGCACGCAAGACAAACTGCCTTACGAGTGTCGTTCGACCTGACTACTCCTCCATGAGGGCGTCGAGGTCAAAGACCTTGTCGAGGTCCGCACCGGCAAACAGGGCGCTTCCGACCTCGTCGTCACTCATGTCCAGGTCCCACTCGCCGTCATCGTTCTTGACGATGGGAAGCTCGACGTCGGCGGTCTTGGTGTCGGTGGCGTTGAAGTCCTCGATCATCATGGTGAACACCGCGTTCATAAGGCCGTTCTCGCCCTTGTTGGTGAAGTCCTCGATGGCCTGGTCGCTGTTCATGTACTCGTTGAGATGCCCACCGAAGGTCTTCATTGCCTTGTCAAGGTCGAGGGCCGTGACGGTCAGCTTGACCTTGCCGGTGTCGCCATCGATCTCCACGCCGTTGTCGACGTAGTCGAACTTGCCGAACAGGGCCTTGTAGAAGTCGACGGGGTCGATGTCCGCGTCCACGAAGACCTGGTCGTCACCGATCAGCTCCTTGATCTCGTCCTCGTCAAGGGACTTGAACTTGTCAAGATCGGCGTCAATCTGACCCTGGACGACCTTCTCCTCGGACTCGCCGCCGCAGGCGCTCATGCCAAAGCAGACGCCAAAGGCGAGCAGGAAGCCCATCGCAACCATCAGGACCTTGCTGAACTTCTTCATGGTGGTCTCCTCGCTACTAGTGGGTGTGGCTCTCCACTGAACTTGAACCCTATCTGTAAGGATAGCAGGGCTGTCATGACAATTATCGATGACTGTCACTAAGTTTACAGGCGAGCTGAACGGGCGGGCAGCGGCCAACGACTTTGGTCGGAACAATGTTCTGGCATCCAGCAACCACACGACAAAGGCCCTTCACCCATACGAAAAGGCCCGCACCCATGTGGGCGCGGGCCTCGTAAGGCGCTTATGTGCGCAGGCGTGTCGACTACTGCCAGTCGGCGACGTCGATCCAGCTGAGGAGGGCCTCCTCGTTGTCCTTGTGGCCACGGGCCAGCTCGGCGGCGGCGACGATGGGCAGCCACTGGAAGACAAGCTGCTTGGGCATGTCAGCCTTCTCGCAGTAGGCGTCCAGGTAGGCATCGGCCAGCTCGGCGTCGGAGAAGGAGAACTCCATGTAGGTCATGGCGACGTCGGCGGCAGGGGTGCCCTGCGTGGCGTGCGCCCAGTCCAGCACGGCCATCTTGTCGCCATCGACCAGGACGTTGGTCGGGTTGAAGTCGCCGTGGCAGACCTTCTCCTCGACCTTCATGCCGTCCAGGCGCATGAGAAGGTCGTAGCGGGTCGTGGCATTGATCGCGTCGACAGACTTGATCATGCGGACGAACTTGTCCTTCTGGCGCGGCAGCAGCGGGGCGGAGTGGCCCTGGATCTCCAGCTGGAGCCTCACGAACTGGTCGAGGTACTTCGCCTTGTGCTCGGGCTCGGCCTCCATGACCTCGGCGAGCGTCTTGCCGGCGAGGTGCTCGACCTGGAGGCCCCAGCAACCGGACTCGTACTCGGAGACGTCGATGACCTTGGGGGCGGCAACGCCAGCCTCGACGATGCGGGCCAGGTTGAGAGCCTCGTTCAGGACGTCGGACGCGGGCTTGGTCTCGTCAAACGCCTTGACGATGCTGTCGCCGCAGTCCCAAACGACCTTGTGGCCGCGGGCGACGATCTGGGTCTTCTGCTCAGGCAGGTTCATTTCGCACACTTCCTAACTCTCGTGGTTGAAAGGTCCGAACTAATCCTCGTAGGTGCTCGGCTCACGGCCGTAGTAGGCATCGAGGTAGAGCTCACGAATCTCGGAGATGAGCGGGTAGCGCGGGTTGGCGCCGGTGCACTGGTCGTTGAAGGCGTTCTCGGACATCTCGTCAAGCGTCTCGAGGAAGTACTTCTCGTCAACGTTGAACTCGGCGATGGTCTTCTTGACGCCCACGTGCTCCTTGAGCTCCTCGATCTTGGCGAGGAACTTCTCGAAGACCTCGGAGTCGTCCTTGCCGGTCACGCCGCAGAAGCGGGCGGCCTCGGCGTAGCGCGCCAGGGTCTTGGGGTGGTCGTACTGCGGGAAGGTGCCCATCTTGGCGGGACGCTCGGCCGAGTTGTAGCGCATGACGCGGGTCAGGATGACGGCGTTGGCCCAGCCGTGCGGGATGTGGTGGTACGCGCCCAGCTTGTGCGCCATGGAGTGGTTAACGCCCAGGAAGGCGTTGGCGAAGGCGATGCCGGCCATGCAGGAGGCGTTGGCCATGTGGTCGCGGGCCTCGACGT
>CAKVON010000005.1 GCA_934792625.1 uncultured Atopobiaceae bacterium
GTTCTCGACGACGAACTGGGCGTTGCCGATGAAGCCGTACTCGAGGGCGTGGACGCCGTCGCTGGTGGCGACGGGAATCTCGATCGTGAACGCGTTGGTGCCGTGCATCATCGCGTACTGCGGGGTGTAGCTGGTGGACATGTCGTCGAACGGGCTGTCCCACGCGACCGAGCCGTCGTCCTGGCGCTTGAGGTAGTCGCGCATCGGGATCTGGGCCGAGTTCAGGGTGTCGTTGTTGGCGACGGAGACGCTGGCGAAGTACTCGCCCTGCTCCATGGCCTTGTCGATGAACAGGTCGTACTCGTTGTTCGGGTCGTGCGTCGGCGAGCAGGGCTCGATCTGGTACTGCTGGTAGTAGCCGTGGACCTCGTGCAGGGAGATGGGGCTCCACTTGGAGATGAGCTTGGTCATCGCCTGGGTCTCGGGCTGGGTCTGGTAGGTGTTGTCGCGGTTCAGGTCGAAGCCGTTGCCGTTGGTGCGGCAGACGGTCGTACGGGCATCGACGTTCTCGGACGGGATGAGGACGAAGAAGACGTGCTTGAGGATCTCCTTCGAGTCGAACCTCTGGGTGCCACGGTTGTAGTAAAGGTCGAACTGCTCCTCGGACAGGTCGGCAGAGGCGTCGTTCAGGCCGCCCACGCTCCTGGTCTCGCCATAGTCGACACCGTTGGAGTTGCCGCCGTTGCCGCGGATGTAGCCGACGCCGGTGACCTGGTCCTTGATGAGGTCGGACCAGACGGTGCCGTCGGCGTCCATCTCGGTCTTGAGCTCGCTCCTGCCCTCGTCGGTGAGGCCGGTCAGGCGGGTGTAGTCGATGGGCTCGCAGTTGACGAGGTCGTTGGCGAACTCCATGACGCCGTCGACGGCGACAATCTCGTCGGCGTGGACGTTGCTGTAGAAGACGGGGACCTTGTAGTCGAGCTCGCCGGCCTCAAGCTTCTTCTGGACGGCCGCCGGGTCCTCCTTGGCCATCTTCATGAGGGCCTGGTAGTCCTCGAGGTCCTTCTCGCTGGCGGCGACGAAGAGGGCCTTCATCTCGCGGCCCTGGGCGGAGGTGCCGAAGGTCTCGACCTTGGCGTACAGGCCGTTGGCGGCAGCCTTCTCGGCGAGCTGCGGCAGCTGCTCGTCGACCTCCACCTGGGTGCGATACTCGTCATAGACCCTGAAGTCGACATCGGTAGAAGCGACCTGGCCGTTGTCGAGGGCGCAGGAGAGCTTGTAGGCGCCCGCGTAGTCATACATGCCGGAAAGGACGATGGAGCCGGTGGGGTTATCGATGCCAAAGAGAATCTCGTTGCCAAAGTGCAGGACGAGGCTCGTCTTTCCGTCCTTCTCCACGGCCTTCATGTCAATGTTGTTGAACAGCTTCGTGGACGGAGCGCCCTCCGTGGCGACGGTCTTCCAGTCCTCGAGCGGACCACCCAGGGTCTGGTGGGGATAGTTGGCGAGGTCATGGGCACCCTTCTCACGCGCGAGGGAGAACTTGACCTGGCCATTGTCGATCATCTGCTGCAGGGTGGCGGCATCGACGCCGTCGACGTCGACGGTGACCTGGAACTCACGCTTCTCGATCATCGAGATCATGGGCTTGGTGCCCTCGGTGAAATCGTCATCGACACGCGTGAACGTGATGTCACCAAGCTTGGCGTCGGCAGAGTGGGCGACGGGGGTGTCGACCCTGACGATTGCAGGCTGGTTGACGGGAACCGAAGCGGCCTTCTCGGCATGCGCGACAGCGGGGGCAGCGACGCTCGCGGCGATGGCGGCGGCGGCGATGGCCACCAGGACGCGACGCTTCGACCAGGCCCTGTGGGCGGCCTTGGCGTCCAGGATTCTGAGGGTCCACCTCTTTTGTGCCATGTGACTCTCCGTTCTCTAACGACGAAACGCTTGTCAACACGAACTGAAACAAACCTATAAACTGAACGCTCGCTTAAGAGAAGGACTGTCGATTTTTTGCTCGGTAGACGCGAGAATTTCTTCACGCATAAAACGGTTAGCACCGCACAGGTATCCCCTATTGGATATAGGTATGTACGAAGGTGAAATATATTCAGATAGTTTCCAGGATTGCTGCGCCATACACACGATGTAATTGCGCTAAAAAGTGGTCTGAATTTGATATTTCACGGCAAATATAAACAGTTTGAGAAGAATAACGAGAAGAAGATTAAGACGCCAGCGGTAAGACCCACGCAATTTACACGCCAATAATGACCAGTGGCAAGTCCCGGCGATCCAAATGAAACGGCCCCTGACCTTAATAGTCAGGGGCCGAACAGTTAAACAGATCGATCTAGCCAAGCGACGGGGACGCTTACTTGCCGAGCAGCTCCTTAACGTCGAGGGCAATCATGAGCTCCTCGTTGGTGGGAACCACGAGGACCTTGATGGCGGAGTCGGGGGTGGAGATCACGCGCGGGTCGTCGGAGCGAATGGCGTTGAGCTCGGGGTCGATCTTGACGCCCATCCAGGCAAGGCGGTCGGCGACACCCTGACGCATGGTGGCGGAGTTCTCGCCGATGCCGGCGGTGAAGGCCATGGTGTCCACACCCTCCATGCTGGCAGCCATCTCGGCAAAGAGCTGGGCGGTGCGGTAGTAGAACATCTCAAGCGCCATCTGGCAGTTCTCGTTGCCGTCGTTGGCGCCCTCCTCGATGTCACGGGAGTCGCTGGAGACGGCAGAGACGGCCAGCATGCCGGACTGCTTGTTCATCATGGTGTCGATCTCGTCGATGCTGTAGCCGCCGACGCGGTTGAGGAAGAAGACGGTGGCGGGGTCGACGGTGCCGCAGCGGGTGCCCATGATCAGGCCGTCGAGCGGCGTCAGGCCCATGGTGGTGTCCATGCAGTGGCCATCCTCGATGGCGCACAGGGAGGCACCGGAGCCCAGGTGGCAGCTCACGAGCTTGTGGACGTCGCCACCGAGGAACTCGTTGGTGGCACGCCAGATGAAACGGTGCGAGGTGCCGTGGGCACCGTACTTGCGCACGTGGTGCTTCTCGACAACGTCACGCGGCAGGGCGTAGCGCCAGGCGTGCTCGGGCATGTTGTAGTGGAAGGAGGTGTCGGCGACGACGACGTTACCGACCTCGGGGAACATCTCGCGGCAGATCTCGATGACGTCGGCCTCGGCGTAGTTATGCAGCGGGGCGAGCGGGGCGACCTCGCGGACCCAGCCCAGCGACTCGTCGGTGACGACCTTGGACTCGGGGAAGTACCAACCGCCCTGAACGACGCGGTGGCCGATGCCGTCGATGGGCTTGTCGATGGTCTTGAGGATTTCGAAGACGTGCTTGACGGCGGTCTTGTGGTCGGGAAGCGCGACCTCGAGCTTCTGCTTGCCGCCACCCATCTCCTCGTGGCCGATGAACGAGCCGTCGATGCCGATGCGCTCGCAGTTACCCTTTGCGTACACCTCGCGCGTGTCGACGTCGAGCAGCTGGTACTTGAGCGACGAGCTGCCGGCGTTGATGACGAGAACGTTCATGTTGCTCCTCTCGGTGGCGCGCCTTGTGCGCGACCCTATGCATTACGGACAGACGCAAAAAACTATAGCGCGTTCGAGCGTCGTCTGGAACGCTCGAACGCGCTTTATAATGCCGAGAAGTTCGGAATTTCTCGGTATACGGCGATGCCTAGGCGGGAATGAGGCCCTCGCCCAGCTTGGTGCCACCCAACACATGCATGTGAAGGTGCATGACCGTCTGACCCGCGGCCTCGCCGGTGTTCATGATGCAGCGGAAGCCGGTCTCGTCGATGCCGGTCTTGCGGGCGACCTCAGCCACGAGGTCGGTCATCGCCTTGAGGGTCTCGGCAGGCACGCCATCGACGATGTTGGCATAGTGCCTCTTGGGAACCACGAGCACGTGAACAGGCGCCTGGGGGCTGGCATCGCGAAATGCCGCGGCCAGCTCGTTCTCGGCAACCATGTCGGTGGGGATCTCGCCGTTGGCAAGCTTGCAGAAGATGCAGTCGGACATCGTTCTCTCCTTCGAACACGATTCGTTACCGCGGGACGACACCGTCCCGCGCAAGTCGACGATTAGAGCTTGGACTTGTTGCCCATGATTCCCTCGGACGGTGCCGCCTGGGTATCGGGCGCCTCCGCGAGCGGCGTGTGGACCAGAACCTGCACCTTCTGCTCGGCATCGGCCAGGCGCTCGCGCAGGCTGTCGAGAAGGACGGTGCCGCGGCCGTAGTACTCGAGCGCCTCCTCGAGCTCGAGCTCACCCGACTCCAGGGCGCGCACGACCTGTTCGAGCTGGACGGATGCTTGCTTGAAGGTCATGCCCTCGACGTCTTCCCACTTCTTCTCGCTCATTGGGTCTCCCCTCTCGGCACCCGGTGCCGAATCGTTGGATAGCTGGCTTGTGGCCGTACGGCTAATGGTTCTTCTCGAAGCCCTTCTCGGGATTCTTCTTGGCAGGGCGGCCGTCCTCGACGCGCACACCCGTGACGGTGGCGTCGACCGAGCCCCGGCCGAGCATGACGCTCATGCCATCGCCCTCCGACATGGCAGTCGCGTCCGTAACGACATGGCCGGCCGCGTCGCGCACGATGGCGTAGCCACGACCGAGCACGCCGAGCGGCGAATAGGCATCGAGCATCTTTGCGGCATGCTCCACCTCGTCGCGGTACGGCGCCAACAGCCTACGGCCGCAGGCCTCCAAAGACGAGTGCATGCGGTCGGCCTCTGCCGAGAAGGGCTTGGTCAGCCTGACGGAGCAAGCCTCGAGCCTGTCGGCGACAAGCGAAGTGTTATGGGAAAGGAGGTCCACCTGACGAGGCAGGGCATCCAACAGGCGCTGTTCGCTCTGGGCAAGGGCGTCCATGCGATCGGTGACGATGGCGGACGGGTCACGAAGCACGTGCGATGCGGCAAGTCCTTCGAGGGCCGTCTTCCTTTGGGCCAGAAGCGAGCGCATGGCAAGGCCGCCACGGCGCATGCACGACTCGAGCTCGGTGGCGGAGTCCGAGACGAACCCCGACAAGGCGGAGGCAAGACGCTGGTGGCGCGCGTTGATGGACTCGACGATCTCGTCGAGGGCGGGCGCGACCGACTCGGCGGCGGCGGTGGGTGTCGAGCAGCGCCTGTCCGCCACATCCTCGCAGATGCAGCTGTCGTCCTCGTGACCGACCGCAACGATCACCGGCACGGGACAGGCGGCAACCGCACGGGCAACGCCCTCGTCGTTGAAGGGCATGAGGTTCTCGGTGGAGCCGCCGCCACGGACCAGCAGGATGCAGTCGGGTCGAGCCGCGGCGGCAACGTCGAGGGCGCGGATGATGGTCGCGGGGGCATGCTCGCCCTGGGTGGCGCAGTTGACCTCCTGGATCTCGACCAGCGGGTTGCGGCGCGCGAGGGTGCGCTTGACGTCGAACAGGACGCTTCCGGACAGCGAGGTAACCACGCAGATACGCTCACAGAAGCGGGGTATGGGTCGCTTGCGCGCGTCGTCCATCAGGCCCTCGGCGCGCAGCTTGCGCCTGAGCTCCGCAAGCTGGGCCAAAAGGTCGCCCTCACCCGCACGCCTGATGGTCTTGACGACAAAGCCGAGCGAACCCTGCTGCTCGTAGACGCTGAACGTACCCGTCATCTGGACCCTGAGGCCGTCGCGGAGCTCGAGGGGGGCCTTCTCGAAGACGCCCCTCCAGAGCTTGACGCTCATGACGCAGGACTCGTCCTTCACGTCGAAGTAATAGTGGCCCGACCTCGCGTTGGGACCGCGATAGCCGGTGACCTCGCCGGTGACGGTAAGCGTGGGGAGCGCCCCGACGGCGCGCGAGGCGAGGCCGACTGCCTCGCTCACCGTAAGCGCCGGCGACTTGCCCGCGATGCCCGCCATAGCCTAGCGCCTCTCGGACTGGCCGAGCAGGTAGAGCAGCTGCAGGACCGACACGAGCGCGGCGGCGACATAGGTGAGGGCGGCCGCCACGAGCACCTGGCGCGCGCCCTTCTGGGCCGTGGCACCGAGGCCGCAGCCCGAGATGTACTCGACCGCGCGCCTGGAGGCGTCGAACTCGACCGGAAGCGTGACCAGCTGGAAGATGACGGAGAACGAGAACAGGATGATCGCGAGCCTGACCATGCCGGCAAGGTTGAGGGCGACGCCCATGAAGAACACGAGCATCCAGGCGCTGGAGGCCGCGTTGACGACGGGGACCAGGGCCGCGCGGATGCGCATCGGCGCGTAGGAACGGGCGTTCTGCACGGCATGGCCGGCCTCGTGGCAGGCGACCGCGACGGAGGCGACGGAACCGCCGGCCATGTTGTCGTGCGAGAGATGCAGCTTGTTGTCGCGCGGGTCGTAGTAGTCGGTGAGGGTCCCGGAGACGCTGGCGATGCCGACCTCGGGTGCGCCCTCGCTGGCAAGCATGCGGCGCGCGACCTCGGCGCCCGTCTCGTCTGTGTTGACGGGAACGTTGCTCCAACGCGCGTAGGTGCGCTTGATGTAGGACTGCGTGGCCACGCCGAGAATCGTGGACACGATGACGAGCAAGAAGTACTGGGGGTTCATGCGTCCCTCCGTTCGGGGGAATCGGGTCTGTTCTTCTCTGCAGTTCTACCCCAACGGGCGGACACGAATAGGCGTCACAGGGTCTCCACGCGACCGTCCTTGACCGTCAGGCCGACCTGGCCGTCGAGCAGGCTGGCGAGAAGGTCGCCGACAAGCTCGCGGCGCCAGCCGGACGAGAGGCGGGAGCGCTCGGGCCTGGTGACGAAGTCGTGCAGGTCCTCGCGCGTGGCGATCAGCTGCGTGGCGACGCCGCTCTTCTCGGAGACGAGACGTACCAGCGCGTACATGAGGTCGATGACGCTCTCGAGGTCGGCCGAGGGCCTGGCGTGGCGCTCGACCACGGGCATGTCGTCGGGGCGGCACTCGACGCCGATGCGCACGGCATGCACGACGGCGTCGGCGTCGCGCGAGGAGAGCTGCTCGGTGCCGCGGATCCTGCGCAGGCGCTCGACGGTCTTGGGGGCGAGCTTGCAGGCCTCGACCACGGCCTCGTCGGACAGGACCCACTTGCGCGGGATGTCGCGACGCTCCGCCTGGTCGTCTCGCCAGGCGCAGACCTCGCGGGCGATGGCCAGCTGCCTGCGGGTGAGCGAGCCGGAGCGCTTGAGCTTGCGGAAGGCCCGACGCGAGTCGTGCAGGTAGTGGGCGGGGCTGGTTGCCTCCTCGAGCTCGGGGGTAACCCAGCCCAGGCGGTTGCGGGCGACGAGCTCGTCGACCATCTTGCGGTAGATGCCGGGCAGGTAGCGCACGTCGTCCTCGGCGTACTCGAGTTGCTCGGCGTCGAGCGGGCGACGCGACCAATCGGTGAGCGAGGCGGCCTTGGGCAGGTGCTTGCCGGTGTAGGCCTCGACAAGCGCGCCATAGCCAAGCTGCATGCGATGGCCCAGGAAGGCCGCCGCGAGCTGCGTGTCGAACACCGGGGCGATGGTGCAGCCAAGCGCGTGGTTGATGACCTCGAGGTCCTGCCCGCAGGCGTGGAAGACCTTCGTGATCGAGTCGTCGCTCATGAGGGCCGCGACGCCCGAGAGGTCATCGAGCAGGATGGGGTCGATCGCGACGCACTCCCCCGTGGGCAGGCCGATCTGCAACAGGCACAGGCGCGGGTGGAAGGTCTTCTCGCGAAGGAACTCGGTGTCGACCGCGATGACGCGCTGGGACTTTGCGCGCTCGAGAAAGGCTGCAAGCTCGTCGGGTTTGGAGATGTACACAAGACCCCTTTGGTCGTTCGAGCATGATGGGTAAAAGCGATACCATGCGTTATTGAAAAGCCAGCGGGCGCGCGTGCGCCCTGCCCGGGAACGTTTCCCGCTCCTTTCCGGGCACTACGTATGATAGCCAACGGGCGTGCCGCTCGCCCACGGCAGACGGGGAGGTCCAGCACATGCGTGCGCTCATCATTCACAACCAGCGTTCCGGCTTCGGCTCCAACGCCATCTACGAGTTCCAGCGTGCCCTTCTCGAGGCAGGCGACGAGGCGCTCATGCGCTGCCCCGCCACGGACTTCACGCCCGATCAGGTGCTCGCGGACGCCGAGGACTTCGACCTGGTGGTCTTGTCCGGCGGCGACGGCACCATGGCCTCGCTTCTGTACGAACTGCGCGGTCGCAACGTCCCCACCTGCGTCTTTCCCTCCGGCACGTCCAACCTGCTCTTCCTCAACCTGGGCAACGCCCCCGAGCCCGCCTCGATCGCGGCCGCGTGCCGAGAGGGCCGCACCATCCGCAGCGACCTTGGCGAGATGAGCTGGGTCGGCGCGAACGGCGAGCGCAGGACCAAGGGCTTCTGCCTCATGAGCGGCACCGGCTACGACGCCGAGATCATGCGCACCGCGGCGGGCAACAAGCAGTCCATGGGCGAGGCAGCCTACTTTGCCGCCGCGGTGACCAACCTCAAGCCCACCGTGTCGAAGTTCACCATCACGGTCGACGGCGTGACGCACGTGCGCGAGGGCATCTCCTGCATCGTCGCGAACAACGCCATGATCCAAAACGACATCGAGGTCGTTCCCGACAACACGATGACCGACGGCATGCTCGACGTCATCGTCCTCGAGGGCCAGCAGGCCACCGACCTGTTGCAGCCCATCGCCGTCGCGCTGTTCGACAAGACCGGCAAGCGTCGCGGCCGCCCGCGCATCGAGAGCTTCCGCGGCCGCGTGGTCGACGTCGTCTCGAGCGAGCCCATCCCCCTGCAGATCGACGGCGATCCGATGGCCGACCGCGTCACGAGCTACCACGCCGAGACCCTGTGCGGCGTCAACCGCCTGATCGTGGACCAGGTGAGCCACTATGCCAACGAGGCCAGCGCACCGATCAAGGACTTCCCGGGTGCCGTGGAGATCCCCTACCCCATGGCCTAGCCGCTACGTGGGCGCGCCGTGGGCGCGTCGCGCAGCCAGCGGGTCGACACGACCAGCGGCTCGACGAACAGTAAGGCTGACGAGAAGGGCGGCCGTCCCGGTTGGGACGGCCGCCCTTTGGGTCGGAGCCAATACCTTGGGACGCATCCGCCCCGAGGTACTTCTCGGCAGGCTATTCGAAGACGACGCCGAGCTGGGAGCGGATCTCGTCCATGACCTCGAGCGACTGCAGGGTCACGCGCTCGGCCTCCTCGACGCCGAGCACCAGCGGCTCCTGGCCGCGGATGCAGCGCACGAAGTCCTCGAGCTCGCTGCGGATGTTGTTGGGGACGTCGGGCACGTCGATCTTGTGGGCAACGCCCTCGCCCGTACCCCAGGCGCCCGTGATGGGCTTGGGCACCACGAGCGTGACCTCGCGCGGGTCGGACTCGGTGGTCACGAGCACCGTGCCCTTCTCGCCCTGGATCTCGGAGGGGATGTGGTTGTCGGAAACCTTGCCCCACACGAGGTTGCCGACCATGCCGTCGTACTTGAGCAGGGCCTGGCCGGAGACGTCGGTCAGGTGGTAGGGCGAGTCTGCCGGGTAGGCGGGGACCTCGTGCATGACGCCCATCGCGCTGACGGCCTCGGGCATGCCGAACAGGGCGACCATGAACTCGACCGTGTAGATGCCGATGTCGGTAAGCGACCCGCCGGCGCGCCTGGGGTCGAAGCACGACGGGGTCTGGCCGGACTGCAGCAGCTCCCAGCGGCCGGAGAACTTGGAGAAGCGGATCGTGGCCTGGCGCACGGGGCCGATCTTGCCAATCGCGTCGCGCGTGGCGGCGAAGCCGGGGTCGTGGATGGAGCGCATGGCCTCCATCACCAGGGCGCCGGAGGCGTGGGCCGCCTCGAACACCTCGCGCGTCTCGGCCAGGGTCGGGCAGAAGGGCTTCTCCAGAAGGACGTGCTTGCCCGCGCGCAGCATGCGGATGGCCTGCTCGCGGTGGAGCGTGTTGGGCGTGGCAATGTAGACGGCGTCGACCTCGTCGCAGGCCGCAACCGCATCGAGGTCGTCGAAGAACAGGCGGGCGCCGTGCGCCTCGCCGAACTCGCGGGCCTTCTCCATCGTGCGCGAGTAGCAGGCGACGTACTCGACGTCTTCGGGCAGCTGGGATGCCGCGTCCATGAAGACCTCGGCGATGTGGCTGGTTCCGATGGTCGCAAAGCGGATGGGCTGCATGGGACTCCCCTTCTCGCGGGCGCGACGCGCGTGCGGTCGCGCTGTGGCTTGTCGAGCAAGATTCTACTACCGAGAAGTACTGGCGGCCTGCGCCCGGGTTGCTCGCAATTGGGGCGCATCTTGCCGAATGCGAGGACATGACGCGCCAGGCGCGACACGCCTAGCGCGCGAAGCCGTCCAACCAGACGCCGACGGAACGCGTCATCTCGCGGGAGAAGTCGGAGTTCCACTTGCGCTCGCAGAAGGCGCGCACCCACTCGTCGCCGTCGGTGGCATGGCCCTGCTTGCACGCGAGGGCGTCTCGCAGCTCGTCGTCGGACGGGTCGCGGTAACGGTCCTCGAACACGACGTCCGACAGGTCGAACCTGCGGGGCTTGGGGCGGGCGAGCTGCTGGTCGGTGGGGTGCCCGAGCACGAGCATGCAGCAGGGCACGACATGGTCGGGAAGGGACAGGAGCTCGCGGTGCTTCTCGGCACGCTCGAGCACGTCGCCGATGTAGCAGGAGCCGATGCCCAGGCTCTCGGCCGCGACCACGGCGTTTTGGGCGGCGATCGTGGCGTCGGTCACCGCGAGCATGAGGTCGCCCACACCGGGGTCGCGCGGGTCGGCGCCGGCCGCGCGAAAGGCGCGCCACCAACGGCGGACGTCGGCGCAAAACACCAGCACGAGAGGCGCCTTGGCAATGAAGGGCTGGTCGTCGCAGGTGTGGGCAAGCTCGTCCTTCAGGCGTTGGTCGCGCGCGACGACGATCGAGTAGAGCTGCTGGTTGCCCGCGGTGGGCGCCTGGCAGGCCGCCAGCAGAATCTGCCGCTCGTCCTGCGGGGAGACGGGTTCGTCGGTGTAGGCGCGAACCGAGCGTCGCGACCACAGCTCGCCGATCGTGGGCGTGGCGGGAAGGTCGCAGGCGGGTGAGGCGATTTCAGGCTGTGGGTGCCCGGACGTGACGGTCATGGCGCTCCTCGTTTTGTTGTCGCCGCACCCGCGAACGCGCAAGTTAATGACAGAAGTGTCACCTCGCTGCAAGCCGTGCGGCGGTAGACTTTTTGGGTATCCGACTGCAGTTTGGCACAGCCGCGGCGAGAGGCGGGCGCACGTGATCGAGGTTAGGGACATCCGCAAGTCATACAGGACGGGCGACTTCGTGCAACGCGCGCTCGACGGGGTCTCGATCGCGTTTCGTGACAACGAGTTCGTCGCGGTGCTGGGCCCCTCGGGCTCCGGCAAGACGACCTTCCTCAACGTGTTGGGCGGCCTGGACCACGCCGACTCGGGTGACATCCTGGTGAACGGCGTCTCGACCAGGCGATATCGTGACGCCGACTGGGACACCTACCGCAACCACCACATCGGCTTCGTGTTCCAGAGCTACAACCTCATCCCCCACCAAAGCGTGCTGTCCAACGTCGAGCTCGCGCTCACGCTGTCGGGTGTCGACGCGACCGAGCGCCGCGAGCGCGCGGCGGCCGCACTCGCGCGCGTGGGCCTGACCGAGCATGCCGACAAGCGCCCCGCCCAGCTCTCGGGCGGACAGATGCAGCGCGTGGCCATCGCCCGCGCCCTGGTCAACGACCCCGACATCGTGCTTGCCGACGAGCCCACGGGCGCCCTGGACGGCAAGACCGGCGTGCAGATCATGGACCTTCTGCGCGAGGTCGCGAACGACCGCCTGGTCATCATGGTCACGCACAACCCCGAGCTGGCTGCCGAGTACGCCACGCGCACGGTGCGCCTGGCAGACGGGCGCATAACCGACGACAGCATGCCCTTCTCGCCCGCCGACGCCGTCGCCAGCGACGCGTCCGCTGCCGAGAAGAACCGCGAGCCCGCCGAACAAACCGCTGGTAAGACGACAAGCATGCCCACACGCGGCGACAGCGCCAAGGGCAAGGCATCGATGTCGTTTGCCACGGCTCTCGAGCTGTCGTTCAACAACCTCATGACCAAGAAGGGCCGCACCTTCCTCACCGCGTTCGCGGGCTCGATCGGCATCATCGGCATCGCGGCGATCCTGGCGCTGTCCAACGGCGTCAACGCCTACATCGAGAAGTCCGAGAAGGACGCGATGTCGTCCTACCCCCTCTCCATCAACCAGTCCTCGTCCGACTTCATGAGCAGGATGGTCGAGATGGGCACCGGTTCCGGCTCGGGTTCGGGCAAGGCCGCTGACGACGACCCAAAGGGCTCGGACGCGATTCCGGTGGACACGATGGTCTCGGACATGTTCGCCACCATCAAGAGCAACGACCTGGGCTCCTTCAAGAGCTACCTCGACGCCAACGGCGGCGGCATCAACGAGCACGTGAGCGCGATCTCCTACGGCTACGGCATCAGGCCGCACTTCTACAACTCCGACCCGTCCAAGGGGACCGAGGAGCTGGGCTCGCCCATCGGCGAGCAGCAGGGTTCGGCCGCGAGCGCCTTCTCGAGCCTGGGCATGGGCTCGACCACGAGTTCGTTCCAGGAGCTGGTTGACAACGACGCACTTCTCGACAGCCAATACGACGTGCTGGCGGGCCGTTGGCCCGAGGCCTACGACGAGTGCGTGATGGTCCTGGGCCACAACGGCAAGCTGACCGACTACACGCTGTATGCCCTGGGCCTTCTGGACCAGAGGGAGTTCGACGAGATGGTCGAGTCCGTCTCGCAGGACAAGAAGGTCGAGGCTCCCAAAAACGACGTCAGGCTGACCTACGACGACGCGCTGGGGACGAGCTTCACCGTGGTCGAACAGCCAAACCTGTACAAGCGCGCAGAGGGAGGCACCTGGACCGACATGTCGGACGACACCGACTTCATGGCCGACGCAATCGACAGCGGCATCAAGGTGCGCGTGGTGGGCGTGGTGCGCCCCAACAGCCAGACCTCGTCCAGCCCGCTGGTCGAGGGTATCGCGTACACCCCCGAGCTCACGACCAAGCTGATCGAGGACGCCTCAGGCTCCGACATCGCCAGGCAGCAGAGGGCCGACCCCAAGGTCGACGTCTTCACCGGCAAGACCTTCGACGAGCTGCAGAAGGGGGCCTCGTCCGCCTTCGACATGGGCTCGATCTTCTCGGTCGACGCCGACGCGCTGCGGCGCGCGTTCTCGTTCGACGCCTCGCGCCTGCAGGCGAGCGCGCCTGACCTCTCGACGCTTTCGGTCGACCCCACCAAGCTCGGCTTCGACGCGAGCAAGATCGAGCTCGACCCGTCCGCGCTGTCGGGCGTCATCGGTCAGGACACCATCCTCAAGATGCTTGCGGGGGCGCCCAAGCCCGACCTCGACGGCATGGGCTCGCTTGACGAGAAGGACCGCGCGGCCGTGCAGGAGCTGCTGACGCAGATTGGGCAGGGCTTTCTGCCCTGGTGGTACGAGAGGCACCCCGGCGAGTCCATCTCGCCCGACACGGACTTCTTGAAGGACCTGCGGGAATACCTGGAGACCGAGGAGGTTGCCCAGAAGATCGACCAGATCCAAAAGATCTTGGGCGACGCCTTTGGCGACAACGGCGAGGAGCTGGCTCGCAAGTACCTGGAGGAGCAGCTGGCACCCTACCTCGAGCAGCAGATGTCCGCCCTGGCAAACCAGGCCGCGCAGGTCATGGCCCAACAGCTGTCCGCCCAGCTCCAGGCGCAGATGTCCGCGGCGGGCGGCGAGCTTGCCACCCAGCTCTCCACGCAGATCGCGCAGGGCATGCAGTCCTCCATGGCGGGGATGGCGGCCAATCTCCAAGGCGCCTTCTCGGTCGACGCCGATGCGTTCAGGAGCGCCATCCACTTCAACCTGACGCAGGCGGACCTGCAGTCGCTCATGACCAACTTCGCGCAGGCCAGCCAGCTCACCTACGACAACAACCTCAAAAAGATCGGCTGCGCCGACCTGGACAAGCCAACGCAGATCAAGATCTACCCCAAGGACTTCGACTCCAAGGAGCGCGTGCTCGAGGTGATCGACGGCTACAACGACAAGATGGAGGCGGAGGGCAAGAAGGACCAGACCATCAGCTACTCCGACGTCATGGGATCGCTGCTTTCATCCGTCACGAGCATCGTCAACATGATCAGCGTCGTCCTGATCGCGTTCGTGAGCATCTCCCTGGTGGTGAGCTCGATCATGATTGGCATCATCACCTACATCAGCGTGCTCGAGCGCAAGAAGGAGATCGGCATCCTACGTGCGATGGGCGCCTCCAAGCGCAACGTCGCCAACGTCTTCAACGCCGAGACGTTCATCGAGGGCCTGATGGCGGGCGTGTTTGCCATCGCCGTGGTCGAGCTCGTGTCGCTGCCGGTGAACGCGGTGGTGCTCTCGACCTACGACGTGCCAGACATCATGCAGCTCTCCCCCGTGGCCGCGATCGTGCTCATCCTGATAAGCGTCATGCTGACCGTGGTCGCTGGCATCATCCCCGCGTCCAAGGCATCCAGGCGCGACCCCGTCGAGGCGCTGCGCAGCGAGTAGCGTCTGGACTCGCCACGGGCCAAGCCCGGCAACGCGCGAGTCCAACTTCACGCGAAACCGACGTACTTCTCGCCCGAACCGAAAGGAACCGACGAACCATGTTCAGCTTTCCCAGCAACGTCCGCTTCAGCGAGACCGACGAGGACGGTCGCCTGACCACCCTCGCGCTTCTCAACTACTTCCAGGACTGCACGGTGTTTCACAGCGGCACCCTCGGCCTGGGACCCGACAGCGAGCGCGAGTCGGGCAAGGCGTGGCTGCTGGCCGCCTGGCAGATCGAGATCGAGGACCTTCCCTCGCTGTTCGACCCGATCGTCGTTTCGACCTGGGGCACTGGCGCCAAGGGGAGCTTCGCCACGCGCAACTTCACCATGGCGACCCCGGACGGAAGGACGCTGGCCCGCGCCGACTCGCTGTGGTTCCTCTACGACGCCGCCGCCGGACGCCCCGTGCGCCTGACGCCCGAGGACTGGGCGCCCTACATGGCCGACGACGCCCCGCTGGACATGCCGCCGACGAGCCGCAAGCTCCGTGTCGAGGGTTCCGGCGAGCCCCGCCCGAGCGTCGCGGTGGCCAAGCACCACCTGGACACCAACCACCACGTGAACAACGCCCAGTACGTCGAGATTGCCCGCGAGACGCTCGATACCCACATCGACGTGCGGCGCATTCAGGTCCAGTACAAGAAGGCGGCCGTCCTGGGTGACACCATCGTTCCCGTCGTGCATGCCGAGAAGGACGGTGTGGCCGTGAGGCTCACCGACGGGGCCGACGCCGACTTCGCGATCGTCAAGCTGCTCGGACGCGAGTCCTAGGCGCCGCCAAGCGCCGCGTCGGCCCGCGGCACATCGCCCTGGGGCACGTCGTCGGGCTCGTACGGGCCGCGCACGCCAGAGACGCCGTCACCCTCCAGCGCGGCGAGCTCGGCCTCGCGCTCCTTTTGCCTCAGGGCCTCCTCGAATCCCTTGAGCGGGTTGAAGGGCTGAAAGATCTTGGCGCGCTCCGACAGTGGCATGCGCTTGCGTCCCGCGGGAATCCGTCCGAGCGAGCTCGCGACGGACGCATCACGAGCAACGTCGCGCCTCTCGTCATAGGCCACTGCGATGCCCTCCGATCTGCTCGTTTCTCTGCCTGGCGGTCGCCTTGGGCAAAAGGTCCATGCCACGCAGCATGGCGTTGCTGCCAAACTTGCGACGTATCTCGTTCACGGCCCGCAGCCTCGCGTCCTCCTCGGCGGCCTCGCGCGGGTCGTGGAAGAGGTCCAGCTGGATGTCGTCGTGCTCGGGGTCCACGACGCCCGTGGCCGTGACGCCCAACCGATGCACCATGCGATGGGGGTCGCAGCACGAACGAAATGCCTCCGCCGCCGCGGCACGCAGCTCGCGCGAGGACGACGTGGGGAAGCCAAACGAGCGCGAGGCGGTGGCCCCGGGCATTCCGCCTCTACCACGCCATCCCGCCGCACGCAGCGCGTCCTTCTCGTCGTCGGTGAGGCCATAGCCCACCCATACGTTAAGGCCGCCAGCCGCGCGCCGCGCGTCGGTGAGTCGCAGGGCAAGCGAGTCGGCCATCTCCTTGGCAACCAGGCAGGCGTCGTCGGGCGTGTAGTCGCAGCCAAAGACCTGGCCGGCGCTGAAGGAGTGGCTGTGCGGCTCGTAGGCCTTGATGTCCGCCATGGTGACGGGCTCGACGCCCCACGCATGGTCGATCATGATCTCGGCATCGACGCCGAACTCGTCCCAAATGGGCTCGGGCGGGCTGCAGGCGAGTTGGCCCATGGTATGGATTCCCATGGCAGCCAGGCGTCGCTCGATGCCGGGCCCGATGCGCCAGAAGTCCGTGAGGGGCCTGTGCGTCCAGAGGGTCTCGCGATAGGTGCGCTCGTCGAGCACGCCAAAGAAGTCGGGGTTGTGCTTTGCCGAGATGTCGAGCGCGACCTTTGCCAGGTAGAGGTTGGGACCCACGCCGCAGGTGGCGGTGATGCCCGTGGTGTCCAACACGTCGCGGCGGATGCACTCCCCCAGCTCTCGGGCACTCATCCCATACATCCCGAGGTAGCCCGTCACGTCGAAGAACGCCTCGTCGATCGAGTAGACGTGGATGTCCTCCTTGGCAATCCAGCGCAGGTAGACGGCGTATACCTCGGCGGACTTCTCGATATAGCGCGCCATGCGAGGTGGAGCCGTCACGTACTCGATGCCCTTGGGGATCTCGAACACGCGGCAACGCCCCGGGACCCCCAACGCCTTCATGTGCGGCGACACCGCCAGACAGATGGTCTTGTCGGTGCGCGTGACGTCGGCCACCACGAGATTGGTCGAGAAGGGATCGAGACCCCGGTCGACACACTCCACCGAGGCGTAGAACGACTTGAGGTCTATGCAGAGGTAGGAGCGTTCGGCAGCCCCGCCCATATGCGGCTGGCCCTAGCGCAGGTCAACGATCTGGGCGCGCACGTGGGCCGCGACGTCCTCGTCGAGCAGCTGCGCGACGATGGCAAGGCCGAAGTCGATTGCGGTGCCCATGCCCTGGCTGGTAACGAGCTTGCCGTCGACGACCACGGCGGACTCGGAGTCCACGCGGGCGCCATGGTCGGCAAGCACCTGCTGGAAGCCGGGATAGCTCGTGGCGGCGCGGCCATCCAAAAGGCCGAGCTCGGCCAGAATCGAGGGCGCCGCGCACACGGCGCAGACGAGACGGCCGTCCGCCGCAGCCTTGCGAAGGGCATCACACAAGGAGTCGCAGGCTCGCAGGTTGGGGGTGCCGGGGATGCCACCCGGAAGCACCAGCGCGGCATAGTCGTCGAACGAGAAGCCCTCGTCGTGGATGTCGCGGTGGCAGGTCAGGTGCACCTCGTGCGACGAGGTGACCTCGCGGGAGCCGGAAATCGAGACCATGTCGCACGGGATGCCTGCACGAAACAGCAGGTCGACCACGGCAAGGCCCTCGACCTCCTCCAGACCGTCCGCAAAGAACACCGCCACGCGGCTGTCGCATGCCTTCTTGAACATGGGTCCCCCTCCCCGCCCGCATCGCGGGCACGTCGTTTATAAACCCCATGATAGGCGACGCACGGGCGTCCGGCGTGCCGTACGACAACGAACACGTGTTCTACATGCACCAAGACAATGTCCTTCTCGGTAGAGAAGAACCTGGGACCGTAGGCGTGCGTCGGGGAGCTATCGGATTTCGCGGCCCGTGCGGAAGCGCTCGATCATGTCGTAGGTGAGCGTTCGGGTGTTGGGCGGCTGGGCGACCTCGGAGCGGTCGACCCAACGCGCCACCGACAGCTCCTCGTGGTCGAAGCGGCGAATCTCGGTCGGGCCCTCGACGTCGCAGAAGTAACCCAGCAGCAGGTCACCGTCCATGCCCCACGGCTGGCTGCCCGCATAACGGATGTTGGTGGCACAAAGCCCGACCTCCTCGGCGACCTCGCGGCGGACGGTGTCCTCGGGGGTCTCGCCGATCTCGATGAAGCCCGCCAAAAGCGCCACGTCCTTGTAGTCGCGACCGGCGTAGCGGCTCATGACGATGCGGTCGGCTCCGTCGGTCAGCCCGATGATCACCGCTGGCGAAATCCTGGGGAAGGCGAGGTTTCCGCAGCTCGGGCAGCGCATGGCACGCTCGGGGCCAAAGGGCTCCATGGCGTGGCCGCAGCACCCGCAGAAGCGGTTGGTGCGATACCAGTTGAACAGGTGCAAGCCCGTGATGCCCGCGAAGCTCATCCATTGCGGGCAGGCGTCGCGGAAGCGCGAGACGCCGACCCACTCGTATCCCGCGACCTCGGGCACGCCACCATCGAAGGCGCCCTCGCCCCACCACAGGTGGAAGGAGGTGCCGTCGATGCCAATCAGGCGCATCGTGTCGCAACCCCACGCAAGGTCGTGGCCGACGGCGGACGCGAAGTCGGCGGCCGAGGGATAGGCGATCTGACCGTCAGACACGCGCGCGAGGACCTCGCGGCCACGAAAGGCCAGCACGAGGTCGTCGGGACTCGGGTCGTCGTGGTTGTAGTCGTGCTCGTAGGCGTGCGGAGCGATGTCCTGGATCACGGTTCTTCTCCCCCGATGGATGACGTCGTTCGTCGATTTTTCCTTGCGTAATGATATTGCGCACGCTTGGCGCGGTGGCCGACGTTCGCCCAACACCGCACGTTCTTGAGAAAAAATGACGCATCGATTAAACAAGCCGCAGCTAGATAGTGGTGGAACAAATCCACACACCCCTTTGCCACCACCTTTTGCCTTGAAGGTGGCGTGCCCACGGCTCCACAATGGGCGGGTGTGGCGCTGCGAACACGCACGCGTCCACGCGGATGCACATACGACGCATGGCGAGAAGGGCTGAGGGCATGACCCAGGCAAAACCCAAGGGACCGTTCATCGACAGCAAGGCGGGGCTGGTGCTTCTGGCGTCCGCCTGCACCCTCCTGTGGGGAAGTGCCTCCCCCTTCATCAAGCTGGCGTACAGCCTGTTCGACGAGTCGTCGGCCGACCTGCCGAGCCTATTGGTGTTCGCGGGTGTCCGCTTTGCCCTGGCCGGCCTGATGGTCGTGGCCCTGGGCAGCGTCAGCAGGCGAAAGGTCCTTCTCCCCGGCAAGCGCGACATAGGACCCATCTGCGTCCTGGCTCTGTTCCAGACGGCACTGCAGTACTCGCTCGACTACATCGGGCTGGCCAACACGACGGGGACCTCGGGCTCGATCGTCGAGGCGACCGCGGCGTTCTTCGCGATCCTGCTGGCGGCGCTGGTCTTTGGCAGCGAGCGACTGACGGCACGCAAGCTGTTTGGATGCGCGCTCGGATTTGCGGGCGTGGTCGGCATCACCTTCGCAGGGTCCAACGAGGGAATGGGCTTCTCGCTCATGGGCGAGGGCCTGATCCTGGTGTCGTGTGTGTCGGCGGCCTTCTCCACATGCTTCATGAGCCGCTTCTCGCAGACACACGACCAGGTGCTGCTGAGCGGCTGGCAGTTCTTCGTCGGCGGGGTCGCGCTCGCGCTGCTGGGCGGCGCGGTCGGCGGCTCGATGCACATATGCCCGCCTGCGGGCTGGGCCGTGTTCGCCTACATCGCCGCGGTGAGTGCCGTGGCCTACACCCTGTGGGGCACCCTGCTCAAGCACCACCCTGTCTCGAGCGTCACCGTGTTCGGCTTTCTGACGCCGGTGTTCGGCGTCATCTTGTCGCTCGCGATGCTGGGCGAGTCGCAGTCGTACTCCCCCATCCCGCTGCTGGTGTCGCTCACGCTGGTGTGCGTGGGCATCCAGGTGGTCAACAGGGCAACCGACTAACTCTCGACCACCGGCCCCTGCACGAACCAGGCGAGCCTGCCCATCGGACGCGTGGCATGGCTGATGTGGCGCTGCGCGTCCTCGAAGATCTCGATGGCGCAGATGGCACCCGGCTGGAAGTCGAGGCTCACGCCACACAGGCGCTCGCAGACGTGCTCGAGGCTGGGAACGTGACCGACGCAGATGACGCACTCGGCATCGGTCTCGGAGAACGAGCGCATGAGCTCGTCGACGTTCTGGTCGTAGAGGATGCCGCTGGTCGTACGAATGACACTGCCGCAGGCACGCGTCGCGATGTCGGCGGTCTGACGGGCGCGGACGGCCGAGCTGCACCAGCACTCGGTACGCTCGGGCAGGTCGAGAAGGGCGAACGCACGCGGGAACGCATGCTCCAGGGCAAGGGCCCCCTCACGGGTGAGCTGACGATGAAGGTCGTCGACGCCTTCCGACGCGGACTCGGCCTTGCCGTGGCGAATGAGGATAACCTTGAGCGACATCTATCGCACTCCCTAGCATCTATGCGCGGCTCCGGACGCGCCGCGACGACCCTTTAGCTCTTCTCGACTGAAGAAGGTACCACCCTCGCGCGACGTGTCCGGAAATATCTCGGCAAGGACGCGTCATGCTTTGTCAGCGGCATGCCACAACATGTCGCGCGTAGTTGTGCTATAGGGCCTCCATGGCAACGCGGAAGGAGATGCTGCGCTCGGTGGGCAGCTCGTCGAAGCAGATGACGTAGGACCCGCGGGACTCGTCGACGCTCGTAATGGTGCCGTCGCCAAACACGCGATGGCGGACGCGTTGCCCAACGCCAAACGAAGGCCCCTGCTCGGCAAGCCTGAGCGCCGCCTCGCGCCCCGCGATGTAGGCGCGTGCCTCCTCGATAAGCCCCTCACGCGGCGGCTCGTCATAGTCGAACAGCGTAGGGTCGACGTCCAGCACGAAGCGTGACGGGTAGCGCGGTGCGCCGTCCAGCCCTCGCCCCTCCGCCTGGGTGAGGAAGAGCCTGTCCTTGGCTCGCGTGACGGCGACGAACGCCAGGCGGCGCTCCTCCTCCATCCCGGCGAGCGTGGAGGTCTTCCTGGACGGGAAGACGCCCTCGTTCATGCCGCAGAGAAACACGGTGGGAAACTCCAGGCCCTTCGCGGAGTGGACGGTCATGAGCTTGACCTTGTCGGCGCCCGTCCCCGCGTCCACGCTCGAGAAGAGCGCGACGTGCGTGAGGTAACGCTCGAGGGTTGCCTCCTCGCCACAGGTGGTCTCGTACTCGTAGACCGACTGCCTGAGCTCGGCAAGGTTGTCCAGGCGCTCCTGGCTGCCCGCGAGGCGCAAGACGCGCTCGTAGCCGCTCTCGTCCAGAAGCGAGCGAAGAAGCTCCGAGACGGTCTCGGCGCCGGAGCGAGTCGAGTGTCTGTCGATAAGTGCCACGAACTCGCGGGCGCCCGTCCCACGGAACAGCGGGTCCTCCAGGCTGCGACGCAGCGCCTCGAACAGCGATATCCCCTTGCCCTGGGCGAATTCGCGCAGGAAGCGCATGCGCTGCTCACCGATGTTTCGCTTGGGGACGTTGGCCACCCGCTCGAACGAAAGGTCGTCGCGATACGCAACCATACGCAGGTAGGCAAGGGCGTCTCGAACCTCGGCACGACCGAAGAACTGCGTTCCGCTGTAGATGGTGTAGGGCACCTCGGCACGCACCAGCCCCTCCTCCACCGAGCGGCTCATGTAGTGGGCACGGTACAGCACGCACATGTCGCGCCAGGGGGTACCGGCGGCATGCAGCTCGCGGCACTTTCGGGCGATCCACCCCCCTTCCGCCTCGGTGTCCTTGGCGATGTGCGCCAGCACGCGACTGCCGTCCGCGCGCGTGGGCTCGAGGTCCTTCTCGATACGCATCGTGTTCTTTGACACGAGGCTGTTGGCCACGTCGATGACCTGAGGGGTCGAGCGGTAGTTCTTGGTCATGACGATGGTCTTGGTGTTGGCGTGGCGCAGGTCGAACTCCAGAAGGAAGCGTACGTCGGCACCGCGCCAGGTGTAGATGGTCTGGTCGGGGTCGCCCACCACGAAGAGATTGTGATGGTGGGCCGCGAGCGTGTCCATCAGCTCGTACTGCAGCGCGTCGATGTCCTGGAACTCGTCGACCATGATGTACTCGAGCCTGCGCTGCCACTTGTCCGCGATCTCGGGCTCGCGGCGAAAGACCGCGAGCGTCAGCTTGATGAGGTCGTTGTAGTCGAGGCCAAAGCACTTGCGCTGCTGGTAGAGATAACCGTAGAAGATGATGTCGCCCGTGGCCTGCGCGGCCAGGTAGCGCTGGCGCAGGGCCTCGGCGGACAGGTCCAGAAGCGCGGTGTAGTAGTCGGGCTCGGTCACGATCTTGCGGACCTCGATCATGTCGCGCGCGGCCGAGAAGGTCATGTCGCGCAGCGTGAGACCACGCTCCTCGTAGATGATGCCGAGCATGGCGTCGATGTCGGAGTTGTCCAGCACCAGGAAGCTCTTGGGGTACGAGATCGCATGGCTGTCCTCCTGCAGCACCGACACGCAGAAGCCGTGGAACGTGTTGACGTAGCCGGTGTCGTTGTCGCCCGTGAGGTTATGGATGCGCTGGCGCATCTCGTTGGCGCTCTTGTTGGTGAAGGTGACGCACAAGATGTTGGACGGCATGACGCCGGCCTCGTTTACCAGAAACGCGAAACGCCTGGCCAGGGCACGCGTCTTGCCCGAGCCCGCACCCGCGATCACGCGCACGTTGCCCTCGGTCGTGGTGACGGCGTCCAACTGCGCCTCGTTGAGTCCCTCGAGCACGTCGACCACGCCCGCACCTCCTACCCGACAGTTCTTCTCGTCTGCACACATGATATCCTATTGCGACCAAAATGAGAACAGCTGTTCGACTAGAGGAGCCGATGTTCGACATGTTCGATGACAGGGTTTCATTTTGAATTCAGGACCTGCCATAGGCGCCTCTCTGCGGCTGATTCTGCCGAGAAGAACGTATCATGGAGAAATTGCAAACGCGAGAGGAGGTAGCTTTGCCGATCTGTGACATGCTGCGAGAGAACGCAGCCCGATATCCCGACGAGGTGGCCCTGGTGGAGGACAACCCCGAGGTGCTCGAGCACCGTCACGTCACCTGGCGCGACTACGACCTAATCGAGGGATCGGCAACCTATCCCTATCGTCGCGAGATTACGTGGCGCGTGTTCGACGAGAAGGCCAACCGCTTTGCCAACCTGCTCGCCTCGCGCGGCGTGGGCAAGGGCGACAAGGTCGCCATCCTGCTGATGAACGGCATCGAGTGGCTGCCCGTCTACTTTGGCGTGCTCAAGAGCGGCGCCGTGGTGGTGCCCCTCAACTTCCGCTACACCGCCGAGGAGATCGACTACTGCGTGGGCCTGGCCGACGTCGACGTCCTGGTGTTTGGCCCCGAGTTCACCGGCCGAGTCGAGAGCGTGGCACACAAGATCTCGCGCGGCCGCCTGCTGTTCTACGTCGGCGAGGACTGCCCCACCTTCGCGGAGAACTACCACCTGCTCACGGCCATGTGCCCGAGCTCGGACCCGATGGTTCCCATCAGCGAGACCGATGACGCCGCGATATACTTCTCCAGCGGCACCACCGGCTTCCCCAAGGCGATCCTGCACCCGCACCGCTCGCTCACGCAGGCCGCGCAGATGGAGCAGAACCACCACTCGCAGACCCATGACGACGTGTTCCTGTGCATCCCGCCGCTCTACCACACGGGAGCCTTCATGCACTGGCTCGGCAGCCTCCTGGTTGGCGGCCGCGCGGTCCTGCTGCGCGGCGTGACCCCCGAGGCAATCCTGCACACCGTGTCAGACGAGCGCTGCACCATCGTGTGGCTGCTCGTGCCCTGGGCGCAGGACATCCTGCTCGCCATCGAGCAGGGCAAGGTCGACCCGGCCGACTACGAGCTGTCTCAGTGGCGCCTCATGCACATCGGCGCCCAGCCCGTGCCCAAGAGCCTGGTCAGGCGCTGGCTCGAGGTCTTCCCCGGCCAGCAGTACGACACCAACTACGGCCTGTCCGAGTCCACCGGCCCCGGCTGCGTCCACCTGGGCGTCGACAACGTCGACCACGTCGGCGCCATCGGCGTGCCCGGCCATGGCTGGGAGTGCCGCATCGTCGATGCCGCCGGCGCCGACGTCGCGGCGGGCCAGACCGGCGAGCTCATCGTCCGCGGCCCCGGCGTCATGACCTGCTACTACAACAACCCCGAGGCCACGGCCGAGACGATCCGCGACGGCTGGCTGTACACCGGCGACATGGCGCGCGTCGACGCCGACGGCTTCATCTGGCTCGTGGACCGCAAGAAGGACGTGATCATCTCGGGCGGCGAGAACCTCTACCCCGTCCAGATCGAGGACTTCATGTCGGCCAACCCCGCGATCCAGGACGTGGCCGTCATCGGCCTTCCGGACGAGCGCCTGGGCGAGATCGCCTGCGCCATCGTCGAGCTCAAGCCGGGGTTCGAGTCCACCACAGCCGACGACATCAACGACTTCTGCCTCGACCTGCCGCGCTACAAGCGCCCGCGCAAGGTCATCTTCGCGCCCGTGCCGCGCAACCCCACAGGCAAGATCGAGAAGCCCCTCCTGCGCGAGCGCTACGGCGCGACGGGGCTCGTCAACAGGGAGAACCAGGGCTAGCCTTCAGGCCGGCCCCGTAAGGAGGGAGCAACACAGTGGAGAAGGAGCTGCTTTCGGGCAACGAGGCCATCGCCCAGGGCGCATGGGAGGCGGGCGTCGAGGTCGGCGTCGGCTACCCCGGCACCCCCTCGACCGAGGCGTTGGAGAACCTCGTCAAGAAGGACGGCGTGCACTGCGAGTGGGCGCCGAACGAGAAGGTCGCGCTCGAGGTCGCGATCGGCTCGGCCATGGGCGGCGTGCGCTCGCTTGCCGCGATGAAGCACGTCGGCCTCAACGTCGCGGCCGACCCCTTCATGAGCGTGGCCAACACCGGCGTCAACGCGGGCCTGGTGCTGCTGGTCGCCGACGACCCGTCGTGCTACTCGTCCCAGAACGAGCAGGACTCGCGCTACTACGCCAGCTTCGCGCGCATCCCGTGCCTCGACCCGTGCGACTCGGCCGAGGCATACGCCTTCACCAGGGACGCGTTCGAGCTCTCGGAGCGCTTCGACACCCCGGTCATGCTTCACGAGACCATGCGCGTGGCCCACACCCGCACGATGCTCGACGTCGCCGCCACGCGCGAGCAGGCCGAGCCTCGCCCCTACGAGAGCCAGATCCCCAAGTACGTCATGATGCCCGCCAACGCCGTGCGCCGCCGCGCCGTCACCGACGAGCGCGAGGACGCCCTCGTCGAGTTTGCCGAGAAGAGCGAGCTCAACCGCATCGAGATGCGCGACCCCGAGGTCGGTGTCATCTGCGCGGGCGCGCTGTACACCCACGTGCGCGAGGCGCTGCCCGACGCGTCGGTCCTCAAGCTCGGCCTGACCTGGCCGCTTCCGCCCGCCAAGATCCGCGAGTTCGCCTCGCAGGTCAAGAGCCTCTACGTCGTCGAGGAGACCTGCACGTACTTCTCGGAGAAGGTCCGTGCGATGGGTGTCGAGGTCAGCGAGCCTCCCGCGGGCGCCCTGCCGCGCGGCGGCGAGATCCGCCCCGCGAACATCCGCGCCGCCTTCGGCCTGGCCGAGCCGCCCCACACGGTCGCCGCGACCGACCTGCCCATGCGTCCGCCCGCGTTTTGCGCGGGCTGCCCGCACCGCCTGGTCTACGTCGAGCTGCGTCGCCTCAAGGCGATTGTCACCGGCGACATCGGCTGCTACACCCTCGGCGCCGTCGCCCCATACCGCGCCGTCGACTCCGTCATCGACATGGGCGCCTCGCTGTCCATGGCGCACGGCATGGAGCTCGCGGGCGTTCCCGGGCGCACCGGACGGCCCGTCGTCGGCGTGATCGGCGACTCGACGTTCGCCCACTCCGGCATCACGTCGCTTCTCGGCACCGTCTACAACGGCGGCAAGGGCACGCTGTGCATCCTGGACAACCGCACGACCGCCATGACTGGCGCGCAGGGCAACCCCTGCAACGGCGTCTCGCTCGCCGAGCAGGCAGCCGGCGTCTCCCCGCTGGACGTCCCCGAGGGCAAGGCCCTCGACATCGTCCGCCTGTGCGAGGCCATCGGCGTCGACGAGGTCAGCCTCATCGACGCCCAGGACGCCAAATCCATCCGCGAGGCCCTCAAGCAGGCCATCTCGCACGAGGACAAGCTCTCCGTCCTGGTGTTCCGCTCGCCGTGCCGCCTGATCGACCGCAGCCGTCGCCCGCAGCCCACGATCACCGACTGCCGCGCCTGCGGCGCCTGCGTCCAGATCGGCTGCCCCGCCCTGGGCAAGGACGAGCTCGGTCGCGCCCAGATCGACTACAACCAGTGCATCGGCTGCAACCAGTGCGTGCAGGCCTGCCCGTTCAAGTTCATCAAGGAGGGGATGTAGGATGCCGCACTACACCGCTAGCGAGAAGAGCGCCCAGATCGAGGTCACCGAGGCCAACGTCCAGTTTGACGACACCAAGACCGTCCTGCTCGTGGGTGTCGGCGGCCAGGGCACCATCCTGGCGGGCAGCCTGCTCGCCATGGCGGCTGCCCAGGCAGGCCTCGACGTCAAGGTCTCCGAGATCCACGGCATGAGCCAGCGCGGCGGCTCGGTCTCGACGGTCGTCCGCATGGGCGAGCACGTCGACACCATGGTCTGCGACCCCGGCTGTGCCGACGCTATCGTGTCGTTCGAGGCGGTCGAGGCCCTGCGCGCGCAGCAGTACCTGCGCGAGGGCGGACACCTCTTCGTCAACGACGAGACGATCGTCCCCGTGAGCGTCTCCATCGGCACCTTCTCGATGCCGGGCGACGTCTCGGCCCGCCTGGACGGGCTCGGCGCCGTGCGCGTGAGCGCCGGCGAGATCGCCCGCCAGGTCGGCAGCCCCCGCTCGACCAACGTCGTGCTTGTGGGCGCGCTCTCGACCGCGCTGCCCTTCTCGCCCGAGACCTGGGAGGACGTCATCTCCCGCCGCGTGCCGCCAAAGACGGTCGAGGCCAACATCAAGGCCTTCCGCGCGGGTCGCGCCGCGGCCGGCGCCAGCGACGTCGAGGGGGCGTAAGACCATGCGCATCCGCCGCGCACGGCAGGCAGACATCCCCGACATCGGCAGGCTCCTGCACCAGGTTGAGGACGTCCACCACCAGGGACGCCCCGACCTGTTTCGCGCGGGCGGCCGCAAGTACGACGACTCGCAGCTTGCGACCATGCTCGCCGGCGACTCGCGCCCAATCTTCGTGGCGACGCGTCCCGACGACGGACGGGTGCTCGGCTACGCGTTTTGCGTGTTGGAGCGCTACGACGGCGACGGCGCCCACTGCGACATGCTCACGCTCTACATCGACGACCTGTGCGTCGACGAGGCCGTGCGCGGGCAGCACGTGGGAACCGAGCTCTACGACCACGTCCTGGAGTTCGCTCGCGAGAAGGGCTGCCACAACGTGACCCTCAACGTCTGGAGCTGCAACCCCGACGCACGCGCGTTCTATGAGGCGCGTGGCCTCAAGCCGTACAAGGTCGGTATGGAGCAGATCCTGTAGCCGCAACGTCACAACGCGACGACCCGCGCGGCGCCACCAGTGCCGACAGCACAATCGCCCGCCGACAAACTTGGCCCCTGGGCCGCATGTCCTTTAGGACGCATGCGGCCCAGGGGCCCTCTTCGTTCGTTGGGGCGATGCGCACCGCTGGCGGGCGGCTATCCCCTAGCGCGTGATGACGCGAACGCGGTAGACGTTGTCGAGCGCCGCGATCTTCTCGGCAATGGAGTCGTCGAGCTTGCCCGTGACCTCGAGAAGCGTGTAGGCGTTGTCACCACGGCTCTTGTTGGCCATGTTCTCGATGTTGAGGTCGGTCTCGGCGAGGACCTGCGTGATGCCGCCGATCATGCCTTGCACGTTCTTGTGGAAGATGGCGATACGGCCGTCACCGGCAATCGGGCCCAGGTCGACGGCGCCAAAGTTGACCGAGTTGCGGACGTTGCCGTTCTCGATGTAGTCCCTCAGCTCGTTCACGGCCATGATCGCGCAGTTGTCCTCGGCCTCGGCCGTGGAGGCACCCAGGTGCGGCGTGACGATGGCGTTCTTCATGTTGGCGGACGCGGGGTTGGCGAAGTCGGTCACGTAGCGAGCGACCTTACCGGACGCCAGCGCCTCGGCCATGGCCTGCTCGTCCACGAGGACGTCGCGGGCGTAGTTGACGAACACGACGCCGGTCTTCATGCGGGCGATGTCGTCTCGGCCAACCATGCCGCGGGTCTGGTCGGTCGCGGGAACGTGCACGGTGATGAAGTCGGCCTGTGCGTAGATGTCGTTGACGTCGGTCACGTGCTTGATGCTGCGGTCCAGGCTCCATGCCGCGTTGATGGACAGGTACGGGTCGTAACCCATGACCTTCATGCCCAGGGCGCGGGCGGCGTTGGCCACGTTCGCACCGATGGCGCCAAGGCCGATGACGCCCAGGGTCTTGCCCGCCAGCTCGTGGCCCGCGAACTGCTTCTTGGCCTTCTCGGCCTTCTTGCCGACCTCGGGGTCGTCGGAGTTGTCGTGCACCCACTCGATGCCGCCGACGATGTCGCGGCAGGCCAGAAGCATGCCGGCGAGCACGAGCTCCTTCACGGCGTTGGCGTTGGCGCCGGGGGTGTTGAAGACGACGATGCCCTCCTGCGCGCAGCGATTCAGCGGGATGTTGTTGACGCCCGCGCCGGCACGCGCGATGGCCAGAAGCGTCTTGGGGAACTCGACCTCGTGGAGCTTGGCCGAACGGACCAGGATCGCGTTGGCGTCGTCGAGCTCGGACGTGAGCTCGTAGCCATCGCCAAGCTGGTCGGTGCCGACGGTGGCGATGTTGTTCATGCAATGGACCTTGTACATGGTTCCTCCCGGGAAATGCGCCCGTCGCTAGCCGCGCTTGGCGTGCTTGAGCTCGAAGTCCTTCATAAAGTCGACCAGCGCCTGGACGCCCTCGGTGGGCATCGCGTTGTAGATCGAGGCGCGCATGCCCCCGACCGTGCGGTGGCCCTTGAGGTTCTCGAGGCCGGCGGCCTTGGCAGCCGCGACGAACTCGGCGTCGAGGTCGGCGTCGCCGGTGACGAACGGCACGTTCATAATCGAGCGGCTGTCCTTCTCGACAGTCGAGGCGAACAGGTCGGACTCGTCGAGGTAGTCGTAGAGCAGCTGCGCCTTGGCGACGTTGTGCTCGCCGACGGCCGCAAGCCCGCCACGGGCCTTGAGCCACTTGAAGACCTTGCCGCAGATGTAGATGCCCCAGCAGTTGGGCGTGTTGTACAGCGAGCCGGCGTCGGCCTGCGTCTTGAAGCGAAGCATGGTGGGAACGCCGGGCAAGTCGTCGGGGATGAGGTCCTCGCGAACGATGACCACCTGCACGCCCGCCGGTCCGACGTTCTTCTGGACGCCCGCGTGGATCAGGCCGTAGCGGGCGACGTCGACAGGCTCCGACAGGAACATCGAGCTCTGGTCGGCAACGAGCTCGTGGCCCTTGGTGTTGGGCAGCGTGTGGAACTTGGTGCCGTAGATGGTGTTGTTCTCGCAGATGTAGACGAAGCTCGCATCGTCGCGCACGTCCAGGTCCGAGCAGTCGGGGATGTACGAGAAGTTCCTGTCGGCCGAGGAAGCCAGGACCTTGGGGTCACCCAGGATCTGGGCCTCCTTGTAGGCCTTCTTGGCCCAGTTGCCCGTCAGGATGTAGTCGGCGCGGCCGTTGGTTGCCAGGTTGGCGAAGACGCTGGCAAACACCAGGGAGTCGCCGCCCTGCAGGAACAGCACCTTATAGTTGTCGGGGATGCCCATCAGGTCGCGAAGGTCGGCCTCGGCGTCGTCGATGATCTGCTTGAAACTCGGAGATCGATGGCTCATCTCCATGACGGACATGCCGCAACGGCGGTAATCCATCATCTCGTCCGCGGCTTCCCGAAGGACGTCCTCGGGGAGCACGGCGGGACCGGCAGAGAAGTTGTAAACCCCAGCCATCGTCCAAGCCTCCTTGGCGCGCGTCGTCGCGCGGGGCCACCTGCCCCGTCGCGTGCGTGGCGTTGCGCGTGTGCGCCACGTTGTGGGGCATGGTATCCCAAACGGGCGCCGTCAAGGTTTCGCGCAGGTAACCAAATTCCGCAACGCAGGTAGGAATTACAGAAGGACGCCCTTCTCGGCAGCGCTGACATGCGCGTTTCCTGCCGAGAAGGGCGTCGGGTCGACGGCTGTGCCCTGGAGGCCTACACCATCTGTTCGGGGTGGAAGACCTCGTCGAAGCGCTCGGGGGTGAGGTATCCGAGCCCCACGCAGGCCTCGCGCAGGCTCGTGCCCTCGGCGTAGGCCTTCTTGGCCACGCGGGCGGCGTTCTCGTAGCCGATGTAGGGGTTGAGCGCGGTCACCAGCATGAGAGAGTCGTGCAGGTTGTGCTCCATGCGCTCGCGGTTGGGGCGGATGCCACGGGCACAGCGCTCGTCGAACGAGCGGATGGCGTCGGCCAGCAGACGGCAGGACTGCAGGAAGTCGTAGGCGATCACGGGCATGAAGACGTTGAGCTCGAAGTTGCCCTGGCTCGCCGCCATGCCGATGGTCGCGTCGTTGCCCATGACCTGCACGGCAACCATGGTCACCGCCTCGCACTGGGTGGGGTTGACCTTGCCGGGCATGATGGAGCTTCCGGGCTCGTTGGCCGGGATGAAGATCTCGCCCAGGCCTAGGCGCGGGCCGCTGGCGAGCCAACGCACGTCGTTGGCGACCTTCATCATGTTGCAGGCCAGGGCCTTGACCGCCCCGTGCGCGAAGACCACGGCGTCCTTGCCGGACAGGGCGCTGAACTTGTTGGGCTCGGTCACGAACGGCTCGCCCGTGAGGTCGGCGACGCGCTCGGCCACCAGGCGGTCGAAGCCCGCAGGCGCGTTGAGGCCCGTGCCGACGGCGGTGCCGCCCAGGGCGAGCCTGCGCAGACCGGCAAGCGAGGCCTCGAGCTCGGCGACGGCGTTCTCCAGAAGGCCGCGCCAGCCGGACACCTCCTGGGAGAAGCTGATGGGCACCGCGTCCTGCAGGTGCGTGCGGCCGGACTTGACCACGCCGGCGCTCGCGCGCTCGAGCTCGGCGAACGTCTCGCACAGCCGTCGGGTCGCCGGGATCAGCTCGCGCGTGACGGCCAGGTCGCAGGCGATGTGCAGGGCCGTGGGGAACGTGTCGTTGGACGACTGCGAGCGGTTGCACGAGTCGTTGGGGTGCAAGATCTTCTCGCCCGCAATCTGGTTGCCGCGGTTGGCCAGCACCTCGTTGACGTTCATGTTGGACTGCGTGCCGGAGCCGGTCTGCCACACCACCAGCGGGAACTGGTCGTCCAGACGCCCGTCGAGCACCTCGTCGCAGGCGGCCGCGATCGCGTCGCGCTGCTCGGCCGTGATAGCGCCGAGCTCGGCGTTGGCCTGCGCCGCCGCCTTCTTGAGGACGGCGAACGCGCGCACGATGCCGCGCGGCATGGTCTCGGTGCCGATCGGGAAGTTCTCGTGGCTGCGCTGGGTCTGCGCGCCCCAGAGGGCGTCGGCGGGCACGCGCATCTCGCCCATCGAGTCGTGCTCGACGCGCCACCTTCCGTCTGCCGAGAAGGACGCGCCGGTCGCGGGGGTCTTTCCGTCTGCCATGGTGGGGTTTCCTTTCGGTTAGCGCTTCTCACCTGCGACAACGTCGCGCACGAAGCCCGCGACGGCGTCGCAGGCGCGCGCGAGGGCCTCGCCGCCAAAGGCATGGCCCGCTCCGGGTATCTCTACCAGGCGCGCGTTCGGGAACATGGTGGCGGCTCGCTCGGAGTAGCCAAGGGGCACGACGTCGTCCGCCGTGCCGTGGACGATGAGGACGGGGCGGTCGTAGGCCGCCATCAGGTCGAAGGGGTCGCACCCGAGCACGTCGCGCATGTAGGGGCGCCCGACCTCGGCGCCGGCGAACAGCTCGGCGGTCTCGGGCAGCTCGTCGAGCTCGCCCCAGGCGGCGACGGCCTCGTCGTGCATGTTGAACGCGGGGTACACCAGCACCAGCGCGCGATAGAGCTCGGGCCTGCGGCACGCCTCGACCATGGCGGCCAGGCCACCCATGCTGCCGCCGCACAAAAACAGCGCGTCATCGGCGCAGAAGTGCTCCTCCAGCATGAGGTCGGCGGCATAGGCGAGGTCGTCTGCCTCGCCCTCGACGGACATCTCGACCATGTCAAGGTCGCTCTTGGAGGTGGGGCCGCCCGCACGGAAGTCGATGTTGTAGGTGCAGGCGCCGGTCGCGGCCACGGCACGCGCGAAGGGGTCCATGTGCGAGTGGTCGCCGCCGATGCCGTGCCCCAGCACCATCGTGGGCCAGGCGATGTCCACCTGGCAGTCCTCGGTGCCCCTCGGCAGCAGAAGCGACCCGAAGGTCTTGGTCTTGTCCGGGTGGACGCACCACATGTAGTGCTCCAGATACTCGACGTCTCCCATGGCAGATGCCCCCTAGCGGTTCTCGATCTTGCCGATGTTCTTGAGCTCGATGGTGATCCTGCCGTCGTCGCCGCGCCCGAACTCGATGAACTCCGAGCTCGACGCGTACTCGGACGGGAAGGTGATCTCAATGCCGGTGTCGGTGCGGATGCGGTGGTTCTTGGCGATGCGGTTGGCGACGCCCTTGCGCACGCTCACGGACTCGGGAAGGCTCTCGGCCTGCGAGCGCTCCTCGTAGCGCTCGGCCATGGCGGGCTCGTCAGCAAAGACCTCGCGGCCCACCTGCTCGGGTCGCACGTCGTCAGCCGCGGCGGCGCGCTCGATGACGTAGGACTTGGCCTTGGCCGCGGCGACGGCGGGCTCGATGCCATACTCCTCGGCGACGTCCTCCACGATCTTGGTGACCGTGGCGATGACCTCGCGGCTGGACGCCTCGGTGCTGCACTGCAGGAACGCCTTGGGAATCAGGAGCGCCTTCTGGCCGGCGATCGTGCGCTCCACGTCCTGGAAGTCGATCGAGAAGTCCGTCGTGTCGACGACCGCGAACGTGGGGACCTTCTGGCTGGGGTTGGGCAGGGTCGAGTCGTGGCGCACGATGTCGTTGTACGCCAGGCCGCCCTCGCTGCGAACGTCGTGCACGAAGGCCTGGCGACGCGGCAGCAGCAGCACCGCGAACATGCGGCGCTCGCCGCCCTCGAAGTCGTCGGCCGCCTCGATCGCGGCGGCCATGGCGTCGCCGACGGCGGTGTCGGCCGCCTCGGCGCGCGCCGACTCGCCCCTGGCGTCGCCGGTGTCGACGAAGTCGGCCACCAGCAGGTCGCACTGGCCGGCATCCTCGCTCTTGCGAAGCTCCTCGTAGAAGAAGCGTGCCACGTCGGCCGACAGGTCCAAGAAGTCGCGCTGCCCGCGCAGGTAGCGCTCGAGCTCGCCCGCGAAGTTGGAGCCCTCGGCGAACTCGCCGTGCTTGCTCTCGGGGTTGCCCACGGTCTTTCTCGCCATGCGCGTGACGTAGGACTTGGTCTGCCTCACGTCCAGGTCGAGCTCGCGCTCGGACAGATCGCACTCCCCCACCTCGAAGTCGAAGGCGTGCAGCACCGCGTGGTTGATCCTGATCATGTGGCTCCCGTTGTCCTTCCGACCCGCGGCGCTTCTCGGCAGCGCGGGCCTCGGCATAGTCATTCTCGGCTTGTCAGGATAGCGCATGGCACCTACCCTTTTTCGCGTCTGACGTCGACTGGAGAGAAGGACCATGGAACTCGCGATGCTTCTGGACTGTCTGGCCGTGGCCCTTGGCGGGGCGCTTGGCTCGGTCTGCCGATACCTGCTGTCGCTCGTGCCGTTCGCGCAGGTCGGAAACGCGGGCTTTCCCGCGGCCACGCTCCTCACGAACGTCGTCGGCGCATTCGCCATCGGCGTCGTGGCGGGGCTGGCGGGCGCGCAGGCGGGCCTCGACGCCAGGACGACCCTGCTGCTCAAGACGGGCGTGTGCGGCGGCTTCACGACCTTCTCGACGTTCGCGCTCGAGTCGGTCGGCCTCATCGGCCGCGGCGAGACGCTCGCCGCAGGCGCCTACATGGTCCTGAGCTGCGCGCTCGGCATGGCCGCGGCGCTTGCGGGACAGGCCGTGGCAGCACGTTTCGCCTAGCGTCGTCGCGATTGGCTCACACTAGACCACAGCACGTACACAACTGATACGCAGGTGAGACCATGGGCGGAACAAACTGCGATAATGGCAATTTGCGTATATTTCTCCCCCGCAGAGAAAACGCGCCGTCTGCAGCCAACGAAGAATGAGCCACCTTGGATATCACGCCCTACTCGACACTACGTCGGATGTTCGCCCTGCTCCCCGCCCTCGTCCTTGTTCTGGGCGTGGCCTGCATAGCCCTCTCCCACCAAAGGGCCAAAAAGGGCAAGCCCGCCCTCTCCCGCGGCACCGTCGCCTGGCTCGTCCCCCAGCTGCTGACCTGCACCTTCCTCACCGCCTACGCCGCCAACAACATGCTTCTGACCCGCGCCCGCTGGTTCGGCTACGCCTGCGCCATGCTTCTCGTCGCGACGCTGGTCGTCGTCTGCCGCGACCGCGTGCTCGACCTCGTGCTCGGCCCCAAGCCCGAGGCAGCGGTCGAGGCCGCCAAGCCGGCCCGCCAGTGGCCACGTGTCGTCGCGCACGTCCTTCTCACCATCGTGGCCATCCTGGCCATGGCATTCTTCACCATCCTCGCGATGGAGAACGCCATCCAGGAGCACCCGATGATGAAGCTGGAGACCTTCCCCTACCTGTTGGAGCTGGGCCTGGTCTGCCTGGCGGGCGTCACGCTGTACCTCTTGTCGGGCCGCAGGGGCGCCGCGGTTGCGGCGCTGCCGGTCATCCTCACGATCTACGGCCTGGTCAACTACTTCATGCTCAAGTTCAAGGGCACCGTCTTGATCCCGGCCGACCTCATGGCGCTCGAGACCGCGGCAACCGTCGCGGGCAGCTACTCCTACGAGATGGCCCACACCTGCGTCTACTCGCTGGCCTGGATGGCGATCGCGCTGGCCTTCTGCTCCTACCTGGTCCCGTGCCGCACCAAGGTCCTGGCGCCGGCGAGGCTTCTGGCCAAGCATGGCGAGCGCCGGTGCCGCAGGGTCTCCTGCTTGCTTATGGGCGTGGCCTCGCTGGCCATGCTGGTTGCCTTCGTCACCGTCCCCAGCTGGCGACTCGACTTCGGCATCAAGGTCTTCGCGTGGATGCCACGCTTCTCGTACGCGAGCAGGGGCTCGCTGTCCTGCTTCGTGTCCGAGGTGCAGGACATCCCCATCGCCAAGCCCACCGCGTACAAGACCTCCACCGCCGAGGAGATCCTGGCCTCCTACGCCAAGCAGTTCGACGTCTGCACCTTCGTCGAGAAGGGCGACGCGACCCAGTCCACCACCCCCGCCGCCGGAGACGACGCCGCGCGCCAGGCCGCGGTCGCGCAGTACGAGGACGAGAAGCCCTCGATCGTCTTCGTCATGAACGAGACCTTCGCCGACCTGTCGGTGTTCGACGGGCTGCAGAACAACTACAGGGGCCCGTGGTTTTTCAAGAAGGGCCTCACCGGCACGCTCGCCCGCGGCGACCTCAGCTGCTCGGTCACGGGCGCGGGCACCTGCAACACCGAGTTCGAGGCCCTCACGGGCGAGTCGATGCTCTACGCGGGCTCGGGCAAGTACCCCTACACCATGTACGACTTCTCCAAGGTGGACAACATCGCCCGCCAGCTGAAGGAGGAGGGCTACAAGACGACGGCCATGCACCCCAACCTGGCCACCAACTGGCACCGCAACACCGTCTACGAGCAGATGGGCTTCGACGACTTCCTCGACATCGACGACTGGCCCGACGACGCCCCGACGTTCCACAACGGCATCTCCGACAAGGCGACCTACGGCATGGTCCTCGACCTTCTCAGGAACCCCGAGGACGAGGAGGTCCCGCAGTTCATCTTCGACGTCACGATGCAGAACCACTCCGGCTACAACGTCGGCAACATCCCCGAGGACCGCAAGTACCACTACAAGACCGACGGCGTCACCGAGTTCACCAACAGCTGCCTCAACGAGTACCTCGCCTGCATCCAGGCATCCGACGAGGACCTGGAGTACTTCGTCGACGAGCTCAAGAAGCTCGACCGCCACGTGATCCTCGTCTTCTGGGGTGACCACCACCCGAACTTCTCGACCAACTACAACGACGCCTGGTACGGCGACGAGGACGAGATGACCCACACGCAGCGCGTCTACCAGACCTCCTACCTCATCTGGGCCAACTACGACGTCGCCGGCGCCGCCCAGACGGACAGCGGCTTCCCGACCTCGCCCGCCTACCTCACGGCCATGACGCTCGACTACGCGGGCGCGCCGCTGTCGGACTACCAGAAGACCCAGATGGTCGTCAGGCAGACCATGCCGGCGTTCAACGCGTTCGGCCTCATGGGCGCGGACGGCAAGTGGTACGAGGTCGAGGACGAGAACTCGCCCGTCGCCGCAGTCAACAACGATCTCTCGAAGGTCTCCTACCTTCACTTCGCGACAAAGGTCAAATAGCCGGAAAGGTGGCAACCTGAAATATGCTTAACAAGGATCTTCCCCTCGTCAGGATGCGCTTCGCGCTGATACCCCTTGCGGGCATCGTCGTGATCGCCGCGATGCTGCTCGTTGCATACCTTGTCCGCAAGCGCGCCGGCCACAAGCCCGCGCTCATGCGCTCGACCGTCGCCTGGACCATCCCGCACGTCGCGGCGCTCGCCTTCATGACCGCCTACATCTGCATGCACCTGGTCATGTCGCACGCCAAGTCGCTCGCCGGCTCGGTCCTTCTGATCGTCGTCGCCGCTGCCGCCGTCGTCGCCCGCGAGTGGGTCCTACCCCTCGTCCTGGGCGACTCCCACACCCCCTACCCGCGCATGCGCCGCGCAGCCGACCAAACCGCCGACGCCGACGATGCCCCTGCCACCCACAATGCCCCTGCCGAGAAGGACACCGAGGCAGCCACCACACCCGCGCTCGAGCCCGCCTCGCCCAGGCGCGCCGTCGCGCACGTCCTTCTTACCATGGTGGCCATCGCGGCCATGACGCTCTTCTCGACACTCGCACTGGAGAAGCCCATCTCGCCCGCGCCGCTGTCCACCATCGCGCCTGCCATGCTCGCCGCCGAGATGGGCCTGATCGCGCTTCTGGGACTGGCCGTCTACCTGCTGTTCGGCCGCCACGGCGGGCCCGTGGCGATTCTGCCGACCATCCTTTTGGTGTTCGGCCTCGCCAACTTCTTCGTCAGCTGCTTCAAGCACACCGTCATCGTGCCAAGCGACATCCTGGCCATCAACACCGCCGCTGAGGTCGCCGCCAGCTATACTTACACGATCTCCGACCTGGTCCTGCGCAGCATCGGCTTTGCGTGCCTCGCCTGGGCGGCCTGCTCCTACCTCGTTCCCACCAGGCACCGACCCTGCGTGAGCGACGCCATGATCGAACGCGTGGGCGAGCGCGGCTTCACCCGTCGCCAGGCGCTGCTGATGGGCGTGGGCGCGACCGCCGGCGTCGTCGCCGCCGTGACCCCCAACTGGCGCGACCACGGCGTCGTCGTCGACTATTGGAACCCCAAGGCCCGCTACTGCGAGCAGGGCTCGCTCACGTCCTTCGTCGCCGAGGTGCAGGACATCCCCATCCCCAAGCCCGACGGCTACAGCGACAAGAAGGCCCAGGCACTTCTCGCCAGCTATGCCCAGAACTATGACAAGACCGTGGGCACCTCCGAGGCGCGCAAGGCTGCCGAGAAGCAATTCGACGAGCAGAGGCCCTCGGTCGTCATCGTGATGAACGAGACCTTCGCCGACCTGTCGCTGTTCGACAAGATGCACTGCGGCTACGAAGGCCCTCAGTTCTTCAGGACCGGAATGGCCGACGGCACCATCTACGGTGGGCAGCTGGCCGTCTCGGTCAACGGCGGCGGCACCTGCAACACCGAGTTCGAGTGCCTCACGGGCGAGTCGATGCTCTACGCGGGCGTGGGCAAGTACCCGTACAACATGTATAACTTCGCGGGCGTCGCCAACGTCGCGCGCCAGCTTGGCGAGCTGGGCTACAAGACGACCGCCATGCACCCCAACGTTGGCACCAACTGGCACCGCAACACGGTGTACAGGCAGATGGACTTCGACGAGTTCCTCACAATCGAGGACTTCCCCGAGGACGCCCCGCGCTTCCACAGCGGCCTGACCGACAAGGTCACCTACGACAAGGTGCTGGAGATCCTGCGCTCGGGCGACGAGCCGCAGTTCGTCTTCGACGTCACCATGCAGAACCACTCGGGCTACGACCAGAACAACATCCCGGCCGACCGCCTGACGCACTACAAGCCCGCCGACTTCGACGACGCCGACACCGACGCCAAGCTCAACGAGTACCTGAGCTGCATCCAGGCGTCCGACGAGGACCTGGAGTACTTCATTGGCGAGCTGCAGAAGCTCGACCGCCCCGTAGTCCTGCTGTTCTTCGGTGACCACCAGCCCGACTTCTCCGGCGTCTACAACGACGCCTGGTACGAGGACGCCGACACCGTCGACCACGCGCAGCGCATCTACCAGACCAACTACCGCCTGTGGGCCAACTACGAGGTCGCCGGCGCCCCGCACGACGAGGCTGCCTACGACAGCGCCTGCCACCTGTCGTCGGTCATGTTCGACACGATCGGCGCGCCCCTGACCGACTTCCAGAAGGCCCAAGTCGTCGCTCGCGAGAAGATGCCCGCGCTCGACGCGTTTGGCGTCATGGGTGCGGATGGCAAGTGGTACGCCACCGACGACGCCTCCTCCCCCGTGGCCAAGACCTCGGATGACATGGCGCAGATCAGTTACCTCAACTTCGCGACCAAGGTGAACTAGTGGATTTCCTTACGACTGTCGAGTCACCCGCCCTCGGGCTCATTCCCGCCGCCTTCGCGGCAATTCTCGTCTGGGACTGGGTTCGCATGTCGGAAGCCGCCGTCCGCGGCACCGACGACGCGACCCCTTGCTTCAGGCCGAGGCGATGGAGCGTCTCGCCCGCGGGCGCGCTCTTCCCGTTCCTGATGCTTGCGGCCTGGGCGATTCTGCCCTGCGTCGGCCTGATCGCCACCTCGATTGCCGCGATGCTCGGGTGCTCCGCGGTAGCGTTTCTCGCCGGCGTCATCGGGCTGCACCGAGACGCCATCCGCGAGGCGCTTCTTGCCGACACCGATGCCATCCGTAGCCATCGCATGTTCCGCCACGCCCTTCTGGACTTTATTGTCTTGGCGGGTGTGGTAGCGGCCTCGTTCTTCGCGATCGAGCAGCCCTACAACAATACCCTTGCCTGCGTGCAGAAGCCGTTCCTCTATATCGACGTGCTTCTGATGGCCCTGCCCGTGGTCGTGCTGTACTTCCTGGGACAGCGTCGCGCGGCCGGCCCAGGCGTCGCTTGCGTCCTATACGGCGTCATGGGCCTGGCACAGTACTACCTGTGGAGGTTCAAGAACACCGCGATCCTGCCGGCAGACCTGTGGGCAGCGGGCACCGCGGCTGCCGTTGCAGGCGGCTACTCCTATACCCTGCAGGACCCCGCCCTGATTGGCCTTGCGTGCGCGACCATGGGCGTGGGGCTGGCAAGCCTTCTGGGTCCCGACAAGCGCGGCAAGGTTGACGGCAAGGCTGATGCCGAGCCCAAGCCCCGTGCGACCCGCACCGTCATCGTCAACCTCGCCTGCGCCGCCGTCACGGCCGCATGCATGGTCGCGGCGCTCGTGGTCCCCAACTACACCCAGATGGGCGCCAAGATCAACTACTTCTGGCCCCTGTACACCTACCGCCAGCACGGCGCCATCCTGTCGTTTGTCGCGGGCTCCCAGGACCTGGTGATCCACAAGCCAAGCGACTACTCCGATGAGAAGGCCTCCTCCGAGCTCAAGGCACTTGTCACCAGGTACGACAAGGAGCTTGCGGGCGACGCGTCGCGCAAGGCCGCCGAGAGTCAGTTCGACGGGCAGAAGCCCTCGATCGTCGTCGTGATGAACGAGACCTTCGCCGACATGTCGATCTACGACAAGATGAAGTCGGACTACGAGGGGCCCAAGTTCTTCAACACCGGCATGACCGACGCCCTGAGCCACGGCGCCCTGAGCGTCTCTGTCAACGGCGGCGGCACCGCCAACACCGAGTTCGAGTTCCTCACGGGCAACTCGATGGCGTTTCTCGGCCTGGGCAAGTACCCCTACTCGATCTACGATTTCTCCGACTGCGAGGCCCTGCCCAAGCAGCTGGCCAAGCTCGGCTACGCCTCCACTGCCATCCACCCCAACTACCCCTCCAACTGGAACCGCAAGAGCACCTACGAGGGCATGGGCTTCGACCAGTTCCTCTCGATCGAGGACTTCCCCGAGGACGCCCCGCGCTTCCACAACGGCCTGACCGACAAGGTCACCTACGACAAGATCCTGGATCTTCTGCGCACGGGCGACGAGCCGCAATTCGTGTTCGACGTGACCATGCAGAACCACTCGGACTACAACGTGGGCAACATTCCCGCCGACCGCCTAACCGACTACCAGCCTGAGGGCATCTCTGGCGACACCAACGCCCTTCTCAACGAGTACCTGAGCTGCATCCAGGCCTCCGACGAGGACCTCGAGTACTTCGTCGGCGAGCTGAAGAAGCTCGACAGGCCCGTCATCCTGGTCTTCTTTGGCGACCACCAGACCAACTTCGCCTCGACCTACAACGACGCCTGGTACACGGGAGAGAGCGAGCTTGCGCACAACCAGCGCCTGTACCAGACCGTCTACACCATGTGGGCCAACTACGACGTCGCGGGCAACGACCAGGCAAACGTCGACGACTACACCTCGCCCGCCTATCTGGCCGCGATGACCCTCAGCGCTGTGGGCGCCCCGCTGTCCGACTACCAGAAGGCCGAGCTCGTCGCGCGCAAGACCATGCCCGCAATCAACGCTTTCGGCTACCTGGGCACCGACGGCAAGTGGTACGAGACCGACGACGAGGACTCCCCCATGAGCGGTCTCGCCGCCGAGCTCGACGACATCACCTACCTGCGATTCGCCCGCAAGCTGAAGTAGTCGTTCGCCTGGCGCGGCGACCACCTGATGCGCCGACCGCTCGTACATAACTCGCCTTTATTGCGGATTAGGTCCAAAACGTGGCCTAATCCGCAATTTCCTTTAGCTGTGTACGACCCCCATGCCGACAGGAGCTCCCCAGGCGGTCAAATCGAATCGTCGCGCCAGCGAGCCATCCCACACGTACCACGTTTTCGCAGGTAGAAGCCACGAACCCACTCAATCCCAGGAAAAGTGCGGCTAGCCTGGGCCCCACAAGCCCCACCAATCGCACAGTCGTTCGTACATAACTCCCAAATAATGCAGATAACGTCACAAAACGCGAGAACACCCGCAAGAAATGCCGTTTATGTACGAGCCATACCCCCATAATCAGCTCAATCCGCATCCACACGCCATCCAACTGCCTAACCCTCGTCAAGCCAGGCAATATGCTCGGCAGAAAACAGCCTATGATGCAGTGCGAACCATTTTCGCTGATACTCAAGGTCATCCTTACGGGGAACGCGCCCGCACACCCGTCGACCAAGAATGTCACCGATCTCGGCAAGCTTTGACGGCGAGAAAGCAGTCTGCTTGCGAACGGTAATCACGCGCAGGCCCACCGACTCAAGGGCGAGTCTTCTCCATGAGTCACGGTCACGAGCCCCCGAATCCTCATGCCATGAATCACTGTCATACTCGACGCAAATGCCCGCCGACCGCCACAACAAATCGGGCCGAATCTCGCTGACACCCATCCAATCCCGCGACCCTCGCCTCAGACGCACGGGCGCATTCAGCTCGACACCCCTCACGCCTCTGCCACCCATACCACGAGGCAGCGGGAACGCCATTGCCAGAAGGCTCTCCATTGGGGACGCCGAGCCGTCCACGACATACTTCATCGCCCGGCGTGCCATGCCCGCGCCATGCATCCCAGCATTACGGCCCAAAAAAGACAGCACCTCATCTCGGGACGTCATCACCCCATGACGTCCGGCGGCTCTCTCGCTACCAAGCGAATAGGTGCCACACAACTCCATGCCAAGCTCAATGCTATCGAGAAGGTCCATCGACTTCGCAAGTTGCACAAAGCACAGCTCGGGCGCGGCAACGTAAATGCCGTCCGCAGCTCGTAGAAACGGCAACCGTAGCTGATTGCAGACATGACAGCGCACCTCCCGAGAAGGGCGGCGCTCCGAGGCGGCCCCCACCCCAAGTTGAATCACTCCGCCAACCGTCACGTCACCACACGCAGAGGCTACGGCCTTGGCAGCCCCAATACAAGCATCCGCATCTTCCAGTGTTCGGGGAACGCGCCTCCTACCAGTGACATCATTACCCCGCAACCATGCCAAGGCGCTTTCATGCGTGATGTATACCGCCACTCAATCGACCCCCAGCCCAAGCGACAACGCCGCGGCCAACCATCACCGCCAAAGGCTACTTCTCAAGGCGACAATCACACCTCTCAAAATAAGTAATTCCAGGTCAGGCCATCAGTAATCAGACGCCAATCTAACAGCAAACAGAAAGCGGAATGCGACCTGAAGGTCACATCCCGCCTCATCCATCACGGTGTCGTTCCACCCTGACGCGACTCCCACTCTATGAGCGCTGAGCGGATGGGGCGGCTCGCGGCAGCTCGGCGCGCACCCTCGTGCCCGACGTGCTCCTCGTGGCCTTGGCCATCCCCCTCTGTTGACGTCGCCTCACTCGAGTAGCATGACGTCATGAGGTCACTTGACTGTGTTTATGCAGATTAGGATGCGTTCTACCCTTCAATGGCATCCTTGATTGCATAGTAGTCCCAGTGATAACGATTGTCACTTGAGCTGCAATACCAAGCTGAAATGTGACGCCCTTGTCTCCGAACAATCTCGGGGCATAAGGACTTGTCTGGTGCCGCCATGTTATAGAGCACCACAATCCTCAAATCATGCTTAACGGCATATTCGCATTCATACTCAATGAAGCTCTTCGTGCTAGCCGTGTTTCCCCTACGGCACCATCCCGTATAGCTTGGACAATACTGGCAGCTCCCCTTTCTGAGCGAGGAGGTGTGTTTGCCCACGATCAAGATGAACGTCTTTGATCTCTCAAGACGGGAGTAGAGTGACTTCTTGATGCTGCAAGCTTTGCTCGTGTCGCGAGCTTGCGTCAGGTCGTGAGCATCAGGGAAGGACAGGTCCCAGCATTCGCTTTCGTTCCATGTCTGCAGGGTGCTCACGAGATTGTTGTCTCCATCCCAGTCCGCTGCGATGTATGTCCTCGTCCTATATGACATTGGTCTCCAATCTGTTCAGCAAACAGTTCGCACTTCGTTTCCTTGCAGCTCTAGCCAATCAAATGCCTAATACTGTCACCGAAATCCGTTGACTTACCCATCGTCGTCCATTCCCAGCTCGTCCCAAATACCGGGAAGGACAACGATGAACACGTCACCGTGGATGCGCTCGCGATTGCTGGTAAAGACATCACTGATGGCTTCGTACGACTCCATGCTCGACATGTGCGCCCTCGACAGCCCAGTCCCAACCAACGGGACGTACAGCGGATATCCTTGGCCATGTCTGTCGTAGAAGCCGACGAGCGACGTGAGCGCCTGCCTGACGTCATCAAGCGAGCTCTGTGCGTTACCGTTCTCATCCATGCTGGACACCGCAAGCAGGTAATAAGCGGTCGCCCCGACATCAATCACCGACACCGTGCCGATGGGGTTTCCACCTCCTGTCAGCCCTTGCTTCTTGAGAACAGCGTTGATGCGCCAGTCCAGCTCCTCCCTGGACATTCCCTCAGACATCAACTTGAGCAGCCACTTCCCATGGAGCGTGTTCTCAGAGATACCGCACTTGTCGAGCGCTTCCAGGTGTCTTGACGTCTCGGTCGAGAAAGCGGAGTCGACGGGCACCACCGCGATACCTTTTGAGAGAGTTTCCCCGCTCCTGTACACCAAATCGAAGAGGTCTCCCTCGATAACGGTCAGGGAGCTTGGACCGTCGGCCCACACACGGCGGGAACGATTGGCTCCTCGACCGACTACTGCATCTGTCAACGTAAGCGAAGCTGCTTTTACGCCGAGATCATCCGTGAAAAGCTCTTCGACAGACGCACAGTCCTGCCCAGCCCCACGATTCTTGACCCCCGAAGCTACGAAAATGAGGACGCCTGCGAGGAAGGTCCACGGCTCATAACAGGACGCCTTTACGAGATCGGACTTAGTTAGCCCGCTGGTTCTATCAACCACCGTCTGCATACCGACGGCATCGTCGTCGAGGACAAGTTCTCTCACCGCCGCAACGGCAAGAGGGGCCATGTTCTCGTCAAGAAGGGGCTCCATCTCTTTGCGGAACCGCTCTGCAATTTCTGTGCATGAGCCAAAACGCGCACTCTCGACATCAGAAGCCCCGAGGTTCTTCCTACCGTTCACGAGGTCCGAGATAGAGGAGTCGCCGTAGTGCGCGCTTGCGTTGCCATTGATCGATAGGAGCAACTCCCGCCCCAGCTCGACCTGTGTGACGCCAGTCCTCCTGCATCGTAGAAGAACCTTGGCATACGTGCCGAAACATAGCTGCAAGTAATCCTCCAATCGCTAATCCTTTCCAAGCTCTCACTCTAGTACCCACCTCGGACACAAAATCCTCCTTTTGCTGGCACTGTCCCGTCTACTCGCGTCGAGACACGGCGAAACCACAGGCAAGCCCCGGCTAAGTACGGGAACGCCGCACGCGGGTTGAATGGTAGTCGCGATCGCAAGCACCGGCGGAGGGCCCGGCCAGCCCCCGCCACCACCTGGCTGCTGACACAGCCCGACTTCATTGGAGGTTATTCAAGCAATGGCCAAACTCAACTGCAGGCGCAAGGGATGCCGCGACGTCTGGAACGCCTTCCTCGTGGCGGTCGCCCACTTCGCGGGGCTCCTCGAGCTCCCCGTCATCCACCCCATCCACGAGGTTCCGAACAGACTCGTAGCCTTCTCCAAGGCTATCAACTGTGACGACCGCGACCAGTGGGTGCACTTCTACGAGGACGACTTCCACTTCGAGCGGCTTTGGGACGACCCCATGCGCTGGCTCGACTTCCTGAAGGGGTTCAGGGGCGTCGTCCTGCCGGACTTCAGCGTCTACCGAGACATGCCCCTCATCGTCCAGCTCTACAACATCTACCGGTCCCGCGCCATCGGCTGCTGGCTCCAAGCGAACGGGGTCAAGGTCATCTGCAACCTGCGCTGGGGCGACCGAAGGACCCATCGCCTCTGCTGCGACGGCGCTCCGAGGTGCTGCGTCGTCGCGGTCGGCACGCTCGGCACGCTCAGGGACCGCGACGACCGTCACTGCTTCACCGAGGGCCTCTCCGCCGTCGTGACGCGGCTCCAGCCCACGACAATCGTGGTCTACGGCGACGCGCCAGAGAGCATCTTCGGCAGGTACCAGGAGATGGGCATCCGGGTCGTCCCGTTCGCCAGCGACGTCGCCCGCGCTCACGGGAGGGCCGAGTAGTGGGCGCCGGGGCGCATGGCGGCTTCGGCCACACGAAGGGCTCGCGCTCGACCCCACGTTTCACGCGCGTCCAGTACGAGGGCGCCGTCAAGGTAGGTGGCCAGGTCCGCGACGTGAGCCGCAGGATCTACCAGCGCAACGACATCGACTTCGAGTACGTCAACCCCGAAACTGGCATAAGCAATCTCGACCTCATGCGCGCGGGTAATGCCCCCATCGGCAATGACGGGTTGCCCATTCAACTCCACCATGTGCTCCAGAAGGAGTCGGGTCCCATGGTGGAGATACGCGAGACCACGCACGAGGAGTACGCACGCACCCTGCATGGACTAGGCGTGAGGGGGCCAGCTTCAGGAGGGATTCGGTTCTGTACAAGCAGTACACTAACTTCCGCAGGCAGTACTGGAAGTGGCGCGCTCGTCAGTATGAGGAAGGAAAGCGATGAACGACCAGATCAGGGCATTGATCACCCAGCACGAGCAGGACGCCCTCTTCACCCATGCTGTGCCGACCGAGGAGATGCTCGCGTCCGCCCAACGGTTGCTCGGCGTCACCATCCCCCAGCAGTACGTCGAGTTCCTCAACGAGTACGGTCACGGCGGCGTCGGAGGGGTCGAGATTCTCGGGGTGGGACTCACCGGCACCATGCTCTTCCTCGAGGCCACTCTCAGGCATCGCAAGTACGGCCTGCCAAACAATCTCCTCGTAATTGAGAACTGCGACGAATGGCAGGAATGCATTGACTGCGACACCGGAAAGGTGGTCTCCTGGGACCCGGTCGAGGGAGCAATCGTCGACTATTCTGACTTTGACGCGTTTCTGCTCGATCGCACTCAGGACGCAATCGAGAACCTCTAAGGTTGATCAACGCCACCAACGGACAGTCGCCCGCCCGCACCCGCATGCGGGCGGGCGACTGCTGTTGTTCGACGGCGCAGGGGGTCTGGCGCCCAGGCTTTCGTTGTCCCTACCGAACCGCCCTCTGGGTCACGACCCTCCCGTCCTCCCGGTCGACCATCGAGTGCGGCGTGTAGGAGTCGCGCCGCGTGTCGTACTCGACCCGGGTGACCCCGTCCCCCTCGCGCATCTCTCCCCCGCAAGCTCGCTCCCTTAGCCTTTATCGTTGACAGCCTCGGGTACGTAACCTTGGCTTGCCATACCCGCAAACATCGTAGCGGTGGCAACAGGGACGTCTGCCTCGATGCGCTCAGTCCCCTGCCCTTCCTGAGGCCCCAATCAGGCATCTCGCTCGGACAAAGAAATAGCCTCCGTCCCAACGCGAGAACGGAGGCTAGATCACCGAGCTTACTCCCTAGTAGTTCACGACCTTAGTCCCGTTGGGGATGTTGTCGTAGGTCCACTTGGCGTTACTCAGCTTCAGGCGGATGCAACCGTGGGAGACCCTCCTGCCAAGCGTGCCGTCCTTCAGGTTGAACGTGTTCTGGTAGTACAACACCGAGTGGAACAGGTAGTCGCCGTAGAACTGCGTGTAGTAGTAGCAGGTGTAGCCATGGCCAAAACTGTAACCACGGCCGGTGACGGTGTACTGGCCCGTCGGCGTGGGCGTATAGACCGTGCCGGGGCCACAATCCCAGTACTTCACGAGCTCCCAGTTGCCGCAACGACCGCGGAACACCGCCGTCTTGCAGCCGTTCCTCACGTCGTTCAGGACGAGCCAGCGCGTGGCGCTGCTGTAGCCCTGCGCCTTGCGCCACATGGCAAGCTGGTTGCCCGACAGCTTCGGCTTGGGCTTCGGCTTGGTGTAGGTGGTCTTCTGCAGCACGAAGCGCTGCGCGGAGGCACCGCTGTCACCGGCAATCTGGACGTTCTTGCCGTTGCCAAAGCCAGTCGCACTCAGGACCAGGCCGGAATCAAGCGCCGAGACAATCTTGTAGCCGCCCGCGCAATAGACGAACTTCCAAGTCTGAGCCTTGGTGTTGTTGGGGGCCTGCTGCCAGACGTTGGCGCCCGCGGATGCCGTGCCACCCTTCACGGCAAGGGCCTTGCCGCTTGCGGCGTTCACGATGCTGTAGGTACCATTGCCCTTGGACTTGACGACCCACTTCTGGGCGCCGGATTTGTTGCACGCATACACTTGCACGTTGGCCCCGTTGGAGCCAGAGGCACCCTTCACGTCGACGGCGAAGCCAGGAGACGCCGCAAACTTGATCATGTAGGTGCCGTTGGGCACCGCCTCACTGACCTTAGTCAGGAAGAAGCGCTGGGCCGCGCCACTGTGGCTGGAAAACACCTGCACGTTGGTCTTGTTGGCCGTCGACCCGCCATACAGGTCAAGCGACTTGGACGGGTAGGCTACCGAGAAGAACTTGACCGCACCATTCTCGATCCCGACGGTCCACTGCTGCGCGGTCGACCCATTCGCCTTCTTGATGCAGACGTTGCCGTTGCCGGCGACGCTCAGAAGCTTGCCCGCTGCCAGGGACTCGATCGTGTAGGTGTTCTCCCTGCCCTTGACCGCGGCAACACGCCACTTCTGCGCGAAGCTGCCGTTGGACTGGAACACCCAGACGTTTGCGCCCTCGGACGCCGAGCCGTCCTTGACGTCCAGCACAGCCTTGCGATTGCCGTGCGACGCGATGGTATAGGTGCCCTCGGCCAGCAGGCTCTTGCACTGAGAGAGCGAGAACCTCTGCACGCTCGAGTCCGCCGGGATGGAAACGCGGATGTTGGAGCCCGAGACCTCCAGCGCCAAGCCCGTCGCCTTGTTGGTGAGGCCATAGCTGCCGTCGGAGTTCTTCGTCACGGCCCACAGCTGCCTGGCGCTACCGTTGGAGGCGCGCTGCACGACGTTGGTGCCCGCGACAGGCTCGCCATACTCGACCTCGAGGACCTTCCCGCTCCGCGCGTTGCGAATCGCGTAGAAGCCGTCCTTGTACTCGAACGTGAACATCTGCGCGAAGGTGTTGTTTGGCGAGAAGACCTGGACGTTGGCACCGTTTGCCTCGGAGCCGTTTCACACGTCCACCACCTTGTTGCCCGCGCCCTTCGCGCCGATGGCGAACCAGGCACCCGACTGGATGGTGTCGGCGCACTTCTCGACCTTGGGCGTGGCCAGACGGACCGGGAAGAACCTCTGCGCCTTGCTTCCGTTGAGGGTAAAGACCTCCACGTTGGCACCGTTCTTGAGCGAGGCGTTGTAGACGTCCAGGGCGACGTTGCCCCAAAGGGCGGAGCGCAGCGTGATGCCGTTGCCGTCCCTGACGGCAACCCACTTCTGCGCGAGGTTGTTCGCGGTGGAGGTGTACTGCCAGACATTGGTGCAGGGCGCCGCGATGCCACCGGAGACGTCGAGCACCTTACCCGATCCGACGTTGGCGATCGTCACGTAACCCTGGGCGTCGTGCGAGACGACCCACCTCTGCGCGGCCGTGGCCTTGTGCGACCACAGCTGGACGTTACCACCGTTCTTCTTGGAGGCGTCCTTAACCTCCAGCACCATGCGGCTGTCGAAAGCGGACGAGACAAACACGTAGGTGCCGTCGGGCAGGACGGACTTGTTCTTGGTCGCCAGCGCGTCGAGCTCGGAGCGCATCTGGGCGAACTCGCTCACGGCCCACTCGACCGAGCCAGCCGAGGCCTTCCTCAACGCGGGGCGCGCGCCCTTGCTGGAGCTCGGGTAACCAAGCAGCAGGTCCTCGCCCAGGGCGGAGAGAAGTTCGTACGAGACCGAGGACGTCTTGCGAACGATCCACTTCTGCGCGTACGTACCGTTCGCCACGCACTGCTGGACCTGCGTGCCCACAACCGCCTTGCCACCCTTGACGTCCAGCACCTTGCCGGTGGCGGCGTTGGTCAGGGTCACGTAGCCTTGGGCGTCGTGCGAGACAACCCACACGGACGGGGACGCGCCCTTGATGCCCGCGAGCTCGGTCGTGGCGGCATCGCCGATGCACAGACCGCCGACCGTCTTGGGGGCGATGACGACCCTCGCGCCGTCGGTAAGCACGTCCCTGTTGGACGCCGCAAGTGCGTCGAGGCGCCCGCGCATGGTGTCGGCCTGGGCGGTGGCGGGCGCCTGCCTCCTAACAGGGGTCGCAGGCGTGGCGGCGTCGGTCGCGGCAGCCTCCGCGGGCGCGTCGGGCGTCGCTGGCGCGCTCCCCTGTTCCCCAGAACCAGAAGCAACGGAATCGGCGCCCTCGTCGCCAGCGCCGCTCACGACGCCCTGTGAGGCGTCGCCCTCCCGCTGCACGGCGACGGCATCGGACGTGCCCGTCACGACATCCGCCGCAAGGGTTACGGCAGGAACCGAAAGTGACGTGGCCACCAACACCGAGAGCAGCAGCCCAACCGAACGCCTCATCGCGACGACCCCCTCAATAACGTCATGCATATATGCCGATTGTAAGTTTTGGGTCAGGTTCCCCGGAGCTCAAATAGGCCCGCGGCCAAGGCCGCCATGCCACGCGCCCATCGCCCCTAGTTGGCCATCAACCAGTCTCGTGCCGAGAAGCACCACGACTCACAACCCAACTCCTCGCTGCCAACAACGCAAATGCCGCCTTTGCCACTGCTGGCACCTTCGCCCTCGCCAGCACCGCCGACCAACACCATGCCGCCGTCACCTTTCGCCTCGAACATCGGCGTCATGCCAAAGGTGTCGCAAAACACCAGGCGTGGCTCGCCCGGAATGTCCCACATGTAGACACCCCTCACAGGCGTGTGCCCCACAATCTGGTCGACGCCGAGAAGCGGATCGTCGAGAAGCTCCCCCTGGTGCGCCCACAGCGGACTCGGGACCTCGCAGCCACCGCGCCCTGGCCCCACGGCCATCAGCGCGCGCAACGAGTCACGGTCACCCGCGCGCAGCAAGCCATTCAGCGCCGCGGCGATCCGCTCCGCGCTCACGTCGTCCCCAAGGTCAAGATGCCTTGCGGCCCAGCCAGCCGTAACGCCCGCATGGGTCACGAGCCAGCCCTCCACCGTGTTGGCAATAGTCACGCCCAGCTCGCCCATGGCGTCAGCCACGTCGTCGTAGAGCTCGGGTTGGGTGCCAGGGCCAGCCTCACGCATTACGTACTGCATGTCATGGTTGCCCAGGACCATGTCGACAGTAAGGCCACCCTGCCTTCGGGACACGACCCACTCGCGCAGAACGGCAAGCGCATCGCGCAGGTGCCGCGGACCCATAAACCACTCGTCGACGTAGTCGCCGCAAAACACCACGCGCGAGACGTCGCACTTCTCGATAGCAAGGTCGACGCGAGCCAGAATCGGCTCCTCCTTGCAGTGCATATCGCCAACCACGAGGGTTCCGCCGGTCGCCACCATACGAACCTCCCCCAACGCCAATCCGTGCGCAACAACGTAACCCATCGCCCGGACACAATTGGGCCCGAAATAGTGTCCGCCCCGCCCCGTATCGTTAGTCCAACCATAGGGAAAGGAGAACCCATGTCCCACGCAGCCACCAACACGTTCGCTCTCGGGCTCGACAGCCTCGCGGCACAGATGCTCGACAGCTGGCACAACGCCGGTGCGAGCTTCCTCGCCTCTCCCGCATGCCTTGCCCTCGCACTCGAGGTTCTTGCGCGTGGCGCCACGGGCGAGACCCTCACCCAAATCGATGCCGCCCTGGGCGGGCAATCCGCACGCACAAAGGCCCTTGCCGCCATTCTGGACGCAGGCTCCAGCGATGTCGAAACCGTCGCCGGCGTCGAACCCGATGAGGCCTACTCTTATACGGTCGGGACGTCGGTGTGGGCAGATGCCCTGCAAGCGCCCGTCAAGAACTCTTTCGCCAAGGCAATCGAGTCCCTCAACGGCAAGTCTTTCCCCGCACAATTCGGAACGCAGCAGACCAAAGAAGCCATGTCCGCGTGGCTGAGGGACAACACGGGCGGCAAGTTCGCCACCGCGCCAGAGCTGTCGGCCAACACCGTCCTCGCGATAGTCAGTGCCCTGCACTTCAGGGATGCCTGGCACGACAGCTTCGTCGAATCGGAAAACACGACCTTCCACGGGACAAAGGGGGATTCCGACGTCCCCATGATGGACGGCCTCAGCGATTATTCGGCCCTTCTGGACGACCCTCGCGGAACCGCGGTCAGCTGGCCGATGCGCTCGGGTGCCCAGATTGTCTTCTGCATGCCCAAGGACTCCGATTCGCTGGACGCCTTCGTCCGCAACGGCGATGCCTGGGACCTGACCCTGCGCTGCCAGCGCAATCAGGGCACCAGTCACCCCTCCGGCGGAATCAACCTGCATGTTCCCGAGTTCGACCTCAAGGCCGACCGCGCCGAGCTCTCGCAGTTCCTGCGCAACATAGGAATCCAAAGGGCCTTCCAGCCCGGCGCCGAGTTCGCCAACATGACCGATGCCGACATAATGGTCGACTCCTGCACGCAAAGCGCCAAGCTCAAAATCGATACGGACGGCGCCGAGGGAGGAGCCTTCACAATCATGTACTGCGTCACAGGCGCAGCCCTGTTCGACTGCGAGCCCCCGGTCGAGGTCACCTTCGACCGCCCCTTCGCCTTCGCCCTCTTCAACCGCTCGAACGCTCCCCTGTTCGTCGGCACGTACATGGGCGAGTAGCGCCATCCATCACCTACCGAGAAGGACCAGCAGGAACCTAGTTTCTGTTGCCTCTGGTGCGGTTGTAGCCCTTGGTATATGCGCCATAGGCCTTGATGGTGTCTCGCTCGAGGGCATCGAGACTGTCATAGCCACTCTCTCGGAGGGAGACAATATTGATTTCGAACTTGTCGCCGTACTTATAGCCTGCGTACACGTCACCGTTGCCGCGGCCCATGAGATGCTGCCTCACGCGGCCCACCACGCGCACGCTCTGCCCGACGTAGTACATGTCCTTCGACTTGTTATGGATGACATAGATGCCCGTGAAATCGCCGTTGCGCGTGAGGGCGCCACGAGCCCTCATGAACTCCTGCGGAGAAGCGCCAACGCCAGCCGACAGGCTACGCACCCTCTTGAGGGCCTTCCGCTCCGCAACCCGAGAACGGAAACCGAATACGCAGGTAATAAGGCTAGAGACAAAGCAGGCAATCGATAGGAGAACATAGTCCATTTCGGCATTATTCGTAGAGCCGTAGTTCCTCATGAGCGGATATGCGTAGTAGATCTGGTACCTAAAAACAAGGAACATAACGCCCAGGTAAGCCAGGAAGCCCCCGACAAGGATGAGTTGCGTAGAGCGAGGCACAGTCCTACGAGCCAAAACTTGCCTCCAGTGGTGAGAAATTCGAATAACTTGAAGCATACAGCTCGAGAGGCACAGAGCTCGGTTCGCGGCAAAGACGATCTCCCCCGCCTCTCGCACTACCCACCTCAGCCGCATAGTGCCATGCCCATGGTTGAGTCCAACATGGCATCCCACCCCTCATGGCATTGCGCATAAGGATCCCGTTTGTTTGCCACACAAGGGCAAACAGCAATATCCATCACCTACCGAGAAGTGCCGGCAGGATAGAACTCTCATCCTTCGATCCGGATCCATACGATCAGGCTAAGATGCCCCAACCACGATGTGAGAGGGGCATATGGAACGCATCATCCAAAGGGTGGTTTTCGAGCAGTCGCACAACATTGACGGAACCAATCTTGATTGTTGGCAAATCACAACCCGCGCTGGCCTTTCGAGACAAGAGCTCAACCTGTATGTCTCGGACGCATCAGGTGAAGTAGTCGAAACCGATGCCATAGAGGCGGGTGAATGGCATGAGGTGCCGATCGAAGAGGCCGCCCAAATCGCACGGCAAGCGCTCACTATGCTCGAAGCACCAATCGAGCGCCTGCGTCAATTGGCTTAGTCCATTCGCCACACGCATGGCGTTGACCCGTTGCTTCTCGAGTTAGACGGATAGGATGGTCCTATGTGCAAAGCGTAAGAGGAGCAGGCCATGGATCCGCAGATCGAGCAGTGCGAAATCAACGAGCTGACACTCGAGCACGCAAAACAGATCACCCCTCCCGAGTTCTCGGGTGCCTTCGACTGGTTTGTTGAACACACTGGCGCCCACATCTCGCATCTCCCCATGGGAACGCACTCCCCCTCGAGTCTCGAAATGAAGATCGTCAGGCAAGCGGGTATCTTCAGCCCCGATTACAAGAACCTGCCTTCCCGCGGAACGGGCTTCAAAAAGTACGTCGCATCGGTCCACTCGCAAGGAAATACCTACTACGACGACAGGGAGGTCATCGAGCGCCCCGATGGCACCTGGCTTCTCGACTACAAGGCTCATGCAACGCCTGAGGGCAGACAGCACAAGACCGACTTCAACGGGACCCTCGCCAACAACATGGAGGACGGTGTCCCCGTCGGAGTCTTCGTTAAATCCAAAAAAGGGTCGGGCTACGACGTGCTGGGGCTCGCCTACGTAGAGGAATACAACCCAATTGCAGGGGTGTTCACCCTGCACGGGCCCGTGACCCCCACAACCGAGAACGCATCCAGCTTTATCAATATCAAACATGATGAGCTAAGCCATGAGGAGCGAAAGATCCTCGAAGCGATTGACCCTAGCGCTACCGAGGAAGTCGTTAAGTTCGACAAGCGTATCCGCCGCGTCCGGCAACAACGATTCAGAGAAGCACTCATCTCTGCCTACGACGGGCGTTGCGCCATATCGGGCTACGACACGCCCGAAGTCCTGCAGGCTGCCCACATCGATCCGTATCGCGGAGCCAAATCGCAGCTCACGTCCAATGGAATACTGCTCCGGGCTGACCTGCACCTGCTATATGACGCAAATCTGCTCTCTATCACACCTGAAACGCACACAATTCGACTCGCAAAGCGCAAAACACTTGCCTGCTATCACCAGCTCGAGGGCAAGAGGCTTCGCATGCCCGATGCCGCATCAGCACAACCGAACGACGAGCTGCTCTTTATGCATGACAAGCAATTCGTCTCGTATTGGGGCGTTGCCTAGAATCAATCTCAATTAATGTCCGAGTTCGCCCTTAGGCTCCCACGTAATACCATGACGATAAGAACCACTAGCTGCAAAGCCTGTGTGACTAGCACGAGGAGAGCCACCATGCCAACCTACAAGAGTATTCGCGGCTATATGAAGACCTGGTCAGAGGTCACGTTTGAGCAGGGGATCGATCGATACTTCGAGCTTAACAAGCCACAGAACACCGAGTGGCTCGAGCGCACGAAGCAGACGTTCGAGGGGCAGGGCCTTATGGGCCGTCGCATGGACGGCAGCTGCTCCACGGGCCTGATCAAGCAAGAGGGGCGCACTCGCATACCCTTCTCCACGGTGTTCCACAACGCAATGGACTCCAGCTTCTTTACCCCCGCGACCTACAGCGCGGACATCGTACGCGCCTGTATGGAGCAGGGCATGTCGCATGACACGACCGTTCGCGAGTTGGGCCGCGCCCTGCGAGCCCTCCCCTCCTTCATTCGCGAGATGGACCTGGACCAGGTGGTCAGCGCCAAGATTGGCGAAGCGGGGATCGAGGTTCGCAACCTCCAGGATGCCGAGGTTGACATCAAGGGCAAGACCGACGTCTACGTGCGCGTCACGCGTGCTGACGGAGAACGCCAGGCATACCGCCTGTGGTCGTATATGACGACGCGTCGCTCGATCAGCAACCTCCGCTCACGACTCATGGGCGATCGCGGTGATCTGCCAGCGGGACTCCACCTACTGTGCCCGTTCGATAGCTACCACGCGCGTCGCAGCTACGAGTGGTACCTCTATCCCGACCAGACGATCAATGAGGTCGCCACGATAATCATCGAGAACCAAGACCCTATTAGCTATGCGGCACTTCTCAAGGGACTCGACGACATCACCTACGACGTGACGCTGTTCAGGGTCAGGGCATAAGGCAGCCGCGAGTTTACTTGTAACGCACTTGGAAGTTGAGCTTGAACATCCATTTACCATCCCTCTGGAAGACGTAGCCATAGTCACCGTGGCCAGAAGAGGTGTCAGGATAATCAACGAAGCAATGGCGGTACAAGTAGGACTTGAACACATCGCCATCCAGGGCGTTTAGTGCCATAAGCTCGCCCTTCTCACTTACCGTAAGAAGCCCGCCGTTAACGTTGCTGGCACCATCCCACAGGGTACTGGCGGTAAGGCCGCAGTATGCCGAATATAGGAATTGCTTGAGCATGTAGGGATACTTGACCTCGGAACGGGTTACGCCACATGGGTTGACCGCCACGAGCCATGACCCGATGGCCTCCATGGTGGTCCTACCCGAGAACTCACCCTCTAGGAAGTGGGCTTCCAAGATGGCGTCAACGACGCGAGCCAGGCGAGGATTCAGCAGATCGAGGTTCTCTTCGAAGGCAGCACAGCCCGCACGCTTTGCCAGCTCAAAACCAACGAAATCCACCTTCACGCCAGCAGCAACCATGCGCGCACAACGCTCTGTGACGCTCACATGGCCCGCAGCGTCACGGACCTGATTAATCTCTTCGGCAAGCTCGGAAGACATCCCATCGAGAACGTACAACGCAGCCGAGGCTCTTGCGGTATTAAACAAGGTCGAAACCTTGCCCCACTTGGTCTTGATCGAATACCCCACGTCGTCGCGGACCAAGCCAGAACGCGGGTCCTCCACACGTAGGTAGATATCGCTCTTATCACGACTACGAGCCTTGTAGTGACGGACCCCCGCACGCTCCAAGAAGCCTGCAAGACCCTCTGGCACGGAAAAAGGGGCACGGCGACGCTCAGCCACGAAGAGCAATAGCTCGTCGGCCTTGGCGGCAAACTCCACAGCGGAAATAGCCGCGGCGTCTTCGTCATTGACTACAACCTGGATAGTCGCTTCCAAACCCAAACCCACACGGCGATAACGAACCGTTCGAAAATCCGATTCATGACGGATAACCTCGAGAACGTTCAGATGAAAGCCGTCTATTGCCCGTTCGTCAGCAAGATCAAGAGTCCCAGTGGCGCAGAGGCGAAGCAGGACATAGAGCTCTCCCCACTCGCCGTAGTTAAGCTGCCCCGTAGAACGCGAAGGACAATCCTTCCCCATCTTTGAAACGGACACGATAGACTCATCGTCGAAGCCAAAGAGTGGCTGAGTGTCGGGATCCAGGCGCAACCTAACGGTCCTTCTCGGCAGGGGCGTCCACGGTGTCGAGGACGGCCTTGATCTGGCGGGCGATGGCCTCGATGACGGGAACGGTGACCGTGTTGCCCATCTGCTTGTAGAGGTGGGTGTCGGCCAGGGGCAGCTCGTAGCTGTCGGGGAAGCCCTGGAGGCGGGCCCACTCGCGCGGGGTCATCTTGCGGATGTCCTCGGTGTTGATGTTGCCCTTGATGTGGGTCGTGGGCACCATCGAGTGCTCGCGGTGGTCGATGATCAGGTTGCGCTCGCGGCCCATGCCGCCGCAGACGCAGGCGCCGGCGACGCCATCCAGGTCGCGGATCTCGTAGCCGAAGCCGTGACCCTTTGCCTCGTGGCGGGCGCGGTGGTCGCGCAGGACCTGCACGTAGCGGTCGGACAGGTAGTAGCGCGACGGGATGGGCGCGGGGTCCAGGATGTCGCGGATCGTGGCCGCCTGCTGCAGCGGCTCGGGGAAGTCGAAGGTGTCGGGCGCGATGTCGTTGCGGAAGCACACCAGGTAGATGCGCTCGCGGTTCTGCGGTACGCCGAAGTCGCGCGAGTTGAGGACCTGGTGGAAGACCTTGTAGCCGATCTGCTCGAAGGCGCCGACGATGACCTTGAAGGTGCGGCCGCGGTCGTGGTGCGTGAGGCCCTTGACGTTCTCGCAGAAGATGACCTTGGGCTGGTGGTGCTTGCAGATGCGAACGACCTCGGCGAACAGGGTGCCGCGCGACTTGCCGTAGTAGTCGTCGTCGAAGCCCTGGTGGCGCCCGGCGATGCTGAAGGCCTGGCACGGGAAGCCCGCGAGGCAGATGTCGAACTCGGGGACGTCCGCCTCGTCGACCTGCGTGATGTCACCCGCGATCTGGGGCAGCGGGCCGAAGTTGGCGCGATAGGTCTGCTGGGCGAACTTGTCCCACTCGCTGACGAAGACCGTCCGGTCGCTCTTGCCAAAGGCGCGCTCGAAGCCCAGGCGAATGCCGCCGATGCCCGCGAACAGGTCGATGCTCCTGTAGACCGTCATGTGCCGAAAATGCCTTCCGTCGTAGGTGGTTGGCGCGACGCCGCACGGGCGCACGCAACCGTTTAGTTTATCGCAGGAATTCTAACTGGCAGTCGAGACACAATAAGGCGGGCGACCTCTTGGCCGCCCGCCCCTCGGTTTGCGCTTCCCTGCGCGGTCCCTCGCAGCGCCTGTCTGGTGGCGCTCTGGCTCCTGCGCAGCTGTCCGGTCCTTCCGTCTACCTTTTGGGTGCGCGACCTAACGTGTCGCCTCGTTGCCCTAATGCGATGGGCGCTAGCCTAGACGGGACTCGCGATGCCAGCTGCGGGACGCCTGACAATTCGTGTCTTCGCTGTTCACTGGCATCACCTCCTGGGTCGGCCGTCGGTATCGTCGCGGCCCCTTTGCTTACTCGCATCTTACCCACGGCACTTCTCGGCAACGCGAGGCGCGACCTGCCGCCGCGAGCGGTACGTATTGGGTGGCAAACGGCAGGTCGCGCAAAAAATGCTGGCTAGGCGCGAGATCGCGTTCGCGCGAGTGCCAGGCCGGCGGACGCAAAAGCCACGGCAAACAGCAGCGTGACACCCACACCGGTAAAGTAGGCGCCCATGACGGCGGGCGTGGGGCTGGCGGCGTCGAGCACGGTCGTGATCGCGTCATTGGTCCAGAAGGTGGGCACGAGGTGCGCCGCTGCTACGACGCCCGCACCCATGATCGACAGGGGCACCCAGGCGCCGCCCATGAAGCTCATGACCATGCCGAGCACGTTGCCCACCGCGTTGAGGATCTGCTCGCGCGCGCCGAGCTGGGTGCAGAGAAACGCGATTGCGAGCGGCACGGCGGCGAAGGCGAGGTTGGCGGCAAACGCCAGCGTAACCTGCCACGCGGGCAGGGTGCTCACGGGCCCCCACAGAGCCACGAGACCAACCGCGGCCGAGACCGCCGACACCGCCAGGGTGAGCACCGCGCAGGCGGCAAGCGTGGCCAGGGCGCGCGAGCGGGAGGCCTGGGGGCCGGCCTCCAGGCGGCGGCGCAGGTCAGGGTCGGACATCGCCGTGAGGACCATGCCGACGCACACGATGACCGACGAGGTGACCGCATAGGTGCCAAAGCGCAGATACTGGCCAAGCTGGTCGGCGGCACCCCACGCCTGAGCGTTCTTGGAGCGAATCTTGACCCGGGCGCGGCTCTCGGCGGCATCGTTGGCGAGAAGGGCGATCGTGGCCCGGTCGGCATCCTTATGCATGGCGGCGGCAGAGCCCGCCAGGCTGGCCCAGCGCTGCGCCTCGACGCCAGCCAGGGCCGACGCCTGGGTGCTGACGCCATAGGCCTCCTCGACCGCGGGGAGCTCGCGGCCGCCGCGGGCCGCCTCGACGAGGTCGCGGCCGAAGCCGGACGGAACGACGAAGACGCAGTCGACGCGACCCGTGGCAACGCCATCCTGCAGCTCGGCAGGGTCGTCGGCGACGTCTGCCAGGTCGTAGCGGCTTGCCATGTGGTCGACGAACGCACGGGAGACGTCCGACCCGTCGCGGTCGACGATGGCGACCGTCGCCGGGTAGGGCTCGTAGGTCGTGGCGGCGTCGGGGGTGGACGTCCCCATGGACAGCGCGATGAACGCGCCCATGAGCGAGACGAACACGGTGTAGACGACGAGGTAGAGCGGGTGCGCCAGGGCGACCCGCAACGCGGCCCTAAAGGTGCTCATAGCGCTGCCTCCCAAACATGATCGCGGCGGCCAGAAGCAGCAGGGCGGCGAGCCCGACGCACATCCCGGCACGCAGGAGGAACGGGGTCAGGTCCTGGTAGAAGTACAGGCTGGTGAACATGTCGCTGATGAGCTTGGGCGGGTTGAGCCAGGCCTCGGCCGGGCACGCGCGCGCCACCCGGTCCGCAAGCGCCATGGCGGGCGTGCCGTACATGCCCGCGAACAACGACCCCAGGCAGATAAGGCCCGTGAGAAGGCCGCCGCGGGCCTGCTGGCCCCCGCGGATGGGAACGACGCCCACGAGCAGGCCGATCGCCACGGACAGAAGCGATGCCACGGCCAGGCCGACGAGGGCAAGCCCTTCTCGGCCGGAGAAGTCGACGTCGCAGACGAGGCGCACGTAGGCGAAGACGGCGCACAGCATGGCGACGGCCACGAGCCAGCAGCCGACGAGGGTTCCCGCCAGGGTGACGGAACGCCTCTGGCCCGAGGCGCAGCGGCGCGCGCCCAAGGCCGACAGATCGCCGGCGGCGGCGAAGGCCATCGACGAGGCGGACTCTGCCGAGAAGAGCGCGGCCATGGCGAGCAGCGCGTAGTAGAAGCGGACGGTGTCGTCGGGCGTGGAGCGCGTGAGCGAGATGCGCTCGACGCGGCCGGAGATGCCGAGGGCGTCGGAGACGGTGGCGGCGTCTATGGAGCCGTCGGCGAGGGAGGCCCGAATCAGGGCGCTCGACTGGGTGTAGGAGCTGGCCACGGTCTCGAGGATGGAGCGGTTGACGCTGGAGTCGCCCGTGCCGTCGCCGGAGGCGCCGCCTGCCAGGGTCACGATCGGCGCGAGGTCGGCGAGGGCGACGTCGGCGGACGTGGCGGTGGCTGGCGCGGCGGCAGACGAGGCGTCGACCGCGTAGATGCCCGCGACCTTGCCCTCGTCCAGCAGCCTTGTGGCCCGCTCGGGCGTGTCGACCTCGGTTACCGCAAGAAGGGCGTCGTCGCCTTCGGAGAGCGCCGCGACGACGTTGGAGAAGCCCGAACGACCCCAGGCCTCATCGGCGACGACGGCCACGGGCGCGCTGGCCACGGTGTCGGAGTTCTTGAGGTTGGCGAACATGAACAGGAACAAGGTCGCCAGCACGATCGGGAACGCCAGGGTCCAGACCCACACCGCACCGGAGCGCAGCTGCGCGAGGACGGTGGCCTTGATGGTGGATAGCATCGGTCGCCCCCTAGTCGCGCAGCTCGCGGCCGGTGATCTCGAGGAACACGTCATTGAGGGTCGGCGGCTCCGAGAAGACGCGGCCAAGCTCGACCCCGCGCGAGCGCAGCGTGTCGAGGATGTCGGTGAGGTTATGCGGATAGGCCTCGCACGAGCAGGTGAGCGTGCCCGCGGCAAACGTGGCGCCGATGACGTGCGGCAGGTCGCGCACGGCGGCGAGCACGTCGTCGGGGAGGTCGGCGAGCTCGACCACGACCTTCTCGCCCATGCCGATCATGCGCTTGAGCTCGTCGTTGGTGCCCTCGGCCAGGGTGCGGCCGCCGTCCATGATCATGATGCGGGAGCAGATCTTCTCGACCTCCTCCATGTAGTGGCTGGTGTAGACCACCGTGGCGCCCTCGTCGCGCAGGCGACAGATGCCGTCGAGGATGGCGTTGCGGCTCTGGGGGTCGACGGCGACCGTGGGCTCGTCGAAGAAGATGAGCTCGGGCTTGTGGGCGATGCCACAGGCGATGTTGAGGCGACGGGCAAGGCCACCCGAGAGCTTCTTGGGGCGGAAGCCTACGAAGTCGCCGAGGCCCACGAAGTCGATGGCCTCGTCCACCAGCCGGCGGCGACGGACACGGTCGCCCACGTACAGGCTGCAGAAGTAGTCGATGTTCTCGCGCACGGTGAGCTCGTCGAACACGGCGACCTGCTGCGGGACGACGCCGATGCGACGCTTGAGGTCGTAGCGGTCGGGAGCCATGGGCTGGCCGAACAGCTCGATCGTGCCACGGTCGTAGGTGAGCAGCTGCAGGATGCAGTTGATGGTGGTCGTCTTGCCGGAGCCGTTGGGGCCCAAAAGGCCGAAGATCTCGCCGCGGGCGATGCGCAGGTCGAAGTGGTCGAGCGCCAACAGGTCGCCGTAGCGCTTGACCAGGCCCTCGACACGGACGACGTCGCTGGTGGAAGCGGTCGCGGGGGCAGGCGCGCCCGCGGCGGGCGTGGTGGTCGGGTTGGTTGGCATGCGGGTCCTCTCTTCTCGGCAGGCGACGGGCGGGTCGCCGGCGCGATTGTTGACTCGACCATACGAGAAAGCGAGGGCGGATGACAGTGAGTTTTGTCACCACCCGCCCCGCGCACTCCCCCGCGGCGGACACGCCCCCTACAATTGGCCCCATGAGCAGGCTCTGGGACAAAGCGATCGTCTATCTCTGCTGCCTTGCCGCGGCGTCACGCTACGGCCAGGGGGTGGGGGCGGTCGTGTGCGCGCTGGCCGCCGCAACACTCGCCTGCCTGACCGAGGCCGCCCGACCAAGCATTGCCCGACCCGAGCGCCTGCGCGCAGCCGTCGCCTGTGCGGCGGCGTGTGCTGGCATCGCCTTCCCGCAGGCACTTCCCTACTGCCCGCTAGCCGCCTACGAGCTGGCAACCGCCTGGCCCGTGCGGCAGGACCGCGAGGTTGCGGGTCCCACCTGCGTGGCCTGCGTCGCATCCGGGGCACTTCTCGCCATCGCGCTTGTGACCCGAGCCACGTTCGAGCCGCACGCCTTGGACGTGACGGCGTTGCTCGCCCTCTTTTGTGCGACGGCGACGTTGCTGGCCCTGCGCACGACGCACTCCGAGCGCGAGCATGCGGACAACCTGCGCGTAAGGGACGACCTGCAGGGACGCTCCCTGAGGCTTGCGGCGGCAAACCGCGACCTAGCCAGTCGGCGCGAATACGAGGTCGAGGTCGCGACGCTCGCCGAGCGCGCACGCATAGCGCGCGAGATTCACGACAACGTGGGCCACCTGCTGACAAGGGCCAGGCTGCAGGCCGAGGCTCTGCGCGTGGTGCATGCAGACGAACCGGGCGTGGCCGCCGACTTCGCCGACGTGAGCCATACGGTGGACGAGGCCCTCGACATGGTCCGGGCAAGCGTCCACGACTTGCGTGACGACTCCATCGACCTGGGCGTCCAGCTGCGCCAAGCCGCGAGCGACGTCACTGCGAACACCCCCGCCACCGTGGCCGTGGAGGTCTGCTGCGAGTCGGCCGACGCCAACGTGAGCGCCTGCCTGGTCGCCGTCGCACGCGAGGCAATGTCCAACGCGTTGCGGCACGGCCACGCCCGCACGATCGAGCTGCGCTGCGTCGAGCACCCCTCGCTCTACCAGCTCGTCGTCCTCGACGACGGCGGAACATGTGGGACGGGCGATTGCGTCAAGGGGGCCAGTGGCATGGGGCTCGCCTCGATGCGCGAGCGCATCGAGGGCCTCGGCGGTTCCTTCGCGGCGGGGCCACGCCCTGACGCCTGTGGATGGCGGGTCTTCGCCTCGGTTCCCAAACGAAACGCACGAACCCAACGGAAGGTATCAGACGCATGAGAATCATCGTTGTGGACGACGACCGCCTGGTGTGCGACTCGCTCAAGATCATCCTCGGAGCACGCGGCGACATAGAGGTCGCGGGCATCGGCTCCACGGGCCACGACGCCGTGAGGCTCTACCACGATCTGCGGCCCGACATCGCGCTTCTGGACATACAGATGCCCGAGCTCGACGGCCTCGCCGCGGCGCGCGCGATTCTTGCGGATGACCCGCAGGCGCGCATTGTCTTTCTCACCACGTTTGCCGACGACGAATACATTGTCTCGGCGCTGCGCCTGGGGGCGCGTGGCTACCTCATCAAGACCGACGTCGCCACCATACCGCCCGCGCTGGAGCAGGTCATGGCTGGCAAGCGCATCCTGGAGGGACGCGCCGTCGCCGACGTCGACTTTGCCGCCGCGGGCAACGCCGCTCCCTCTGCCGAGAAGGACCCTGGGGCAGACGACGCCCGCCCGACGGACGTGCCCAGCCTGCGTCCCGCAGCGTTCTCCTGCCTGACGGAGCGAGAGTACGAGGTCGTTCGCCTGATCGCCCAAGGCCTGGACAACAGGCAGATTGCGACGGAGGCCTACATGGGCGAAGGCACCGTCCGCAATCATATAAGCACGATTCTGACCAAGCTAGGCCTTCGCAACCGCACGCAGATCGCCATCGCCTACCTGCGGGGATAGGGCAATCGCGGAGACCGCTGCGGAGGTTGAATACAAGGGCGGTGTGGACTCCGTCCGGGCGGAAGGAATGCTCGATAGGAAGGCACCCGCCTACTCATGGAGTGGCGCGGCGCCAATCCCCTCGAAGGGACAGACCGCAAAGATCTCCGACATATGCTGGCGCTATGGGCAAGAGAAGTACCATTACTACCTCGAGGACCCTTCCGGCAGGCCCATCAAGAGGCGCTACTTCGAGGACGAGCTGAAGGACGCGTAGCCGTATACCGCTACACTGACCCACCTGACCCCTGGGTGCTAGGCTCCCGCCTAAACACGAGCGCGTGCGAAAGTAAGGTCCTAGCCTCGACACCAAACTCCTGAGCAAGAGCTCGGAGGCGATCGTCTATCGAGCAAAGGCCCTGCTCCTCAATAAGGGCGAGGAGTTTCGGGTCGGAGAGTATCGGGGTATCGACTCCCGCGGGAACGAAGCCCAGCCCGCGAAACAGGCATTGGCTCGCAATGTTTCTCGCGTCAATCTTGGCGACAAAGGGGCGCGGTCCAGCCACGCGCTCGACTCCACACACGAACGCTTGCATGGCCTCCCTCCCTACGCCCTTCCCTCGCCATTGCGGAACTAGCCTAATCCCGACCTCAAGTTCGTCCTCGACAAGCTCCTCGATGCAACAGAACCCCAGTCGCTCATGGCTAGCAACGTCAACGATGGTGCAGAAGAGCGAGCTGTCGGATACGACATCGCTCCAGTAGCCATCACGCAGACTCTGCCCCCTCTCGCCCTTCTCGAGATAGACATCCCTAAGCCCTGGCGCAAATGACTCGATGTAGGAAGGCAAGTCATCTTGAACGGGCTCGCGGAGGATAAACCTACCTGTCTGAGCAAATGCCCCACTGACGTCGAAGAAATCCCCAGCTTTCTGGTCCATGCAATCCCTCCGTCCCACCCCTGGCCTGATTGCAGGAGGTTACAACACGCCACGGACAGATAGCGGGGTGACGGCCCTGGCACATTTCACCCCATCGGGTCCATGGCGATTTCAGGCACTAACTCATCCACCGGACGAAGGACTAGAGGAAAGCTCGTCCGATAACAAAGAAGGCCAGCCGATCTCTCGGCTGGCCCTTGCATGTGGTGGGCGTTACAAGATTTGAACTTGTGACCTCTTCCGTGTCAGGGAAGCGCTCTCCCCCTGAGCTAAACGCCCGTTTATGTGCCGCCATGGAGCGACGGCGAGGGAATAAAAGGGCCAGATTCCTCTGGCCCTAGGTATGTCATGGAGCGGGCTACGGGGTTCGAACCCGCGACCTCCACCTTGGCAAGGTGGCGCGCTACCAACTGCGCCAAGCCCGCAATGCGTGGATTACTATACGGAAAGAATCACGAGTGCGCAAGCATTAATTTTCAAATTGTGGAGACCGACTCCAAACACGACCCGAACGAAAGGCAAACGCCGTGCTCAACATAGTTCTCGTATCGCCGGAGATTCCCGCAAACACGGGCAACATCGGCCGCACCTGCGTGGTGACCGGCACCCGCCTGCACCTGGTGGGGCCCATGGGGTTCTCCCTCGACGATCGCATGCTCAGGCGCGCGGGGCTGGGCTACTGGCACAGCCTCGACGTCGTGACCTACGACGGATGGGACGACTTCGTCCGCACCAATGGCCTCGCCGAGAAGGGCTCGCCGCGACTGCACCTGCTGACGAAGAAGGCGCGGCGCACCTATGCCCAGTCGACCTATCGCGATGGCGACTTCCTGGTGTTCGGCTGCGAGAGCTCGGGGCTGCCCGAGGGGCTTCTGACCGCGCTGCCCGAGTGCTGCGAGCGCATCCCCATGCTTCCCGACGCGGCCTCCCTTACGGATGCCGACGCCTGGGCCGCCGAGAACGACGAGCTGTCCGCAGGTGCGGGCAGGCAGCTCGGCGGGAATGCCGCCGCGGACGAGACCGGGGCGGCAGGGCACTCGCCCATCGCGGACTCCTCCCCCATCCTGAGGCAGGACGTATGCGGCAACTTCGTCGACCCGAGCGACTACCGGATCAGCGCCCTCAACCTGTCGAACGCAGCCGCGGTCGTACTGTACGAGGCGCTTAGGCAGACGGGGTTTCCGGGGATGGAATGATGCCCAGCCCACCTGGCGGTTAGAATTCTGAACGTTACACGGAGCCAACGCCTGGCTCCCACGGGGCATTGCCGACGAGCACAAGCCCCAAACCACCGAAAGGAACCCGATGCCCAACGACAACGCCCTTCTCTGCAGCAAGGGCGACGACCGTCCAACGGTTGCCGTAAGGCCGGCGGTCGACGACGAGATCGACGCCGTCTGGCGGATGTACGCCGAGGTCTGCGACGACATGCGCGGCAAGCCCTGGGACGTCGACTGGGTCATGGGCGAGCATCCCATCCGAGAGAGCCTAGTCGCCGACATCGAGGCGGGCAGGCTGCTGATCGCCGTTGCCGGCATGACCCCTCAGGACGGCCACGAGCCCGCTGGCGGCACGGTCGGTGCCGATGACGTCCTGGGCGCCGTCGTGATCAACCACACCCATGAGAAGGGCTACGAACTCGCCGACTGGAGCGCGGCCGCCTCGGGCGACGAGGTGGCCGTCGTGCACCTGCTGGCCGTCGCGCCGAAGGGGCGCGGCCTGGGCGTCGGACGTGCGTTGGTGGAGGCAGCGGCCGAGTTCTCCCGCGCGCAGGGCTGCCTGAGCATGCGCCTGGACGTCTGGAGCACCAACTCGCATGCGATCGGGCTCTACAGGCGCTGCGGCCTTCTGGACAAGGGCGTACACCGCCTGGACTACGGCGACTACTCCCCCATGGACGTGACCCTGATGGAGCTCCCGCTCGTGTAGGTAGCGTGTGGACGGGGCATGATGCGCGGTTTGCGCGAAACTAATCCTTGCGCGGGCGTGACGGTTCCCGTATATTGTTCCTTGCTGCGCGTGAGCGCACACATACAAGGGCGTTTAGCTCAGGGGGAGAGCGCTTCCCTGACACGGAAGAGGTCACAAGTTCAAATCTTGTAACGCCCACCAAATGTTCAGGCCACTCGACTTGTCGGGTGGCCTTTTTCATACGCAAGCCGAGAGGAGCGCCGTATGACCACCATCGCACCCAACCCCACCACCGCGTCGCACCCGGGCATCCGCCTGGTCCTGACCGACGTCGACGGCACGATCCTGCCGGCCGACCGCGACGAGGCCTCCCCCACCTGCGTGGCGGCCTTCCACGCGGCGCTCGACGCGGGCATCCACGTGGGTGCGGCGTCCGGTCGCGGGGCCACGAGGGTCCCGCAGGTGTTTGGTGGGGACAAGGCGTGCTGCCGCACCCTTCTGGCGGCAAACGGGATGCAGGTGTACCTGGACGACGAGCTCGTCCACGAGGCGACCATCGACCGCGACGCACTTCTCGCCATCGCGGACGTCACGCGCGGCATGGAGGGCTGCGGGCTCATCTGCTTTGACGGCCCGCAGGCGCTCGTGGTCACCGGCCGGGTCGAGGACCTGCGCAAGTCGTTCCGCATCTACGCCAAGACCGCGTGCGCGGTGTCGGACGTGCCGGAGTTCCCCGTGGTCAAGGCCAACGTGTTCACGCCCGTAAACCTGGAGCGCACCCAGAAGGTGATCGAGGTCCTGCGCCGAGAAGTGCCGCAGGTCGACTACTCGCTGCCCATGCCGGGCTTCATCAACACCACGCCCCACGGCTGGAGCAAGGCCTCTGCCGTCGACGTGCTGGCCGAGTGCCTGGGGATCTCGCTGGACCAGGTCGTGGTCTTCGGCGACTCGGGCAACGACCTCGAGATGCTGCGCCACGTTCCCAACTCGGTCGCGGTGGCAAACGCCACGCCCGAGGCCAAGGCCGCGGCGCGCTGGCACATCGGCGAATGCGCCGACGACGCCGTCGCCCGTGCGATTGCCGCCATCGCACGCGGCGAGTGGCCGTTTACGGAGTAGCCCGCCTAGCGCAGCCAGTCGCGGTCGCTGGACTCCTTGAGCAGGTAGACGGGACGACCCTTGACCTCGAGGTAGATCTTGGACAGGTAGTAGCCGATGACGCCGAGGCCGACCGTCAGAAGGCCGCCCACAAGGATGATCACCGTCATGAGGGAGGGCCAGCCGGCAACCGGATCGCCGAAGATCGCCGCACGCACGACGACGAACACGAGGGCGAGAAGCGCGCACAGGCTGACCACGCCGCCCGCCGCCGTGAGCATCTCGAGCGGCTTGACCGAGTAGGCGACGATTCCGTCCAGCGCGTAGTGCACGAGCGACCAGAACGACCAGTTCGTCTCGCCCGCCACGCGCTCGACGTTGAGGTACTCGACCCACGTCGTGGGGTAGCCGACCCAGCCGAACAGCCCCTTGGTAAAGCGGTTGTACTCGCCGCAGGACAGCACGGCGTCGACGAAACGCCTGGTCATTACCGAGAAGTCCCTCGCGCCGTCGCGTAGGTCGAGGTCGGTCAGGCGGTTCATCAGCGAGTAGAAGCGCCTGGCGAACCAGGAGCGGATCGGCGGCTCGCCCTCGCGCGAGGTGCGGCGGGCGGCCACGCGGTCGTACTCGCCCGACAGGGCCTTCTCTACCATCTGCGGCAAAAGCTCGGGTGGGTCCTGCAGGTCCGCGTCCATCACGGCAACGAGGTCGGACCTCTTGGCGGCCGCGGTCAGGCCCGCGAACAACGCCGCCTCCTTACCGAAGTTTCGCGAGAAGGAAAGGTAGCTGACCTCGGGATGTGCCGCGTCCAGCGCGCGCAGAACCTCGAGCGTGCGGTCGCGCGAGCCGTCGTCCACGAAGACGTAGCGGACCGTGATGCCCATCGGCGCGAGCTTGCCCGCAGCCACGGCAGAGGTCGCGTCGTAGAAGGCCCGGGCCGTGTCCTGCTCGTTGTGGCAGGGCACGACGACCGTCAGGACCTTGGGCGAAGCGGGCGCGCTGGTTGTGGGGTCGGCAAATGCGGATGCGGTCTCGTTGTCAGCCATTGTGGGGCCTCGATTCGTTGCGGTTACGGCGACGTGCGCCGAGGTGTGGGTCTGGAGCGGGTGGCGACTACTTGCGCATGACCGAGATGGTCCAGACGTTGGAGCGGTACGGGCGCCAGAACTGCTCGGTGGAGACCACGGTGGCGCCGCACTCGTCGGCAAACTGCTGGATGTCGTCGTTCTCGTCGGCGTTGCCGTTGGAGACGTAGACGAACTTGCCGTGATAGTCGTCGAGAAGGGCGGGCAGGTCCGGCGAGAGGGTGGCCTGGGGCGCGTAGGCCTCGTAGCCCGGCGCCGTGTCGGGAATGTAGACGCGCGCCTCGGGCACGAGCTGCGACAACGGTCCGACGGCGCAGATGTTGTCGCCGATGTTTCCGGCAGAGAAGACCGGCAGCACGTTGCCCGCGGCGTCGTGGGTGACCTCGCGGTAGTAGTCGACCACCTCGTCGTTAGTCGGGCTGTAGTTGCTCTGGGCGTTCCAGTAGCAGGTGACGCCACCCAGGAGCATGAAGCAGGCGACCCCGAAGGCGGCCAGGCGCCGCCCGCCCATCCTGTCGAACAGAATCGCGAACAGCAGCGCCATGCCCGCGGTCGCGCAGTGCAGGTAGCGCTGCATCATGATCGACTGGTGCATGGCAACGGACGCGGCACCCGCCAGGACCATCGTGCCGAAGAAGGCGATGGCGGCGACGGCAAGCGGGTCCACAAGCATGGTCGCCACATGGTCGAGGCGACTCGGTACGACAGACAGGGACCCGGCAGTCAGGTCGAGGTCCTTCTCGGCAGCCTGGGCGGCAACGCGAACGGCGTTGCGGCGGACGCCGGCAATGCAAAGGCGGCGCGCAACGTCCAGAAGGGCGATTGAGAGCACGAGCCAGAAGCCGTAGCAAAGCAGCTTGGTCACCGCCTGCCAGACGGGTCCCTGGTTCCCGCAGAACGCGACCGAGAAGACCGCGTCGGCCCTGATCGGGTACTGGAGGAAGTCGAGGAGCGTGTCGGGATAGATGAACGTGATCCAGTACTCGGAGCTGACGCCGGAGACCTGGCTTGCCACCGCATGGATCCAGGGGGCATATGCGACAAGACACAGGGCGGCTCCCACGGCGAATCGCGCGACCGGAGTGCGTCGGCCATGGCGTGCCGCGGCGACGCAGGCCACCAGCAGCACGACCATGCAGCAGAAGGCGGCCATCGCGGCGTAGTAGTGCGAATAGGCGGACGCGAGCGCGCAGACAAAGGCGATGGCCCACCAGGAGAGGGGGGCGTTCTCCCCCGCCACCACGGCGGCCGCCACGCGGCGGGCGTAGATCAGCGTGACACCCACGAGCAGCGCGGCCCACGCGTACATGCGGATGTCGACCGACTCGACCATGGTCCAGGGGCTAAACAGCACGAACGCGGCAAACAGGATGCCCGCCCGGTTGCCGCAGTCGCGGCGGACGTGGGTCCAGCCCAGAAGCGCGAGCGCGGCGGTGCACGCCAGCGAGAAGCCCCTGTAGGCTACGAGGCTGGGGCCAAACACCAGATAGACGAGGTGCAGGACCCAGTAGTACAGCACGGGGTGAACGTCGGCCGAGCCGATTCGCCAGATGTCGGCGAAGCCGTGCTGGACGAGCGCGGTCGAGTAGCTCTCGTCGAACCAGAGCTGGCCGTGGAAGACGTTTGCCAGGTTGAGCAGCATGCCCACGACGAAAACGACCGCGAAGACGAGACCCGCGTGATGGACGGGGCGATGTGTGGTCGCGGCAGCGATCGCCGGCGTCGAGGCATCGACGTTCGAGACGGCAGGCTGGTTGGTGGCGCTATGGGACATCGAGGCTCCTGGTACTTCTCGGCAGTGTTTTGGCTTACTGGCGGGGACATGGCTGCGCGGCGCGAGAACGCGGCGGACAGGACCAGTCCACACCTTTCGTAATTCTAGACGCGGGGCGACGACCTTCGGGGCCAGCACCCGCAAGTCGTACATAAACGCCGAATTGTGCGGGCTTTCCCGCGTTTTGAGGCATCGGCCGCACAATTTCGGAGTTGTGTACGAACTCGAGGGACCGGGGAGGCGGGGACGCGTCGGCGATGCGGCCCACCTTTCCTTCGGCATCTACCGACAAAAGAGAAGTACCAGGTAAAATGAGTAACCATTTCAGGCCAATCCATGTTGTGCACGACTGCGACCAACGGCTCATTCAGCCTGGCGAACCCATCTGTGCCCACCCCACCAACGCCACGCACGCTATATATAGGCGGGAGCGACATGAGAAAGGGCGCGGCGACCGCAACCGGCGCCGCGCCCCACACATCCCTCATTGCCGCTCGCAACGGACGGACGGCGACCCCTACTCGTCGCCGAAGCTGATGCCCATTGCGCGCGCCTCGCGCACCAGGTCGCTCTCGGGGTCGACGTACTTCAGCTTGCCGGCGACCTCCTCCAGCGGGACGTGCACCATCTTGCCGCCGACCTTGGCGATCATGTAGCCGAACTCGCCACGCAGAAAGCCCAGCGCCGCCTCGACGCCGCACTGGGTCGCGAACAGGCGGTCCTGAGCGTCGGGCTGGCCGCCGCGCTGGGTGTGGCCGGGCACCGCCACACGGACCTCGGCGTCAGTGCGATGCGCGATCTCCTCGGCGATGTCGTAGGCAACCGACGGCTTGACGCGCTGGGCCACCAGCTGCTTGTACTCCTTCTTCTTCATGGCCGCCTCCCGCTTGGAGATGGCGCCCTCCGCGACCACGACGATGGAGAACCTCCCACCGACCTTCTCGCGGTCGGCGATCGCCTTGACCACGTTGTCCATGTCGTAGGGGATCTCCGGGATGAGGATGACGTCAGCGCCGCCGGCGACACCCGCGTACAGGGGAATCCAGCCGACCTTGTGGCCCATGATCTCGATCACGAAGACGCGGCCGTGGCTGGAGGCCGTGGTGTGGATGTCGTCGATGCAGCGGGTGGCGACGTCGATGGCGCTGGTGAAGCCGAAGGTGATGTCGGTGCCCCAGGTGTCGTTGTCGATGGTCTTGGGCAGCGCGATGACGTTGAGCCCCTCCTCGCGCAGGCGGTTGGCCGTCTTGGTGGAGCCGTTGCCGCCCAACACGAACAGGCAGTCGAGCTTGTGCGCGGCGTAGGTCTTCTTCATCGCGGGGACCTTCTCGACGCCGTCGGCCTCGGGGATGTCCAGGCGCTTGAACGGCGTGCGGCTGGTGCCCAGGATCGTGCCTCCGCGGGTCAGGATTCCCGAGAAGTCGGCCCAATCCATCTTGCGGCACCTGTCGTAAATAAGGCCCTGGTAGCCGTCCTCGAAGCCGTAGATCTCGACCTTCTCGCCAGTCTTCTTGGCGCTTGCCGAGATTGTCTTCACGATTCCGCGCATCGTCGCGTTGAGCGCCTGGCAGTCGCCGCCGCTGGTGAGAAGACCGATCCTGATCACGTTGGTTCCTTCTTCCGATACAAAGCCCGGGGCGCCCCCGTGCGGAGGGCGCCCCATCTTACGCTAGTTGAACTTGACGATCTTGCCGGCAAGCCTGTACGCGCCCAGGGTGAACTTCTTGCCCACCGGACCGGGCAGGTTGGTGCCGATGCCCACCATGCCCAGGCGGCAGCGGCGCCACAGCCTGTGGTCGTAGGCCTTGAGCTCGGCCCAAAGCTTGGCCAGCTCGTCCATGGCGTCGGGCCTCTCCGAGATCTTCGAGAAGACCGAGCAGATCGCCATCATGATGACGAAGTAGTTGACCATGTAGCTGCGCAGCTTGGCGCTCTTGACGTCGGCGTAGGGGTGGTAGGCGTGCATCATGATGCGCGTGACGCGCACCTGCTGGTCGATGCGGCCCGCCATGACCTTCTCGTTGACCGACTGGTCCTCGCGGCCGATGAAGTAGCGGTAGAGGTCCACGTTCAGGTAGCGGATGGCCTTGCAGCGCGGCAGCGGCACGTAGGCGTAGATGTTGTCGACGTAGAACGTGTGCGCCGGCATCGGGACGCCGCCGTCGGCGCGCAGGACGTCGGCGCGGTAGCACAGCGAGTGCATGAGCAGGTTCTGCGACATGAGGAAGTGGCCGACCTGGTCCCAGCCAAAGACGCGGCCCTGCGGCAGCACGCGGGCGTAGTCGACGGTGTGGTGCGTGCCGTCGGCAGTGTGCTCGTAGACGTAGTTCGTGATGAACAGGTCCACGCGCTCGCCCGACTCTATCGTCTTACGAAGGCTGTCGAGAAGGGCGGCGAGCGCGTCGCCGTCGAGCCAGTCGTCGGAGTCGACGACCTTGTAGTAGACGCCGTCGGCGCTCTCGAGGCCCTTGAGGACCGCCATGCCATGGCCGCCGTTCTCCTGGTGGACGGCCTTGATGATGCCGGGGTGGCGCTGCTGCCAGGCGTCGGCCTTGGCGGGAGTGTCATCCTTGGCGGAGCCGTCGTCCACAATCACGATCTGGACGTCGTCGGCATATGCCGAGCCCTCCAGGATCGACTCGATGCAGTGGTCCATGTAATCGGCGGAGTTGTAGCACGGGATGCCGAAGGTGATAATCTTCTGGGTCATTGGGGTCCAGTCGTTGGGTGCCGTCCTTGGGTCGCCGGCGCCTGTTCGCGCCGCACGCGCCACGCCCCGCGAGGCGCGACCGAGAAACGCCACACATGGGGCGCATCTGTCGACCAGCGCAATTCTACCGTAGCCGAGCCGTCCGCACATGACGATTCAGTCACGTTCGGCACTCTTTTTGAACGTACGTCAAACGGTGTCTGACCGTTTTCCTTCTCGATAATGACCGTTTGCCGCTCAAAAACAACCGTTTCTTGACCGTTATTGAACGTTAGTGACTGTTCTTGAACGTTTGCGTGATATATTTCAGTCAACGACAAGGGGTCGAGAAGGACCGCGGGACAGCAATCCCCACACACGCGACATCCGCCCGACCCGCCACAGCCGCAAGGAGGCGCACATGCTCGCCGAGGACCGCATGGCACGCATATGCGAGATCGTCACCGCCCGCGGAGCCGCGACCCTGACCGAGCTCTGCTCGGCCCTGGACGCCTCCGAGTCCACCATCCGCCGCGACCTCGTCCGCCTGGACGCCGAGGGCCGCGTCGAGCGCGTGCACGGCGGCGCCCGTGCCAAGTCCGACAGCAGCCTCGTCTCGACCGACCAGTCCGTGGCCGAGAAGCACGACATCAACGCCGCCCAGAAGCGCGCGATCGCCGAGGTGGCGGCGGGCCTGGTCGGCCCCGGCGACCTCGTCTACATCGACTCCGGCACCACCTGCGAGCTCATGGCCGACTACCTTGCCGAGACCCGCGCCACCTACGTCACCAACTCCCTCCCGCTCGCGCAGCGACTTCTTGCCCGCGGCATGCAGGTCATCCTGCCCGGCGGCCGCGTCAAGCCCCTGACCGAGGCCCTCGTGGGCGAGGAGGCCGTCGACTCGCTGTCGCGCTACCACTTCACCATCGGCTTCTGGGGCACCAACGGCTGCGACCCGGCAACCGGCTTCACCACCCCCGAGCCCGGCGAGGCGGCCGTCAAGCGCGTGAGCATGCGCCAGTGCTCGCACCCCTTCGTCCTGTGCGACGCCAGCAAGTTCGAGCACGTCTCGCTCGTCACCTTCGCCGACTTCGCCGCCGCAACCGTCATCTGCGACGACGTCCCCACCGAGAAGTACCTGGACTATCCCAACGTCATGAAAGTGGAGGCATAACGTGATCTACACCGTCACCTTCAACCCGGCGCTCGACTACATCGTGCGCGTGGAGGACCTCACCCTGGGCAGGGTCAACCGCACCAACTACGAGCACATCCTGCCGGGCGGCAAGGGCATCAACGTCTCGATCGTCCTCAAGAACCTCGGCCACGACTCGTGCGCCCTGGGCTTCATGGCGGGCTTCACCGGCCGCGAGATCGAGCGCAGGCTCGGCCAGGCGGGCATCCGCTCCGACTTCATCGACGTCGCCGGCATGAGCCGCATCAACGTCAAGGTCAAGTCCCGCGAGGAGACCGAGATCAACGGCCTGGGCCCCGACATCCGCCCCGCCGACATCGACGCGCTCTTCGCCCAGCTCGACCGTCTGGTCGAAGGCGACGTCCTGGTCGTCTCCGGCAGCGTCCCCGCGAGCCTTCCTGCCGACATGTACGAGCGCATCCTGTCCCGCATGGAGGGCCGCGGCATCGAGGTCGTCGTCGACGCCACGCGCGACCTTCTCGTCAACGTCCTTCCCTACCATCCCTTCCTCATCAAGCCCAACAACCACGAGCTCGGCGAGATCTTCGGCGTCGAGCTGGCGACCTGCGACGAGGTCGTCCCCTACGCCAAGAGGCTTCAGGAGAGGGGCGCGCGCAACGTGCTGGTCTCCATGGCCGGCGAGGGCGCGGTCTTCGTCTCCGAGAGGGGCGAGGTCTCGACGAGCGAGGCCCCCAAGGGCACCGTCGTCAACTCCGTCGGCGCGGGCGACTCCATGGTCGCCGGCTTCGTTGCCGGCTGGCTGGAGACCTCCGACGCCGCCAGCGCCTTCCGCATGGGCCTTTGCACCGGCTCTGCCAGCGCCTTCTCCGAGGAGCTGGCGACCCGCCCCGAGGTCGAGGCACTTCTCGCCACGATCTAACGCCACGGCGCACACCCACAGGCACCAGCGTCACGGGGACGCCCGCGACGTGAGATAGCTAGCTGCAAGTCAAGTCACCGCACGTCCAACGACACCAGTTAGGAGCAGACATGAAGATCACCGACCTCCTCGGGCCGAACGCGATCGTGGTCGGCGCCGACGTCGCCTCCCAGGCCGACGCCATCGACCGGCTCGTCGCGCTGCACGTCGCCGCCGGCAACGTGACCGACGCCGAGGGCTACAAGCAGGGCGTCCTCGCCCGCGAGAAGGACTTCTCCACCGCCGTGGGCGACGGCATCGCCATCCCCCACGCCAAGGTCGCCGCCGTCGCCAAGGCCGGCCTCGCCGCGATGACCATCCCCGGCGGCGTCGACTGGAACTCGCCCGACGGCGAGCCCTGCGACCTGGTCTTTGCCATCGCCGCCCCCGAGGGCGAGAACAACGTCCACCTGGAGATGCTGGCCAAGCTCTCCGCCCTTCTCATGCACGCGGACTTCGCCGCCAAGCTGCGCGCCGCCAAGACCGCCGAGGAGTTCCTCGCCGCGATCGACGCCGCCGAGGCCGAGCGTGACGCCGCCGACGCCGCCAAGGCCCAGGCCGCTGCCGCCCCCAAGACGTCCGAGTCCGAGTGGCCCGAGGTCCTGGCCATCACCGCCTGCCCGACCGGCATCGCCCACACCTACATGGCCGCCGAGAACCTCGAGAAGAAGGCTGCCGAGAAGGGCATCAGGCTCAAGGCCGAGACCCAGGGCTCCGCGGGCGCCAAGAACGTCCTGACTGCCGACGAGATCGCCCACTGCAAGGGCATCGTCATCGCCGCCGACAAGAACGTCGACCTGTCCCGCTTCGACGGCAAGCCCGTCTACGTGACCAACGTCTCCGCCGGCATCAACGAGCCCGAGCGCCTGATCGACATCGTGCTCAACGGCGAGGCCCCCATCCACTCGTCCGGCAAGTCCGCCGACGCCGGCACGTCCGCCGCGGTCGAGAGCGACTCCGTCTGGCACACCATCTACAAGCACCTCATGAACGGCGTCAGCCACATGCTGCCGTTCGTGATCGGCGGCGGCATCCTCACCGCCATCGCCTTCCTGGTCGACCAGCCCGGCCTGGGTACCTCGGCCTACGGCTCCTCGATCCCGGCTGCCGCCCTGTTCAAGACCATCGGCGGCGAGGCCTTCGGCCTGATGCTGCCGATCCTGGCCGGCTACATCGCCAGCTCGATCGCCGACCGTCCCGGCCTTGCCCCCGGCTTCGTCGGCGGCCTGTTCGCCAAGGCCGGCTACGACTTCGCCTACCTGGGAACGCTTGACGCCTCCGCGCTCGTCTCCGGCGGCTTCATCGCGGCCCTGTTCGCCGGCTTCGCCGCGGGCTACCTGACCCTGGGCATCGAGCGTGCCTGCGACAGGCTCCCGAGCTCGCTCGAGGGCATCAAGCCGATGCTCATCTACCCCGTGCTGGGCACGCTCGCCATCGGCGTCGCCATGCTCGCCCTCAACCCGGTCTTCGCCGCCATCAACACCGCGCTCAACGGCTTCCTCGCAGGCCTTGGCACGAGCAACATCGTGGTCCTGGGCCTCGTGCTCGGCGGCATGATGTCCGTCGACATGGGCGGCCCGTTCAACAAGGCCGCCTACGTCTTCGGCACCGCCGCCCTCGACCCCAGCTCCGGCCTGGGCACCACCGGCCAGGTCATCATGGCCTCCGTCATGGTCGGCGGCATGGTCCCGCCCCTGGTCATCGCCCTGTCCACCACGTTCTTCAAGAACCGCTGGTCCAAGACCGACCGTAACGCCGGCCTGGTGAACTACATCATGGGCCTGTCGTTCATCTCCGAGGGCGCCATCCCGTTTGCCGCCGCCGACCCCGGCCACGTCCTGCCCAGCTGCATCGTCGGCTCCGCCATCGCCGGCGGCCTGTCCGCGGCCTTCGGCTGCACCAGTCCCGCCCCGCACGGCGGCGCCTGGGTCAGCGCCGTCATCGGCAACCCGCTCATGTGGCTCGTCGCCTGCCTCGTCGGCTCCGTCATCGGCTGCCTGATCCTGTCCCTCTGGAAGAAGCCGCTGCCCGCCAGCGAGACCGGCCTGGAGAAGTAGCCTCCCGACCGACCCGCGGCCGGCAAGTGCATAGGGCCCGCACGTCACACGACGTGCGGGCCCTCTTCGTCTAACTCGCCGCCATTCGCGCGCGGCCACACCGACCCGCGGCCCACGCCGCCACAGCCCGCGTCACCGCCGCACCCTACCTCTTGCGCAGGCTCACCACGGACGCGACCAGGACAATCGCCGCCACGCCGCCAAAGGCAATCGCACCGACGACGAGCGGATTGACCCTGGCAAGCGCATCGGAGAGCCCTGTGCCGCCCTTCGGCGCCGAGTCGTACGGCACGACGTCGACCTCCGCGACCTCGCACTCGCTCACGATGTCGTAGGACCATTCGTCGTCCGAGAGGTTGGGCACGCCCACCAGATAGGCCGCCGGGGCATACGTGTGGCCGCCCATCTTCACGGGACGCCCGCTCACCAGATAGACGCCGGGCTCCAGGACCGTAAAGCGCGCGATGCCGTCGGCGTCGGTCACGGCCCCGCGCATGGGGGCGATGTTGTTCTCCCCCACCCAGGTCAGAAGGGTTGCCGCCGAGGAGTCCCAATCGCTCGCAAGCGAGATTGACCCCAGGTTGACCCCGCTACCCGCGTAGTCGTCCATCAGACGCAGGTTCGACGACTCGTCCAGGGTCGCCACCGGGTACAGGTCCAGCGTCATGTTCGGAATCGCCATCGAACCACCGTCACCGAACGACGCATGGATCGTCAGCGTGCACTCCGCATGACGGTCGACCAGCCCCGCGGCAAGCGCCGGGCGGGCGGCAAGGCCAAACGGCCCCAAAAGACCCAAGCTGCCGAGAAGTACCGCGAGCACGATGCCCAGCGCACCGCATGCACCACGCGCCCCACGGCACATGCGACAGGCACGGCGCGTACGGGCCGTCAGGCACTTCTCGGGGGCGCTACAGCCACCATCCATATCGTCTTTGCTACTCACCAAGGTGAGCTCCTCTCACGTTGTTCGACGTCCGACGCCAAACGGCGCGTGTCGTGGTCGACATGGGGGGGCTCGAGCGGAGCCGCGGCCCAATGCGACTGAGTGGTACTTGAAAACGATATCAGAGCAGGGGGCGATCTTGGACGAAACGGGGTCGGCAAATGACCGTCAAGCGTCCGCATGCGCGCGGCAGGATTGTAAAGAGCCCACATGACCTTACGTAATGCTTGGCTCAGGCCTTGCCGGCGAAGGCCTTCCGCGCCGATTCGCGGGGCAAACTCCATGGCGAGCAACGGCCGAGGGACACGGGTCCCACGGCATCACCGCAAGGAGGCACGTCATGAGCGCCAACGAGACCAACACCACAAACCTCGCAGCAACGGCCAGCCTTAGGAGCACCGGCGTCGCGCTGATCGTCCTGGGAGCGCCCTTCGCCCTCATCGGAGCCTGGCTGTGCGACACGAGCTTCTCCGTCGATGCCGTCGTCGTGCTGCTCTGCGGCGTCGCGATCGCCGCATTCGGCCTGCTTCAGGTCGTTCGCCCCGGCGCCCTTCTCGGCGAGGCGGCCGAGCACGTCCGCAAGTACTACCGCGACAACCCGGAGGACGGTGCCGCCCGCACCATGATGGGTGCCGCATAACAGGCAAAGTCAGACATGCCACCCTGGCAGACCCTCTCAAGATGCGCGCCCGCACCCCCTACATCGGTGCGGGCGCGCCCTTTGTAAGGCGAACGTAAGCGCTGCCGTCTGACGTCGGAGTTTCTTACTTGTTCGTTACAATTTCCCACGACAATCATTACCATGGATGTGTTGGCGCGTCGAGGCACGCAAGCCCGGCGCCGTTGAGAGGAATACGCATGCCACTGAGCCGTGTAAAGCAGCGGGAGGATGTCTTCTACCGCCTGTTCAAGGAGTTCTCGACCAAGATCCTCGAGGCAGGTGAGACTTACTCCAAGCTCGTGCACGACTACCCAGACTCGGCGTACCAGATTTCTCTGCTGAAGGACTACGAGGTTGCGGGCGACAACTGCGTCCGCTCGATCTTCACCGAGCTGAACACCTCCTTCATCACCCCGTTCGACCGCGAGGACATCGCCGCTATCGCCCGCGAGATGGACGAGGTCATCGACAACATGGAGGGCGTCTCCGCCCGCTTCGAGCTCTACCAGGTGACCGAGATGCGTGAGGACGCCATCACCATGTGCGACCTCACGCTGGAGGCCGTCCGCGAGCTCGACCTGATGTTCGAGGCCTTCCCCAACTTCAAGAAGGACAAGACCGTCGACGAGCACGCCCTGCGCGTGAACGACATCGAGGACAAGGGCGACGTCGTCTACCGCCAGGCGCTCGCCAAGCTGTTCCGGGAGGACCTCGACGCGCTTGAGGTCGTCAAGTGGCGCGAGCTGCTGAGCAAGCAGGAGCACGCCCTGGACGCCTGCAAGAACGTTGCCAACGCGGTCAGCGGCGTGGTAATGAAGAATGCTTAGCACGCTGCTCATAGCCGTACTCGTCGCCGCCTTCTGCTTCGAGTTCATCAACGGCTTCCACGACACGGCCAACGCCATCGCCACGACCGTCTACACGCGCGCCCTCACCCCGAAGCGCGCCATCATGATGTCGGCGTTCATGAACTTCGTCGGCGCCATGGTCTCCGACAAGGTCGCCATGACGGTCGCACACGGCCTGGTCAACATCCAGCTCGACCTCTACGTCATCCTGGCCGCCCTTCTCGGCGCCATCACGTGGGACCTCTTCACCTGGTGGAAGGGCATCCCCTCCTCCAGCTCGCACGCTCTTATCGGCAGCCTGGTCGGCGCCACGGTCGTCTTTACGGGCACCACGCAGCACGTCATCTGGTCGAACATTGTCGAGAAGGTCATCATCCCGCTGTTCACGTCGCCGCTCATCGGCATGGCGCTGGGATTCTTCTTCATGCGCGTCGTGTTCGAGCTCTTTGCCAACTGGACGCCCCACAACGCCAACGGGTTCTTCCACAAGGCGCAGATCGCGTCCTCGGCGTTCATGGCGTACTCGCACGGCAACAACGACGCCCAGAAGACCATGGGCATCATCACCCTGGCCCTCATCGCCGCGGGCGATTTGGCCGTGGGCTCCGACGTCCCGACGTGGGTCAAGATCTTCTGCGCCGTGACCATGGCCATCGGCACCTCGGTCGGCGGCCAGCGCATCATGAAGACGGTCGGCTCCGGCGTGACCAAGCTCGAGCCCGTCATCGGCTTCGTGTCCGAGACCTCCTCGGCCATCGCGATCGAGACCATGACCGCCCTGGGCGCGCCCGTCTCGACGACCCAGGTCATCACCTGCGCGATCATGGGCGCCGGCAGCGCCAAGAACAAGTCCGCCGTCCGTTGGGGGGTCGCGGGCAAGATCATCGCGTCGTGGTTCGTGACGCTTCCCGCCACCATGGCCCTCGGCGGAGTCATGGCATTCCTGATCGGCCTGCTCTTCTAACAATCGGTGTCACACGCACTTCTCGGCGGCGTCGCCCCATGTGGGCGGCGTCGCCTTTTTACCTGGCACAGACGGCCTCGGCACCCGCCTGCTGGAGGAGCTTGACCAGGCGCACGACAGTGCCATGCCCCGCCGCCTTGCGCTCGATCGAGACGGAGTCGGCCAGAAGGCGCATCAGCCGGATGCCGCGACCGCGCTCCTCGCAGGCGCACTCCGAGACGGCCTGCTGGCCCTGCGCAAGCTCGTAGCCGCGCCCGCAGTCGCTGACCTCGCAGGTCAGGCGGTCGGGATAGCACGCCAACATGACGAAGACGCCATCGTCGCCCGTCTGCGGGCAGGCGTGGTCGATGGCGTTGCCCAGCGCCTCGCCGCAGGCAAGCGTCAGGTCGAACACCTCGTCGGCGGAAAGGCCGGTCCGCCCAAGGAGGCCCTCGACCCAACGACGCGCGTCGGACAGGCGCTTGGGGTCCACGCGCAGCGAGCGCTGCCACACGGGACGCACCGAGGGGTCCAGGACGGGCACAGGGGGCCGCTGCTGCGCCTCGCGCACGGGAATCACGTCCACCACGCAGGCTATGCACAACGCGCGGTAGACGGGCTCCGAGACGTTGTCCAACGAAAGGACCCCGCCCAGCTGGCGCATGCGCCTCGTCATGAGGAACAGCGCGCCCATACCGGCGGAGTCCACGTACTCGACCTCGGACATGTTGAGGATCACACGGCGACAGCCGCCGCCGACGAGCGACTCGACGCTCGTGCGAAGGCGGGGCGCCGTGACCACGTTGAGGTCGCCGTGCACCGGCAGGCAGACTATGTTCGGGACTCTAGCCATACCGTGCGTTATTCCCAGACGCGCGAGTCGCAAACCCCCAAACGGGCGGATACCCCCGAACGCTCGGTTGCGCCCGTCGGTCGGCCCTATGCCGAGAAGGGCCGCGAGGCAGCGTCCTTCTCGGCAGCGAAGGTGAGTCGGACCATGGCGACGTCGTCCTCCAGGTTGCGCGCCGTGAAGGCGTCCAGCCGACCCAGGAGCCTGTCGAGAAGGTCGTCGGGCACGCCTGCGGCACACTCGGCCAGCACGGCCTCGCGCAGGCCCCTCTCGCCGAAGAAGGCGCCCGCCGGGTCGCGGGCCTCGGTCGTGCCGTCGGTGTACAGAAGCAGCGTGTCGCCCGCGGCGAGGGCCACCCTGCCATCGCGGTAGCGCATCTCCTCGAAGGCGCCCACGACGCCCGACTGCACGTCCAGAAGCTCCAGCACGCGGCCGCCCGAGCGCACCAACAGCGCGGGCGGGTGCCCCGCCGAGCAATACGTGAGCGTCAGGGTGTCCAGGTCGACCACGCCGACGAACATCGTGGCGAAGGTCTCCAGGCGCGAGAAGCCCAACAGGAACCGGTTGAGCGTGCGGACCATGCGGGCGGGCGAGATCCCCTGCCAAGCGTAGGCGCCCAGAGCCGTCTTGACCGCGGCCGAGACCGACGCCGCCTCGACGCCCTTGCCGGAGACGTCGCCCATGATGACGCAGGCACGTCTGCCCGGAAGGCGGATCAAGTCGTAGAAGTCGCCGCCGACGAAGGCCTCTGCCGTGGCGGAGGAGTAGATCGCGTCGGCGTCGATGCCCGGGACCTCCTGCAGCTCGTTGCGCATGCCAAGCTGCAGGGCCTGCGCGATGCGCTTGTCCTGCCGTCGGCTGCGCTGCCCGAAGACGGCGTCGCGCACGATCTCGCCCACGCGGCGGACGAAGGCGAGCTCGATGTCGTCGGCGGGCTCGGACTCGGCCTCGCGAAGCTCGAGCACGCACTCCACGTCGGGCCGCGAGGCGGCGCCAGAGGGCGTACGGGCGCCCGTGCGGCCCACGGGCGAGTCGGACGCAGCGCCGCTGCCCCAGGAGCCACCGATGCCCTCCAGGGCCAGCAGGGCGCCCACACAGGGCAACTGCGCGGCCTCCAGGGCATCCGAGACGGTCGTGGCGCCGCTGAACGGCGAGACGTCCACCACGCCAACGCCCTCTTCCATCGCGGGGCCGCAGGCAAGCTCGGCGGTGACGCCAAGGCCGACCTCGTCCAGGCCGTCGCCGACGCGCCCGGGAAGCGCCACGAGCTCGCCGTCCTTCTCGGCAGCGACGCGGACGAGGGTCGAGCCCAGGGCCGCGAACGCACGGCCCACGGCGGCAAGGACGTTGTCGTCGGTGAGCTCGTCGAGGGCGGCCAGCTCGTCGTGGAGGACGGCCGAGGCATGGTCGAGGTCGGCGGAGCGCTGGGCGCGCAGCGACGTGATCGCCCCCATGAGCTGAGTCGACAGGTACTGTCCCACGGCGTCCAGAAGCCTCGCGTCGTCGCGCGAGAGCGGGCGCGGGGCGGCCCAGCCGACCATGATCAGGGCGATGACGTGGCCGCCGAACCACACGGGCAGACATATTGCGCTCGAGAAGGGCGGCAGCATCGCGGCGTCCACGCGGCGGCGCTCGCCGGTCTCCTCGTCGGCCACGAAGCGGGTGGCGAGCCTGCCGCGGCGAAGCTCCTCGGGGGTCGGGGCCACCACATGCAGGCGCAGGGCATGCCCGGCCGTGACGGCCATGGTCTCGATGCCGCGACCGAACGCGAGGTAGTTCGGGACGCGCTCCCCCTCCATGGAGCCGGTGACGCCGCGCAGGCGGAAGCCGTCGCTCGCGGCGAGGTAGCAGACGGAGCCGTCGGCGCCCATGGTGGACGCCAGCTCCTCGAGAACACGGTCGAGAAGAACGGCCATGTCCTGGGTGTCGATGGTGCCGAGCACGATGCGCAGGATGCCCGTGAGGCGCCTGTTGGCGCGGCTGAGCTCGCCCATGAGGCCGTCGCGGTCCAGAGAGCTCGGCGCGGCGTCGGGAAGCGGGCTCAGGACGAGAAGAAGCGTTGTGCCCGGGGCGCTCACGGTGTCGCAGCGGGCAAGAAGTCGCACGGGGGCCTCACTGGCACGGGTGACCACCGCGACACGGGTGCCGTCGCAGGGGAAGGGGAGCTCGCCGGGGGTCGTGTGGGCCTCGTCGCAGGCGGACAGCAGGTCCGCCACCGGACGGCCGGAGCAGTCCTCCCCGTCGCACAAAAGACGCGAGGCACGCTCGTTCGCGTGGATGACGACGCCGTCGCCGTCGAGAACCACCACGCCGTCGGAGGTGAGCTCCATCAGCCTGGTGAGCGTGCCGGGAAGGCTGCGGCGCCCGATGCCGTCGACGCGCTGGATCGAACGATCGCGTGCCATGGGCACTCCCCCTCTATACGAAAACAGCCCCTTTCGGGGCTGTAAGCGTTGTCCACGCTGGTGTCGGAGGCGGGACTTGAACCCGCATGACCTAAAGCGGTCACTAGCACCTCAAGCTAGCGCGTCTGCCAATTCCGCCACTCCGACGTGCGCAGCAAGGAGAATATTAACAAAACGAGACGGCAGCGCAACCCACAATTTCAAAAAATTTTGCCCCGGCCGCAAAATCGGTCGGGGCAAAAGGAAAAAGCCTGGTAGAGGGCTTACAAGTCGCACGAACTTCTCGCCATGGGGCAACCGTTCGCAGCAGACTCACGCCCTACCGAGAAGGACTAGAGCTCGACGGAGCTGCCCTTGATCGGGTTGACCTCGGCGAAGTGGCACGCGCAGAAGTGGCCCTCGGCCACCTGGCGAAGCTCGGGCATGGGGTCCTTCGAGCACTCCTCGCGCGCGATCGGGCAGCGCGTGTGGAACGGGCAGCCGCTCGGCGGGTTGATCGGCGAGGGGGGATCGCCCTTCAGGATGATGCGCTTGCGGTTGCGCTGGATGTCGGGGTCCGGAACGGGGACGGCCGACAGCAGCGACTGCGTGTACGGGTGCATCGGCTCGGCGTACAGCGACTTCCAGTCGGAGTACTCCATCATGTTGCCCAGGTACATGACGGCAACACGGTCGGAGATGTGCTGGACGACGGAGAGGTCGTGCGCGATGAACAGGTACGCGGTGCCGTACTGCTTCTGCAGGTCGCCCAGCAGGTTGAGGACCTGCGCCTGGATCGACACGTCGAGTGCCGAGACGGGCTCGTCGCAGATGATCAGCTTCGGCTTGAGCGCGAAGGCGCGAGCGATGCCAACACGCTGGCGCTGGCCGCCCGAGAACTCGTGCGGATAGCGGTTGATGTGCTCAGGGTTGAGGCCCACGACGTCGAGAAGCTCGCGGACGAGGCGCATGCGGTCGGCCTTGTCGGGCATGACGTTGTGGATGACCAGCGGTTCGGAGACGATCTCGCCGATGGTCATGCGCGGGTTGAGCGAAGCGTAGGGATCCTGGAAGATGAACTGCACGTCGCGGCGCATGGCCTTGAGCTCGCGCTTGCTCATCTTGGAGACGTCCTTGCCATCAAAGATGACCTTGCCCGAGGTCGGGCGGGTCAGGCGCATGATGCAGCGGCCCGTGGTGGACTTGCCGCAGCCGGACTCGCCGACCAGGCCGAAGGTCTCGCCGGGGTAGATGTCGAAGGAGACGTTGTTGACCGCGTGAACGGCCTGCTTGCTCATGCGGCTGGCCAGAAAGCCCTTCTCGACGGGGAACTCCTTGCAGAGGTTCTCGACGTGAAGCAGCGGCTGACGCTCGTCGTTGGTTGCCATTTAGGCCTCCCCTCCCTTGGTGCGCGAGGTGTGGGGCGCATTCTTGGCCACAAAGTCCGCGTCGCCAGCAAAGTGGCAGCGGGAGTAGTGGCCGCTCTCGGTGACGTGAAGCTCGGGCTTCTCGGTGCGGCAGCGCTCGCACGCGTAGGGGCAGCGGGGCGAGAACGGGCATCCCTCGGGAACGTTGACCAGCGAGGGCGGGTTGCCCTTGATCGGCGTGAGGGGACGCTTGCTGTCCACGACGGGATCGGGGATCGAGCGGGTGAGGCCCCAGGTGTAGGGGTGAAGCGACTCGTAGAAGATCTCGTCGGCGGTACCGAACTCGACCGGCTGGCCGGCGTACATGACCATGATCTTGTCGGCGATGTCGGCGACGACGCCGAGGTCGTGCGTGATCATGATGATGGCGTTGCCGTTCTTCTGCTGCATCTCCTGCATGAGCTCGATGATCTGCGCCTGGATCGTGACGTCGAGGGCCGTGGTGGGCTCGTCGGCGATCAGGATGTCGGGGTCGCAGGCAAGGGCCATGGCGATCATGACGCGCTGGCGCATGCCGCCGGAGAACTCGTGCGGGTAGCTCTTGACGCGCTCGGCGGCGTTGGGGATGCCGACCATGTCCAGAAGCTCGATGGCGCGCTGCGTGGCCTGCTCCTTGGAGTAGCCGCGGTGCAGGCGCAGACCCTCACCCAGCTGACGGCCGATGGTGTAGACCGGGTTCAGCGAGGTCATGGGGTCCTGGAAGATCATGGCGATGTCGTTGCCACGGACGTGCTCGAGCTCATGCTCGCTCATCTTGAGCAGGGACTTGCCGCGGTAGCGGACGTCGCCGCCCTCGATGCGTCCCGGGGGCATGTCGATGAGACCCATGATGGTGAGCGAGGTCACCGACTTGCCGGAGCCGGACTCGCCGACAACGCCGAGGGTCTCGCCGCGGTCGAGCGTGTAGCTCACGCCGTTGACGGCCTTGACGACGCCGTCCTGGGTGTGGAAGTACATCTTGAGGTCGTCGACCTCGAGCAGGTGCTGGCCCTCGGGAACCGGCTGGCTCTTGAGGTCCACCCACTTCTCGTCATTCTTTCTAGCCATATCAAGCGTCCTTCATCTTGACGTCGAGTGCGTCGCGCAGGCCGTCGCCCAGGAGCGTGAACGCAAGCACGGTGGTGAGAATAGCGATGCCGGGCATGATCATCAGCCAAGGCTGGGTGGCGAGGTAGGTCTCGCCGTCCGAGATCATGATGCCCCAGGAGGGGTCGGGCGGGACGACGCCCATGCCCAGGAAGGACAGGGCGCTCTCGGTGAGGATGGCGCCACCGATGTTCATCGTGGCGTACACGATGATCGACGCGACCGAGTTCGGGAAGATGTGGCGCGCGATGATGCGGGCGTCGGAGGCACCCATGGCACGCGCGGCGTCGACATAGTCGTTCTCCTTGACGGAGAGGATCGCCGAACGGAAGACGCGGGCGATGGACGGCCAGCCGAGGATGCCGATGGCGATGAAGACGTTCTGGATGCCCGGTCCGATGACCGCCAGCATGGCGATGACGAACAGGGTGTACGGGAACGCCAGGAAGATGTCGGCAAGGCGCATGATGATCGTGTCCCAGATGCCACCGTAGTAGGCAGCCAGGGCGCCCATCACGAGACCGATGACGGTCGAGATGGCAGTGGCGAGAAGACCGACGGCCAGCGAGATGCGCGCGCCATAGACGACGCGGCACAGGACGTCACGACCGAGGGTGTCGGTGCCGAACGGGTGCTCCATCGATGGCGGGAGCCTCGAGTTGGCGGTCATCGTCGCGGAGTCGATGGCGGTGGGGCTGCCCAGGGTCTGCGGGACCCAAAGGTCGGCCGTGAGGGCCACCAGAACCATGAAGATGATCCAGACGAGACCGGCCATCGCGAGCTTGTTGCGCTTGAGGCGCTTCCAGGCGTCGCTCCAAAGGGTGCGCGACGCGGCGCCCGACTTGACGTCCTTCTCGGCAGACTTGGCGTTGAGCTTCTCGTCGAAGGACTGCTCGGGCGTGGTGTTGTTCTGATCCATGGTGCCTCCCCTAGCCCTCGTCACTGGAAGCGCCGTACCTGATGCGAGGATCGAGGAGCGCGTAGCTGATATCAACGAGCAGGTTGATGACCATGACAAGGACGACGATGACGGTTACCGAACCCAGGACGATGGGCCAGTCGCGCGAGGTGATCGCGCGATAGGTCTCGTAGCCGACACCGGGCCAGTTGAAGACCGTCTCCGTGAGGATGGCACCCGCCATCATGCCGCCGAAGTCCAGGCCGATGTAGGTGACGACCGGGATGAGGGCGTTCTTGAGGGCGTGGTGCAGGATGACGCTGCGACGCGAGAGGCCCTTGGCGCGCGCGGTGCGGATGTAGTCCTGGTTGAGGACCTCAAGCAGCTGCGAACGCATGATGCGCGCGGTATAGGCCGTCGAGACGGCAGCGAGGGTGATCGCGGGAAGGATGTAGTAGACCCAGTCCTGGAACTCGGCGTACTGTCCGCCGGCGCCGGAGATGGGAAGGTAGAACGCACCGCCCGTGACGTTCTTGAGGAACACGCCGAAGAATAGCTGCAACAGCATTCCCAACCAGAACGCGGGCATTGCGACCAGGATCGAGGTCACAAGCGTGACGAGGATGTCCCAGAAGGAGAAGCGCTTGATTGCCGAAATCATACCTGCACCGATGCCCACCACCGCCTCTAGCAGGATGGCCACGATGGCAAGCTTGATCGTGTACGGGTACTTCTCGGCGAGGATTTGCGAAACCGCCTGACCCTTGCGCTGGTAGGAGGTGCCGAGGTCGCCCTGCAGAAGGCCGCCGACGTACATGACGTAGCGCTTCCACATCGGGGTCTCGACAGGCTCGCCGGCCTCGTCATAGATGACCTGGCCGGAATCGTCGGTCTCGACGAGGTGATAGGCGACCCTCAGGTTGAGCTCAGTGGCGGCGTCGAGCTTCTTCTCGCCCGCCATGAGCCTGATGGGGTCGCCCGGAACGATGTTCTCCAATGCGAACAGGATGATCGTCACACCCAGGAACACGGGTATGAACTGGAGAACTCGCTTGAGAATGTACTTTCCCATGAAAGAAATCCCCTTGTTCGTCCAACAGATACGGTCCGTTGCCTTACGTGGTACACGGGCGTAACACCACCGAAATGGGCAAGGGACAAATAATAAGTATAACCCACTGTGCCATCCTTCCCGCTTGACACAAGCCGAACGGGAAGGATGGCACGGTGAGGTAAACCGAAGCGGGGTGCCGACGGCGGTCGGCACCCCGCACAAAACGTTAGATCAGCTCGTCCCCACCACGGGACTTGACGCCTTTGATTAGGCGGTCATGTCAGCGGTGTCGACGTGAGCGACGTACTGCGGATCAACGTAGAGCGTGGAAACGCGCTCGGAGCCAATGTGGTCGTGGCCGTAGAACATGATGGGGATGACGGGCAGGTCCTCGGCGAGGGTTGCGTTGATCTTGCGGTAGGCGTCACGACGCTCGTCGTCGTCCTGGATCTGACGGGCCTCGAGGATGGCCTTGTCGACATCGGCGTTCTTGTAGTGCTGATAGTTGTTGTCGGCCGTGGAGAAGAAGTTCGGGTAGATGAAGTTGTCCATGGTCGGGTAGTCGGCAACCCAGCCCATACGGCCGAGCATGAAGGAGCCATCGTCGAGGTGGGACAGGTAGGAGGCCCACTCCTCGGCGCTCTGCTTCACCTTAAGGCCGATCTTCTCGAGGTCGCCCTGGATGATGGACATGATGTCCTCGTGGCCGCCACCGGAGTTGTAGTTGAGGGTGATCTCGGTGCCCTCAAGGCCAGCATCCTTGATGATCTTCTTGGCCCTCTCGTAGTCGGGCTTGGCAGGCGCGTACTCCCAGATGTTGGAGTCGTCCTGGTCGATGACCGGCGGGAAGATGCAGTCAGCCGGCGTACGGGAGCCCTCGAACAGGGTGTCGACGATGTTCTGACGGTCGATGGCAAGGGAGATGGCGTGACGCAGGTCCTTGTTGCCCATGACCTTGTTCTCAAGGTTCGGGACCAGATAGTACACGGAGGCCTCGGCGCCGGTGATGACCTGCTTGCCCGGGGTGATGGTGTAGCCGTCCTCGGACTCGCCGTACTTCTTCTTGGCCTCGGAAAGCTGGCCGGTGGGAACCATGCAGAAGTCCATGTTGCCGGCCTCGAACTCGCTGTAGGCCGTCTTCGGGTCCTTCTGGATGGAGAAGTTGACGGCGTCAATCTTGGGAGCCTCGCCGAAGTAGTCCTCGAAGCGCTTCATGTTGATGTGCTTACCGGACTCCCACTTGCCGTCCATCATGAACGGGCCGTTGCCGATCGGGGCGAGCAGGAAGGCATCGGGGTCGTCGATGGCAGCCTGCGGCACGGGGGCCAGGCCCGGGTGGCAGCAGACGGCCAGGAAGTCGGCCATGGGGGCGGTCAGCGTGACCTCAAAGTGGGTGTCGTCGACGGCGACGAGACCGGAGATCTCCTTGGCCTTCTTGGCGACGAACTCGTCGTAGCCAGCGACGGGGGCGAGGTGGTAGCCGATGTCACCAGGGGTGGCCATGGTCGGATCGGCAAGGCGCTGCCAGCCGCGCTTGAAGGACTCGGCGTCGACCTTGTCGCCGTTGTGGAACTTGGCGTCCACGAGCTCGAAGGTGTAGACCTTGCCGTCATCGGAGATCTTGACGTCCTTGGCGGCGCAGGGAACGGCCTCGCCCTTGTCCCAATCCCAGCTGTAGAGGGACCTGAACAGAAGGTGGCCGACAGCGGTGCCCTCGGACTCCTGCAGGTTGTAGGGGTCGATGGAGACGGGCTCGTTGATGTAGTACTTCAGCACCTTGGTAGCGCCAGAGCCTTCGTTCTTGCCGCAGGCGGCGAGAGCGGCCAGCGCGCTGGCGGCCAGGCTGCCCTTGATGAAGGTGCGACGACCCATGACGAGGTTCTCAGCCATATTTCCTCCTTCGTGTCCGGGTGGGGGGAGCAACCGGTTTGCCCTCTCCCCCACTCGACGCGACGCATGTCCGGGGAGCCCCCGGGCGCAACGCTTACTCGGAATTGTTGTCGTTTGGCTACCTTTTTGCAACCAAAATATAACGGACGCGCCCCCCCAAACACGGGGAACGCGTCCGTTTGTTTCCATCATGTTGCATAACTTGACGGGACACTAATGGTGCATTACGTCCTTCTCGCCAGTATGCTGCCCCTGGGCTGGGGAACTGTAAGCCCTTAGATGGTGCCCAGCGGGTAGGTGAGCATAAAGATCAGGATGGTTGCCGCGAAAATGGCGGCGGCGATGACCGTGAGGCGATCCAGGTTGCGCTCCCAGACGCCCGAGCCGGCGGCCGAGTTGTACATCGAGGACGCGATCATGTCGGAGACACCCGTGCCCTTACCGGAGTGCATGAGGACGAGGATGATCAGGGACACGCAGGAAAGCGCCCAGATGACGAGCAGGATGATGTTGAGCGGGCTCACGGTAAATGACTCCTTTACAAGAAGTGACCCGCACCGCTCGTGCGATGCGGGTCACTCGGTGCTTCACACGACAACGAATGAGGTTATCACAAAGGGTGGCCTGATGGCTACTCCTTGACGAGAACCCTACCCGTCATCTCGGCCGGACGATCGACGCCCATCATCGCGAGGATGGTGGGGGCGATGTCGGAGAGGCGACCGTCCTCGATGTCGGCAAGCTCGACCGGCTTGTCGTCGACGACGATCAGCGGCACGCGGTTGGTCGTGTGGGCGGTGAAGGGCTTCTCCTTGCCGTCCACGACGTCGTACATGTGGTCCGCGTTGCCGTGGTCGGCGGTGATCAGCGCGAAGCCGCCCTTGGCCAGGATGGCCGGGATGACCTTGGAGAGGCCGTCGTCGACGGCCTCGCAGGCCTTGGTGGCCGCCTCGACGACACCGGTGTGGCCCACCATGTCGCAGTTGGCGTAGTTGACCACGTAGAAGTCGGCGGCATCGTCGTTGATGGCCTCGACGAGCTTCTCGGTGACCTCGGGCTCGCTCATCTCGGGCTTGAGGTCGTACGTGGCGACCTTGGGCGACGGGATGAGGACGCGCGTCTCGTTGGCCTTGGGCTCCTCGACGCCGCCGTTGAGGAAGAACGTGACGTGCGCGTACTTCTCGGTCTCGGCGGTGTGGAGCTGCCTGAGGCCACGGTCGGCCAGGACGTCGGCAAGCACGTTGGCGGGCACGGTCTTGGGGAAGGCGACGTGCACGTCGAACGAGTCGTCGTACTCGGTCATGGTGACGAAGTCGGCGAGCTTGGGCTGCTTGGTGCGCTCGAAGCCGTCGAAGCCGTCCTCGGTCATGGCGCGGGTCATCTCGCGGGCGCGGTCCGGGCGGAAGTTGAAGAAGATCACGGCGTCGCCGTCGTTGACGCCGGTGGCGTCGAGCACGAACGGCTTGACGAACTCGTCGCCGCGCGGGTCCTCGGCATAGTAGTCGAGAAGGCCCTGCTCGGCGCTGGTGGCGCTGACACCCTTGCCGGAGACGATGGCGTCATAGGCAAGCTGCTCGCGGTCCCAGCGGTTGTCGCGGTCCATGCCGTAGTAGCGGCCGGCGACCGTCGCGATGGCGGTGTCGTTGCCGTACTTCTCGGAGACCTTCTCGCAGAAGGCCTGGAGGTCGCGCATGAAGCCGGCGCCGGACTGCGTCGGGACGTCGCGGCCGTCGGTGAAGGCGTCGATGCGGACGCGAGAAAGACCGCGCTCGCCGGCCATCTCGAGAAGCGCCTCGGCGTGGCCCATCTCGGAGTGGACGCCACCGTTGGAGACGAGGCCCATGACGTGCAGCGTGGAGCCGTTCGCCTTGACCTTGTCCATGGCGGCGACGATGGCCTCGTTCTGCTTGAACGAGCCGTCCTTGATGGCGTTGTTCACCAGCGAAAGGGACTGGAACACGATGCGGCCAGCACCGATGTTGAGGTGGCCGACCTCCGAGTTGCCCATCTGGCCCGCGGGAAGGCCCACGTCCTCGCCGGAGGCGCCGAGGGTCGTGTGGGGATACTTCTCGTTAAGCGAGTCGATGAAGGGACGCTTGGCCAGCGAGACCGCGTTCTCCGGACCAGCGGGCGCGAGGCCGCAGCCGTCCATGATGACGAGAAGCGCGGGAGTGCGTACGGTGTCCCCCATGCTACATGGCCGCCTTGACCATAGCGGCGAAGCTGTCGGCCTTGAGGGAGGCGCCACCGACGAGGGCGCCGTCGACGTCGTCCTTCTCGAGGAAGCCGGCGACGTTCTCGGGCTTGGCGGAGCCGCCGTACAGGACGCGGATGCCGTCGGCCGTCTCCTGGCCGAAGACCTCGGCGAGGGCGGCACGGATGGCGCCGCAAACCTCCTGGGCGTCATCGGCAGTGGCGGTCTTGCCGGTGCCGATGGCCCAGATGGGCTCGTAGGCGACGACGTACTTGGAGGGATCGGTAATCTCGAGGCCCTCGGTGTCCTTCTTGACCTGGTCGACGACGAACTCGACGTGCTTGCCGGCCTCGCGGACCTCGAGGGACTCGCCGCAGCAGCTGATGGGCACGATGCCGTGGGCCATCAGGGCCTTGGCCTTCTTGTTGATGTCCTCGTCGGTCTCGCCGAAGTAGCCGCGACGCTCGGAGTGGCCGATGATGCAGTAGGTCGCGCCGATGTTGGTCAGCATGTCGGGAGCGGTCTCGCCGGTGAAGGCGCCAGACTCCTCCCAGTAGACGTTCTGGGCGCCGAGGGCGACGGGAGCGGACTCCTGGTCGATGACGGCGGAGACGCCCTTGAGGTCGACAGTCGGGGGGCAGACGACGACGTCGACGTCGCCGGTGCCGTCCTTGAGCTCGGAAGCGAGATCCTGCATCAGGGCGACGCCCTCGGTGTAGGTCTTGTTCATCTTCCAGTTGCCAGCAATCATACGGTTACGCATCGAGAAGCGCCTCCACTCCGGGAAGGGCCTTGCCCTCGACGAGCTCCATGGAAGCGCCACCGCCGGTGGAGATCCAGCTCATCTTGTCGGCCAGGCCGAACTTGTTGACGGCCGCGACGGAATCGCCGCCACCGATGATCGACGTGCACTCGGACTCCGCGACGGCGCGGCAGACGGCCTCGGTGCCGTGCGCGAAGTTATCGAACTCGAAGACGCCCATGGGGCCGTTCCAGAAGACGGTCTTGGCGCCCTTGATGGCCTCGGCGTAGAGCTCCTCGGTCTTGGGACCGATGTCCATGCCCTCGCGGTCGTCGGGGATGGCGTCGGAGGCAACGACCTCGGGGACGGCGTCCTCGCCGAAGTGGTCGGCAACGCGGTTATCGATCGGGAGCAGGATCTTGACGCCCTTCTCCTCGGCCTTCTTCAGCATCTCGCCGGCGCGCTCGACCCAGTCCTCCTCCTTGAGGGACTGACCGACGGTCATGCCCTGGGCGAGGAAGAAGGTGTAGGCCATGCCACCACCGATGATCAGGGTGTCGGCGGAGTCGATCAGGTGGTCGAGGACGCCAATCTTAGAGGAGACCTTGGAGCCGCCGACGATGGCGACGAAGGGACGCTCGGGCTCGGCGAAGATGCCGGTCAGGGTGTCGACCTCCTTCTCGAGCAGGAAGCCGGCGTAGGCGGGCAGGTAGGCAGCCGGGCCGACGACGGAACCCTGGGCGCGGTGGGCGGTGCCGAAGGCGTCGAGGACGAAGAGGTCGCCGTAGGAAGCGAGACGCTTGGCGATCTCGGGGTCGTTCTTCTTCTCGCGCTTGTCGAAGCGGACGTTCTCGAGAACCAGGATGTCGCCCGGCTCGAGGGCGGCGACGGCCTCGGCGGCCTTCTCGCCATAGGTGTCCTCGACGAACTTGACCTCATAGCCGGTGAGCTCGGCGAGCTTCTCGGCGGCGGGGCGCAGCGAGAGCTCCGGCTGGAAGCCGGTGCCGTCCGGACGGCCGAGGTGGCTCATCAGGATGATCTTGGCGTTGTGCTCCTTGAGGTACTGGATGGTGGGGATGGCAGCGCGGACGCGGGTGTCGTCGGTGACGACGCCATCCTTCAGGGGCACGTTGAAGTCAACGCGCATGAGGACGCGCTTGCCGTCGACGTCGGCGTCGCGAACGGTCTTCTTGGTAAAGGCCATGCTTTTCCTCCTTGTTAGACAGATTCACTGAGAAGGGCGCGGCCGCGGCCCGAAAGCTGCAACCGCGCCCCTCGAAATACTACCTAGGGAAGCGTCACTTAGGCGACGAACTTCTCGAAGTACTTGATGGTGCGGACCATCTGGGAGGTGTAGGAGTTCTCGTTGTCGTACCAAGAGGTGACCTGAACGAGGGACTGGCCGTTGCCGAGGTCCTGAACCATGGTCTGGGTGGCGTCGAAGATCGAGCCGTGGGTCTCGCCGACGATGTCGCGGGAGACGATGTCGTCCTCGTTGTAGCCGAAGGTCTCGGGGATGGTCTCGGCGTAGGCCTTCATGGCAGCGTTGACCTCCTCGACGGTGACGGTCTTGTCAACGACGGCGTAGAGGTTGGTGAGGGAGCCGGTGGGCGTCGGGACGCGCTGAGCGGCGCCGATCAGCTTCATGATGCCGGAGACGATGGGGGCGAAGTCGTTCAGGCCCTTGGCCATCGGGGCGAGGCAGTTGGTGGTGCAGGAGGCAGCGGAGATGATGTTGTCATCAGCGGTCAGCTGCTCGTGGTTGACGTTGTAGACGATGGTCGGCAGGTCGTTGCCGGCGGGAGCGGAGATGACGACCTTCTTGGCGCCAGCGTTGATGTGGGCCTGGGCCTTGGCCTTGGAGGTGTAGAAGCCGGTGCACTCGAGCACGACGTCGACGTTGAGGTCGCCCCAAGGCAGGTTGTTGGCGTCGGCCTCCTTGTAGATCTTGATCTCCTTGCCATCAACGATGATGGAGTCCTCGGTGGCCTCGACCTTGTGGTCGCGGGCGTAGTTGCCCTGCGTGGAGTCATACTTCAGAAGGTAGGCGAGCATATCAGGGGAGGTGAGGTCGTTGATGGCGACGATCTCGGAGCCCTCGTGGCCGAACATCTGACGGAAGGCCAGACGACCAATGCGGCCAAAACCGTTGATAGCAACCTTAACTGCCATGCTTTCTCCTTTCGCGGGACCCGACGGCACCCCTTTGCGCCGCCGTGGTCACAACACAAACGAACACGTCTGAATAGTACCGCTAAACGATTTGGGTCTTGCACACAAACGGAAATATGTCAAAAATTGTTGACTTTACCTGCAAGGTTGACCACAAAACCCTAGTCATTGTGAGTATGGTTTCGCGCACGCGGGACGAGGTTGTACACGCCTGGGCGGCCTATCGAACGCCTCGGTCCACTTATGTGTTCCTCCGTTTGGATTCCTTAACTAGCGCTCCCTAATCGGTGGCAGGCTCGCGGTCCTTCTCGCCAACGATGGCCTGGAGGCGCAGCAGGCGATGGTACAGGGCCGACTTGGACAGCGGGGGGTCGCACTCGCGACCGAGCTCGCGCAGGGACAGCTCCGGGTGGGCCAGGCGCATCTCGCAGAACTCGCGCACGGCGGGCGGCAGGGCGTCCAGGCCGGGGTCGCGTCGGGCGGCGTCGATGAGCTCGATCTGGTCGGCGGCGGCGTCGGTCGAACGAGCCTGGTTGGCGATCTCGGCATTGACGCGACGGTTGACGTCGTTCTTGACGGACTTCATGCGGCGGACGTTGCGCACGGCTTGGGCAGTCCTGGTGGCTCCGAGAACGCTGAGCAGCGAGATGACGTCGTCGAAGCTCTTGAGGTAGAGGGCGTAGGCGCCGCGGCGGTGGTTGACGCGCGTGGTGATGCCCTCGTCGTCGAGAAGCTCCATGAGGTCGTCGGCGAACTCCTCCCCCGTCACGGCGATCTCCAGGTGGAAGTCGCCACGCGGATCCGCGATGAAGCCGCCCGCCATGAAGGCCCCGCGCAGGTAGGCGGCGCGACAGCACGGGCGAGCCACGACGCGCGCGGCGATGCCGGAGGAAAGGCCGCGACCCAGGACCAGCACGCCCATGCGCACGAGGGCCTCCTCCAGGCCGTCCTGCTCGGGGATCTCGATGAGGTAGTTGCGGGTCTTGTGCAGCACCGAGCGGCGCACGGTGAGCGTGGTCTCGAGGTTGAAGATCTTATGGGTGAGCTTGATGACGGTGCGCGCGACGGCGCCCGTCTCGGTGGCGATGCGGATGGAGTAGCGCCCTGACCCATGGAACGTGAGCGTGCCGCACACGCGCACCAGGGCCGACAGCTCGGCGACCTCGCACAGCTCGCAGGTGCCCTCGACGCGCGAGAGCTCGTCCTTTACCTCGGCGGTGAACGACATCGCTATCCCCTCTTGGCGCTCTGGGCGCGCGGCAGGTCGCGATGCGTGAGCGTGACCTTGTAACCCTGCGAGCTCAGGTACTCGGCGGTGGCGATGGCCAGGGTGACGCTTCGATGCTGGCCGCCGGTGCAGCCGACGGCGATGGACAGGCGCGGCTTTCCCTCGGCCACGTAGCCGGGCATGACCGAGTCGAGCAGGTTCTCCCACGCGGAGAGGAAGCGTTGGGTCTCGGGGCGACCCAGGACGAAGTCGCTCACCCGAGAGTCGAGCCCGGTGAGGGCGCGCATCTCGGGGTCGTAGTACGGGTTGGGCAGGAAGCGGACGTCCATCAGCATGTCGGCCTCGACGGGCATGCCGTACTTGAAGCCGAACGAGAAGACGTGGACCTCCATCAGCTGCTGGTCGGCGAGCTCGGAGTAGTGGGCGTGCAGCTTGGCGCGCAGCGTGGACGTGCGCATGTGCGAGGTGTCCAGCACGAGGTCGGCGTGCGCGCGGACGGTGGCCAGCTGGACGCGCTCGCGCCTGATGGCGCTGGCAAGCCCCTCCCCCTCCGCCGCGATCGGGTGGCGGCGGCGCCTCTCGGAGAACCTGCGGAGAAGAACCTCGTCGGATGCGTCGAGGAACAGCAGCGAGTAGGTGATCTCGTGGTCGCGCAGCTCGTCGAGCTCGTCGAGCAGCTCGTCGAACAGGCCCTGGCTGCGCAGGTCGCACACGATCGCCAGGTGCCTGCCCACGCCCGAGTTGATGCCCACGATGTTGGCGAGCGTGAGGATGAGCTTGGGGGGAAGGTTGTCGATGACGTAGTAGCCGAGGTCCTCGAACACGTGCATGGTCTCGGTGCGGCCGGCACCGCTCATGCCCGTGATGACGATGACGTCGGGCACGCTCTGTCTGTCCTGCATCGCTTCCCCCTTGGTCGTTGGCGTCGGCGTGGGCGTCGTGGGTTGCTTCGAACGAGTATAGCGGCGCGGGCAGACACCAAGCGAAAACCGACCGAAGGGGCACTAGTCCTTCTCGGCAGCGTCCTTCTCGGCAGAAGCGGCGGGGCCGGCGAGGGCGGGGGCGTCGCTGCGGGAGACGTCGGCGTCGTCGCGGCCACGCTCGAGCTCGGCGTCCCAGGCGCGCAGCGTGTCGTATACCTCGCGGGCGACCTGCGCGGGGATGCCCGGGACGGCCTCGATCTGCTCGAGGGTGGCCTCGCGCAGGCGCCGCATGCTGCCGAAGGCCTTGCGCAGGGCCTTCTTGCGCGTGGGCCCGACGCCCGGGACCTCGTCGAGGATCGAGACGGTCATGGCCTTGTCGCGCAGCTCGCGGTGAAACGTGATCGCGAAGCGGTGGGCCTCGTCTCGGACCTGCTTGACCAGGTAGAGAGACGCCGAGCCGGACGGCAGGACCACCGGCGCGTCGTCCCAGGTGACAAACAGCTCCTCGTCCGACTTGGCCAGGCCCGCCATCGGGATGGACACGCCCATCAGGCCCAGCTGCTCGCGCACGGCGTTGAGCTGCGGCTTGCCGCCGTCCAGGACGAGAAGGTCGGGGCGGGAGCCAAAGCGCTCGTCGGCCATGCGCTCGGGCGAGTAGCGGCGCGAGATGACCTCGGCCATGCTGACGACGTCGTTGGCCTCGTCGAGCTCGGTGCGGATCTTGAAGCGGCGGTACTGCGACTTGTCGGGCTTGCCGGCCGTGAAGACGACCATCGAGGCGACGGTGTGCTTGCCGTGGATGGTCGAGATGTCGAAGCACTCGATCCTCATGGGAGGGGCATCCAGGGCCAAGGCGCTCTCCAGTTGGAGAAGCGCCTCGTTGGTGCGCTTGTCGTCGTAGCCGGTACGCAGCTCGTAGCGCATCAGGGCATGACGGGCGTTGTTGGACGCCATCTGCGACAGGTGCGCCTTCTCGCCACGCTGCGGCACATGGACCGAGACCTTGCGGCCGCGACGGCGGCCCAGCCACTCGGCGACGGCGTCGGCGTCGGGCAGGGCCACGGGCACGTCGACCTCCAGCGGCAGGTCGGCCGTCTGGTCGTAGTAGCGCTTGACGAAGCCGCCCATCAGCTCGACCTCGTCGACGTCGAGGCCCTTGTCCAAGATGAACTCGCAGGTGCGGACCACGCGGCCCTCGCGGACGAGAAACACGCAGGCGCCCGCGATGGTCTCCTCGCGCCAGAAGCCCATGACGTCGAGGTCCACCGCCGAGGGAAAGACGACCTGCTGCTTGTCGTCCAGGCCGAGAATGACCTCGAGCCTGCGCTTGAGGCGACCCGCGCGCTCGAAGTCGAGCTCGGCGGCCGCCTCGCGCATCTGCTCGGTGAGCTCGGCCACGAACTCGCCGCGATGCCCCGACAGGAAGCGTTCGACCTGAGCGACGTTCTTGGCGTAGTCGGCGGGGTCGACCTCGCCGGTGCAGGCGCCCGGGCCACGGCCCACGTGGTAGTCGAAGCAGGGCCTGCCCTTCTGGGCACAGATTATGGGGAGAAGGTCGGCTGCCTCGGGGTTCTTCTCGGCAAGGCGCTTGACGCGGCGCCACTCGGCGCAGGTGGCGACGCACATCGGCGTGACCTTGCGGACGATGTCGATCGTCTCGCGGGCGGAGCGGGCGTCGGTGTAGGGGCCGAAGTAGCGGGTGCCGGGCTTGTGGCGCTCGCGGGTGTACTTGAGCGCCGGGAAGACGTCGCCCTTGGTGATGGCGATGTAGGGGTAGCTCTTGTCGTCCTTGTAGTCGACGTTGTAGGGCGGGTGGTACTGCTGGATGAGGTTCATCTCGAGCACCAGGGCCTCGTGCTCGGAGTTGACCACCAGGTAGTCGAAGCTGGCGACCTCGTCCATCATGAACGGGATCTTGGCTCGCTCGTCCTCGCCGTGGACGTACTGGCGCATGCGAGCGCGCAGGTTCTTGGCCTTGCCGACGTAGAGGATCTCGCCGCGGGCGTCCTTCCACAGGTAGCAGCCGGGGTCGGTGGGCACGAGGTCCACCTGCTCGGCGATGGAGGGGGCCGCAGGGGCATCCGCGGGCGCCGGCGACATACCGTCAGACGAGCGGGTCGCACGCACGTCGTCGAGCGCGCGGCCCTTCTCGTTGTCACCCATGTTTTGGCGCGGTCCGGCGGGTCCCATCGTGGCGTCCCCTAGAAGGACGTGTCGGTGGGCTTGGGGTAGTAGCGCGCGAACTTGCGGTTCTGGTTGTACTCGGTCAGGCAGACGTCGATCATGCGACGGATGCCGCAGTCGCACCCGTAGCGCTGCGGGTCGAAGACCTTGCCGGCGCGCACGAGGGACTCGACCTCGGCGGCGAGGTCCGCGTCGAGCACGTACTTGCGAAGAAGGCCCAGCGGGACCAGCGTGTACAGGACCTTCTCATCCGCCACACGCGGCTCGAGCGAGACGTGGTCCACAAGGTCGGCGACGGTCACGCGCATGGGGTTGACGCCGCCGGCGCACACGTAATAGGAGTTGCGGCCGATGCGGGGGTTGACCTCGAAGAACACGTACCTGCCAGGGTTCTTGGGGTCGCGCTTGACGTCGAAGTTGGCAAAGCCGTGGTATCCGACCTCGGCGAGCATGCGAGAGGTGCGCTCCCACAGCTCGGGCACCTGCTGGGTGACCATGGCGACGGGGTTGCCCAGCATGGTGGGGGCATGGTCGCCCAGAAGCACGTGGGCGGAGGCAAACAGGGTCGTCTTGCCCTGGCTGTCGATATAGAGCGTGACGGAGTCGGCGTAGGTGTCGTCGCCACCGATGAGCTCCTGGACGAGCATGTCGGTGTCGCAGCCGGCAGCGCGCAACGACGAGAAGACCTCGTCGAGCTCGGGCTGGGACTCGACGAAGTAGACCTTCTGGAAACCCTGCGCAATGAACTTGTTGTACTCCGGCGAGCGGGCGGGCTTCACGACGACGGGGAAGTCGATCTTGGTCGGCGGGATGGGGTCGGTACCGGCCAGGTGCGCGACCTCGGTGCGGGGCGTCTCGAGCCCGTTGCGCGCGCACAGCTCAGCGAACCTCATCTTGTCGGAGACGAGGTCGACGACGTCCACGGGAGGGACCGACATCACGACGTTGTCGGGCAGCTGCGGGGCGATCTCGGCCAGGACCGGGATCAGCGGGTCGGCGTTCGAGACCACGAAGACGGTCTTGGGCGCACTCTTGTGGGCGATGTCACCCAGCGCGGCCAGGATCTGCTCGCGGCCGAGGCGCTCCACCGGGTACTGTTCGAAGATGGCGGAGTGCGCGATGGCGCCAATGGGCGACGGAGCGACGCAATAGCTCTTGACGCCAAAGGCCTCGTGCATCTCGCGACCGAGCGCGTAGGCGCCGATGTCGCCGCCGATGACGACGGGCTGCAGGTCGTTGCGGGCACTCATGGTCGAATCAGACATGCGAAACATCCTTCGAAGGCAGGGGGACAAGCGGTTAGCGACGGCGACGCAGCAAAGAGGTTACCGCACTCGCCTCGGGGACGCGAAGCAGCACGGCACCGCCATAGGTCACGAGCACCGCGGGGACGCCACCCACCACGCAGGCGACGATGCTCTGGACGACACCCAGGCCTTGCCCCGCGTGGCCCATATACAGGGAGAGAAGGACCATGCCGACCGCGGCGCCGACGAGTCCCAGGGCAAGCGAGCGGACCGCGGACACGACCACGGAGGAAAGGCCGATGCGGCCGAGGCGCGAGCGGATGTTGAGCAGCGTGACCACGTCGACCGCCAGGAAGAACAGGGTCGACGAGAACGCGACGCCCGCGAGGCCGAACACGTCGGTCAGGGTCATGCAGAAGGCGACCTGCACCACCGCGGCGACAATCGTGGCGATCGCGTACGCCTTCATGCGGCGCAGCGAGGAGCAGACCTTCTGAAGCAGCGTGGAGATGCCGTAGGCGGGAAGCGCCGTCGCAAGCCACGACAGGTACATGGCGGTCGTCAGGATGTCCTCGTGGCCGAACTTGCCCGCGGCCAGGATCGTGATCAGCGGGACCGAGAACACGATGAGGTACATCGAGAAGGGCACGAGCATGAACAGGATGCGTTTGACGCCAAAGACGAACGAGTCCTTGAACGACTCCATGTCGTCGTCGGCCGAGTACTGCGACAGCTCGGTGAACAGCGCGACCGTCAGGGGCACCGCGAAGACCGAGTACGGAAGCACATACCACAGCCTCGCGTAGTACGCGACCGACGCGCCCGCCGAGGTCACCTGCAGCGCGGAGCTGGTCTGGACCGCCACCGTGGGAAACGACGCGATGGTCACGATCAGCGTGGGCAGGCCGATGGAAAGCATGTCCTTGAGCGCCGGGTCATGCAGGTCCACGTGCGGGCGCAGCGACACGCCGTGCTTGCGCAGCGAGGGCACCTGCAGCAAGACCTGCACCAGGACGCCGAGCGGGTTGCCGATGGCAAGCATCAGCACGGCGAGGCCGGGGTTGCTCTTGGCGAAGAACCCGTACAGCAGAAACGACGACGTGCAGATGACGTTGTTGAAGATCGGGGCGGCGTTGCTCCAGAAGTAGTCACGCTCTGCGTTGAGGATTCCGGAGATGATCGACGACAACGCGTACAGGACGATCTCCACCGAGAAGAACCTGAAGAGATGGACGGCCAGGCCGGTGTCGAAGTCCTTGCTTGCCGAGAAGGACTGCGTCCAAATGACGGGCCCCGCCAGCGCGAACGACAGGACCGTGAGCACGCCCATCGCGATGGTGACAATCCAGAACAGGTTCGACGCGTAGTCGTTGGCGCCCTTGCGGCCCAAACGCGTCTTGACAGACATGTACGTGGGCAGGAAGGCGGTCATGATCATGCCGCCAGCGACGAGCTCGTAGAGCTGGTTGGGCAGGTTGTTGGCCACCGTGTAGACGCTGGCCAGCATGGTGACGCCCAGCGCGTAGGCCTGGCCCCAGGTGCGAAGGAAGCCGGTGACGCGGCTCACCACGACCAAGACGCCCATCATGGCGGCGGAGCGACCCACCTGACGCTTGGTGTCGGCGTTGCTTTCCGCACCGTCCTTCTCGGCAGGCTCCGGAAGGCCCGTCTCGACGGTGGGCGCGGCGCCGGCGCGGGTGGCCTTTGGAGTGGTCGCCATGTGCTTGGGTTTGTACATCGGTTGGGTTTCTCCTACGGACGTGACGCGCGGGGGCGCCCGCCCTCGCGTCGCCCCGACGGGTCGGCTGCCTTGCGCGCCTACTTCGAGCGGCTGGTGTCTGCCTGGGCGTTGTTGCGCTCGTTGTAGGAGCGGTGCAGCTCCAGGGCCTTGTTCATGACGCGGTACATCGCGCCGAGGGGCCTGTCGTGCGTGGCGACCCAGTTGGTCGCCTCCGGCACGAACAACAGCTTGAAGTCGCTGATGCCGTCGTTGAGAAGGCCGTTGAGGTCGTAGAGCCTGGCGCCCGCCTGCTTGGCGGCGAGGATGGCGACCCACTTCTGGTAGTAGTTCGCGCGGCTGCGTTTGCCGGCGTCGTTGACGGCGCCCCACAGCTCGAACGTGGTGCCGCCCTTGGAGGTCACGTTCCACAGGAAGGCCTGGATCTCGCCGTCGACCTCGGCCACGAAGAGCTGCTGCAGCCCATCGAGCAGGCGGAAGGCCGTGCGGTAGAACTCGTCGTCGTGCAGGGCGAAGCCGTCGGCGTCGGCTGTGGCGTGGTACAGGGCCAGGATCGCGTCGAGGTCGGCCTCGGAGCCGGGACGGACCACCACGCCGTCGCGCTCGCCCTTGCGGATGTACTGGCGGCACTTGCGGTTGGGGATGCCCTTCATGATCTCGTCCTCGTCGCGGGTGAGGTCGAGGGCGGCGGTCTTGCTGATCAGGACGGCCTCGCTCGGCTCCCAGCCGGCAGACCAGTCGAGCTCGGTCACGGCGGGGTCGACCTTGAGGCTCTGCGCCTTGGTGTTGCCCTTGACCCATGCGGCGAGCTCGTCGGCGACCTGCATGAGCATGCCGTCCTTGGCAAACGGCCCACGGGGCGCGTAGGCGATCGCGTTGACCGGGAACGGCATCTTGCGCACGAGGATCTGGGCGCCGCCGACGGCACCGGACTCGTCGCTCACCATGACGTGGTGGGACGTCCAGGGGCCCGTCTGCTGCTTGAGGTCGCCCCATTGCCACTGCTGCAGGGGGTGGCCGCCAAAGCTCTCGACCAAACGGTTCCACTGTTCCTTGTCGGAAACGATCGTGACGTCCAAGATGACGCTCCTTTGTTGACTTCGCCTTATCGGGCCTGCGGAATTCTATGCCATTATCGCAATTCGCCCCGCTGCGGGCGCCACCGGTCACGCCGTGGGCACGGTTAACACACAGTAGGCCCCCCGCGAGGGCTGCGGAGCGATACGATAGGGCGAACGCAGACGTACGGAAGGAGCTCGACCATGGGTAGCCTCGCACGCGACGGGAAGGCAGCACGGGCGCTGGGGGTGGGACTCGCCGTGACGGCGGGCCTGGCCGCGGCTGGCCTGGCGCTCGTCTGGCCACGGCACGACGCCTCGGTCGAGAGGCGCTGGGCACAGGTGTGCCGCCACCGCTACGCGCACCGCGGCCTGCACAACGTCAAGGTCGGCGTGCCCGAGAACTCCCTCGCCGCGTTCGAGCTGGCCCGCGAGGCGGGCTTTGGCAGCGAGCTCGACGTCCACATGACGGCCGACGGCGGCCTCGTCGTGATCCACGACTCCGACATCCGCCGCGTGTGCGGCCGCGAGGGCAACGTCGAGCAGATGACCCTGGCAGAGCTCACGTCCACCCCGCTTCTGGGGGCCGACGAGACCATCCCGTCCTTCTCGTCCGTCCTTGCCGCCTACGAGTGGCACGAGGACGACCGCGAGCCGCCGGCGCCCCTGGTGGTCGAGGTCAAGACCGCGAACGACAACTACGCGCGGCTCACGGCCGCCGTGATGGACGAGCTCGACCGCTACAACGTCCGCTACGTGCTGGAGAGCTTCGACCCCCGCGTGCTGGGCTGGCTGCGCGCCAACCGCCCCGAGGTCATCCGCGGCCAGCTGTCGCAGGACTTCGTCCGCAACCCCGGCCCCGAGCGCTCCCCCATCGTGCGCCTGGGCGCCACCGTGCTCGCCGGCAACGCGCTGGGCAGGCCCGACTTCGTGGCGTACCGCTTCGAGGACCGCGACAACCCGTTCGTTCGCCTGTGCGTGGGCGGCCTGGGCGCGCACCTCGTGACCTGGACCATCCGCAACCGCGAGGACATGCTCGCCAGCGAGGCCGCGGGGGCGCCCGTGATCTTCGAGGGTTTCATCCCCGACCGCGCCTCCACCATCGACTCCACCGTCGCCTAGAAAGGGACGAGGTAGCGCATGACGCCGATCGCCGACATCCACACCCACACGCTCTTCTCGGACGGCCTTGCCCACCTGGAGGACAACGTCGGGGCGGCCGTGGCCGCGGGTTGTAGGGTCATGGCCTGCACCGACCACCTGACCATGCCCGAGACCATGGACCCGGGCTCCGAGGTGGGCGTCGCCGAGAAGGACCTGCCCGCGCTGCGGGCCGAGCTCGACGCCGCGCGACAGAGGTACGGCCAGCTCGAGCTTCTCTACGGCTTCGAGTGCGACTGGTACCCGGGCTGCGAGCCCAACATCGAGCGTTGGGCCGCGGGCGCCGACATCCTGCTGGGCTCGGTCCACTGGATCGGCGAGGCGGACGCGGGCAGGTGGATGGACGACCCGACCGACACCTCGCTGTACGACGAGATCGGCGCCGACGAGGTCTGGCGCCGCTACGTGGACGCGTGGTGCCGGGCGTGCGAGTCGAGCATCGACTTCGCCACGATGTCCCACCCCGACCTGGCCAAGCGCTTCCGCAACGAGGGCTGGCCCAGCTCGCTCGACCTCGGGCCCCTCTACGCGCGCATGGCGGAGTGCGCGCACGACACACACCGCCGCGTCGAGATCAACACCGCCGGCCTGCGCAAGACCGTCGGCGAGTACTACCCCGCCCCGCAGCTGCTGCGCGCGTTTTGCCGCGCCGAGGTGCCCATCACCGTCGGCTCGGACGCCCATACGCCTGCCGACATCTGCTGGGGCATCCGCGACGCCTACGCGTATGCGCACGCCACCGGATACCGCGAGGTCCAGGTGCCGCACGTCGGCGGCGAGTGGGAGGCCTGGGCGCTGGAGTAGCCAAGGGGAAGGGCCGCTTTGGGGCGGCCCTTCTCGGTAGCTCTTAATGCGGCCCGGCGGCTCTCGGCGGGCCTACCTCATGCGCGCCTTGAGCTCGCCGGCAAGCTCGTCCAGGCCCACGCCATAGCGCTCCAGGGTCACCATCAGGTGGTAGAGAAGGTCGCCCGCCTCGTAGCGGATGTGGTCGTGGTCGTCGTCCTTGCAGGCCATGATGACCTCGCTGGCCTCCTCGGCGAGCTTCTTGAGCAGCTCGTCCTCGACGTCCGTCAGAAGCCTGGCGGTGTAGCTCGCCTCAGGCGAGGCGTCGCGGCGGCCGTGGATCGTCTGCGCCAAAGAGGTGAGGGTCTGCCCGATGTCGGCGGGCTGAACGTTTGCGGTCCTGACTCCCATGTGGGGTTCCCTTCGAACGGTTCGTGTTGGATGCGCATCCGAGGTGCGTCGGGCGCGCCGGATGCGTGTTGGGCGCGGGGCGAGAAGTGCGTCAGGCACGTGCCTCGCGGAAGAAGCACGTGCGGTGGCCGGTGTGGCAGGCGGGGCCGGCGGAGTCGACGACGACAACGAGCGTGTCGGCGTCGCAGTCCACGAGCACGCGCTTGACCTGCTGCATGTTTCCGCTGGTGGCGCCCTTGTTCCACAGCTCCTGTCGCGAGCGCGACCAGAACCAGGTGGTGCCGGTGGACAGCGTGAGCCCGAGCGACTCCTCGTTCATCCACGCGACCATAAGGACCTCGCCGGTGTCGGCCTGCTGCACGACGGCGGGCACCAGGCCGCGCTCGTCAAATCGGACCAGGCTTGCCAGACGGTCCGCGTCGACTGCCTCCACGGGCTCGCCGGCATAGGCCGCGCCCGGCATGGGATCGATCGCCATGGTACTTCTCTCCCCCTTCTAAAAGTCCAGGCGCACGGGGATGCCCTGGCTTGCCATGTACTCCTTGACCTGGCGGATGCTGAAGGTGCCAAAGTGGAAGACGCTCGCCGCCAGGACGGCGTCCGCCTCGCCCTCGATGATGCCCTCGGCAAAGTGCTCCAGAGAGCCCACGCCGCCGCTCGCGATGACGGGGATGGGCACCGCGCGGGCCACGGCACGCGTGAGCGCGAGGTCGAAGCCCTCCTTGGTGCCGTCGCGGTCCATGCTGGTGAGCAGGATCTCGCCTGCGCCGCGCCGTGCCGCCTCGCGCGCCCAGTCGACGGCGTCGATGCCGGTGGGGATGCGGCCGCCGGCCAGGTAGACCTCCCACCTGTCGGCACCCGGGGCCCCGGGCTCGCCCACGCGCTTGGCGTCGATCGCCACGATGACGGCCTGGCTGCCGAACGCGTCGGCCGCGGACGAGATGATCGACGGGTCGCGGACCGCCGCCGAGTTGAGCGAGACCTTGTCGGCACCGGCCGCGATCATGGTGCGGCACCCCGCGACGTCGCGGAAGCCGCCGCCCACCGTGTACGGGATGCGCAGGCGCTCGGCGGCGTAGCTGGCCAGCTCGACCGTGGTGCGACGGTCGTCGGAGGTCGCCGTGATGTCCAGGAAGACGACCTCGTCGGCGCCCTCGCGGTCGTAGCGCTCGGCAAGCTCCACCGGGTCGCCGGCGTCGCGCAGGCCCACGAAGTTGATGCCCTTGACCACACGGCCGTCCTTGACGTCCAGGCAGGGGATCACTCGTTTGGTCAGCATGGTGAGAAGTCCTTTCGTGTTCGGAACGGAGGCCCGACGGGGTGCCCGACGCCTAGCCAGCGGCCGCCTCCAGCGCCTGCTCGAGCGTGAAGTTGCCCTCGTAGATCGCGCGGCCCGTGATGGCGCCCTCGATGGCGTCGGGGCCCGCCACGGCAAGCGCGCGCAGGTCGTCCAGGCTCGCGATGCCGCCGCTCGCGACGACGGGAAAGCCACAAAGCTCGGCCACGCGGCGGTAGGCGTCAACGTCGATGCCCGTCTGCATGCCGTCGCGGGCCACGTCGGTAAAGACCAGGTGCCTGAAGCCCAGGCCGCAAAGCCTGGGGAGAAGTTCGTCGACCGTCAGGCCGTCGGCGCCCTCGCGCCAGCCGTTGACCCTCACCACGCCGTCACGGGCGGCGACGTCGGCCACGACCTTCTCGCCATACTCGGCGGCCGCACGCTCGGCGAAGTCGGGGTCGCGCACGAGCGCGGTGCCGATGGCGATGCGCTCCACGCCCAGGCGGTCCAGGCGCTCGACCGCGGCCATGTCGCGCACTCCCCCGCCACAGTCCACGCGCACCCCGTCGACCTGGCAGATGGCACGGATCGCCGCCGCGTTTGCCTCGAGGGCGGCCTCGTCCTCCTGGAAGGTGGCGGACAGGTCGACCACATGGATCCACTCGGCGCCGCGATCGCGAAAGTCGCGCGCCACGGCCGTCGGGTCGTCGGAGTAGACGTCCATCTTGGAGCGCTCGCCACGCTGCAGGCGGACCACACGGCCCGCGACCAAATCGATTGCGGGAAACAGGATCACTTGGCACCACCCCCTGCCATGGCGACGAAGTTTCGCAGGATGCGCAGGCCCACGCCGGAGCTCTTCTCGGGGTGGAACTGGACCCCGAAGACGTTGTCCTGCCAGACCGAGGAGGCAAAGCTACGCACGTAGTGGGTGCGCGTGGCGACGAGCGCGCCTCGGACGTCGGAGTCGACCGCGTAGGAGTGCGTGAAGTATGCGTTCGCGCCCTCGGGCACGCCGTCGAACAGCGGGCAGGCGCGGCCGTGGTCGGTCAGGTGGATCTGGTCCCAGCCCACGTGGGGCACCTTCAGGCGGTCCGAGCAAAGCCTCGTGACCGACCCTCCCACAAGGCCCAGGCCCGCGACCCAGCGCCCGGGGTCGTCGTCGGCGTGCTCGGCGCCGTCGACCCGCTCGTCACCGCGGTCGAACAGAAGCTGCAGGCCCAGGCAGATGCCCAGGAAGGGAACGCCACGTCGGCAGGCCTCAACCACGGCCTGGTCCTGGCCCGATTCCACCATGTAGCCCATGGCGTCCTCGAAGCTGCCCACCCCGGGCAGGACCACGGCGTCGGCCGAGGCGATTGTGCGGGGGTCGTCGGTAACGACCGCCTCGGCCCCGACGTCACCGAGGCCACGGGCGACCGAGAGCAGGTTTCCCTTGTGGTAGTCGACCACGACGATGCGGGCGGCCATCAGAGGCTCCCCTTGGTCGAGGGGATGGTCCCGGCCATGCGCGGGTCGGGTTCGACGGCCTCGCGCAGGGCGCGGGCGGCCGCCTTGAAGGTGGCCTCCAGGATGTGGTGGGCGTTCTCGCCGCAGACGAGCCGCAGGTGGAGGGTGATGCCCGCGTCGCGGGCGAGACCCGCGAAGAACTCGTGGCCCAGCTCGGTGTCGAAGGTGCCGACCTTCTGCGCCGAGATGGGCACGTCCCAGAACAGCTCGCCGCGACCCGAGATGTCGACGGCGGCCATGACCAGAGCCTCGTCGAGCGGGACCATGCACGAGCCGAAGCGACGGATGCCGCGCTTGTCGCCCAGCGCCTCACGCAGGGCCTGGCCGAGCACGATGCCCGTGTCCTCGACGGTGTGGTGGTCGTCGACCCAGGTGTCACCCTCGACGTGCAGGTCGAGGTCGACGAGCGAGTGGCGCGACAGCGCGCACAGCATGTGGTCGAAGAAGCCGACGCCGGTCGAGACGTCGGACGCCCCGGTGCCGTCGAGGTCGAGCGCAAGCTCGATGCTCGTCTCGGCAGTCTTGCGAGAAGCGTTTGCGGTCCTTGTCATGCTTCCTCCCTAAGGATGGTTGCGAGTGCGTCCAGCAGGGTGTCGTTCTCCTCGCGGGTGCCGACGCTGATCCTGAGGCACCCCGCGAGGCCGGGCGCGGACGAGAAGTCGCGCACCAGGATGGAGAAGTCGTCGCGAAGGCGCCGGCGGACCCGGGCGGCGTCGGGCACGCGGGCAAGCACGAAGTTGGCGGCGCTTGGCCACACGCGCACGCCGTCGATGCCCGCAAGGCCCGTCGCCAGGCGCTCGCGCTCGGAGACAATTTCGGCCACGGTGGACGCGAGCTCGTCGCGACGCTCGACCGCCACGCGCGCCACGGCCTGGGCCAGGACGTCCTCCGAGTAGATCTGGCGCACCGCGGCCAACACGCCTATGACCGAGGGGTCGGCCACGAGGTAGCCGCAGCGAAGACCCGCCAGGCCGAACGCCTTGGACAGGGTGCGCAGCACCATCAGACGCGGGTTGTCGGCGACCCACCCCACAAGGCTCGCGCCCTCGCCGGCAAACTCGACGTACGCCTCGTCCACCAGCACCATCGCGTCGGTCTCGTCGAGCACGCGGCGCACGACGCGGGGGTCCAGAAGGTCGCCCGTGGGGTTGTTCGGCGAGGTCAGGATGACCAGCGCGGCGCCCTTGGCCGCCTCGACCAGCGCGTCGGCGTCGACGGCGAAGGTCTCGGGGTCGCGCCACACGAGCCTGGTGGGCGTCTCGCACATCGCGGCGAAGTTCGCGTACTCCGAGAAGTCCGGCGGGCAGGTGACCAGCGCGCGGTCGGGACCGCAGAAGGCAAACAGCAGGTTGAACAGCAGCTCGTCACCGCCGTTGCCAACGCACAGGTTGTCGCGTGCGACACCGTGCCGCATGGCGAGAAGATCGCGTAGGTCGTTTGCCATGGGGTCGGGGTAGCGATTGAGCGGGGTCTTCGCCATGGCCTCGCGCATGGCGCGCGCGAGGGCCTCGGGCGGCTCGTGGGTGTTCTCGTTGGCAGACAGGTTCACGCGGCAGGGCGTGAAGGCCGGGTCGTACGGCTCGAAGCCGCGCAGGGCGTCGCGGGTGCGCAGGCGCGCGTCGAAGGTTGCCCCCACGCTACTCCCTCCCGTCGTAGCCGGGCAGGTACGCAACGCCGGCCGCATCGAGCTCGCGCGGCCATGCGCAGCGCATGGCATCCTCGCAGGCGGCGACGGGGTCACCGAACTTCTCGCCACCCTGCCCCAGGAGCCTGCGGCGCATGCCGACCGACAGGGCGTGGGCCCACAGGCCCTCGGACTGGGCGATCGACTGGACCGAGGGGCCGTCGGCGGCAAGGCCGGCGGGCGTGTAGGAGACGACGCTCGAGCGCTTGACGAAGTCGTAGACGCCCAGCGGGTTCGAGAAGCGCGCCGTGCCGCCGGTGGGCAGCGTGTGGTTGGGACCGGCCACGTAGTCGCCCAGGGGCTCGGAGCTCCAGGGGCCCACGAAGATGGCGCCGGCGTTCTCGATCGAGCCCAGCAGGCCCATGGCGTCGGCGCAGTGCAGCTCCAGGTGCTCGGGCGCCACGACATTGACGGCGGCGACGGCGTCGGCCAGCGTGTCGCAGCGGACGATGACGCCGTGCTCCAGGCTCTTGGCAGTGATGTCGGCGCGCGGGCTCTGCGGCACCAGGCGGGCCAGGGCGGCCTCGACGTCGTCGGGCAGCTCGGCCGAGTCCGTGACGAGGTAGCAGGTGGCCATCGGGTCGTGCTCGGCCTGGGCCATGAGGTCTGCCGCCACGACCACGGGATCTGCCGTGTCGTCGGCCAGCACGCAGACCTCGCTTGGGCCGGCGACCATGTCGATGCCCACGTCGCCCATGACGTAGCGCTTGGCCGCGGCCACGTAGGCGTTGCCGGGGCCGGTGATCTTGGCCACGCGCGGGATGGTCTCGCTGCCGTAGGCCAGCGCGCCGACGGCCTGGGCGCCACCGACGGCGTAGACCTCGTCGACGCCCGCGACCTTGGCGGCCGCCAGCGTGTAGGCGGACAGCGAGCCGTCGCGCTGGGGCGGCGTCACCATCACGATGCGGCGCACGCCGGCGACCTTGGCGGGCACGGCGTTCATCAGGACGGTCGAGGGGTACTGCGCGCGCCCGCCCGGCACGTAGATCCCCACGCTGGGCAGCGGGGTCACCTTCACGCCCAGGATGGTCCCGTCGGCGCGGGCGGCAAACATCGACTGCGTGACCTCGCGCTCGTGGAACTCGCGGATCTGCCTGTGGGCGAGCTCGAGCGATGCGAGGAACTCGGGGTCCACCATCGACGTGGCACTGTCGAGAAGTTCGTCGGGCACGCGGAACGACGTCGGGCAACTCCCGTCGAACTTCTCGCAATAGGCGCGCACCGCGGCGTCGCCGTTCTCGCGGACGTCGTCGACGATGGCCTCGGCGGCGTCCATCACCTCGCGGGGCAGGGCGCCGGAGCGCTTGATGTCGGCGTCGGTGAGCTCGCGGCCACCGGTGAGGTCGACTCTGATCATGGCTAGTCCTCCTTCTTGTCGGCGACCGCGGCGAGGCGGTCGGCGAGGTCGCGGATGCGCGCGTCGCAGCGGTAGGCCGCCGGGCCCGCGAAGAAGCGCGCCGTGCACTCCATGACGTCGTCGACGACCACGAGGTCGTTCTCGCGCAGGGTCGTGCCGGTGGCGGTGATGTCGACGATGCGGTCGGCCATGCCCACGATGGGGCCCAGCTCGATGTTGCCGTGCAGCTGCATGATGTCGACCTGCTGACCGATGCGGTCGTAGTACATCTGGGTGATGCGCGGGTACTTGGTCACGACGCGCATGGTGCCGCGCCAGGCGTAGGCACGCTCGGCGAGGCCGGCGTTGGCGCGAGGCTCGGCAACGATGAAGCGACAGCCGCCGTAGCCGAGGTCGACGAGCTGGAGCAGGTCGAGGTCGGCCTCGACGAGCGAGTCGTAGCCGCAGATGCCGCAGTCGGCGCCGCCGAAGCCCACGAACGCCGGGGCGTCCTGGGCGCGGACGATGACGTACTCGACGTCGCCCGCGGAGATGATGAGCTTGCGGCCGGGGTCGCGCAGCTCGTCGACGGGAAGGCCCGCCTCCTCCAGCACGCGCAGGGTGTCGCCGAAAAGCGACCCCTTGGGCACCGCGATGCGCAGCGGGCGCTCCCCCACGCGGATGCCCGGGGTCGCGACCCCCGCCACACCCTGCTCGCCCAGGACCTCCTGGACCCGCTCGAGCGAGAGGGCGAAGCCACATGCCGCGGTGTCCGCCATGCCGAGGTTGTCCAGCACGGCGTCGTAGCGCCCGCCCGAGGCAACGCTGGCGGCGATGCCGTCGACGTAGCCCTTGAAGATGAGGCCGGTGTAGTAGTCGAACGAGTTGATGATCGAGAAGTCGAAGGTGACGCGGCCGGCTGCCGGGGTGCCCTCGAGCGAGTCCACGAGGCGACGCAGCTCGGCCACTCCACGGCGCGCGGTGGGCACGCACGCGGCGTCCAGCAGGGCGTCGACCTCGTCGAGCGCCTCGGGGCCGCCGTGGACGCGCGGGATGCGCGTGAGGGCGCGGGCCACCGGCGCGGGCAGGTCGGCCGCGGCGACGAGGTCGTCGAGGCTCACGAGGTCGGACTCGTGCACGAGCCCCTGCACGCGCTCGCGGAAGGCGTCGTCGGGGGCGCACTGGCCCAGTAACGCCGCGACGGGCACGACCGAGCCGCAGACGATACGCCAGCCGTCGACGCCAAGCGCCTCGAGCGCCTCAGCCAGGAGCGCGACGACCTCGGACTCGGACGCCGCGCCCTCGCCGCCAATGAGCTCGACGCCCATCTGGGTGAACTGGCGCGACTGCCCCTTGAGCGACTCCTGCTCGCGCACGACCGGCGCGCAGTAGCGAAGGCGCACGGGCAGGGCGCCCGCGCCGATGCGACCCGCCGCGAGACGCGCGATCGGCAGGGTGAGGTCGGGCCTGAGCATGAGCAGGCGACCGTCGGAGTCGAACAGGCGGAAGGGCGACCCCTTGACGCGGCCGGCGCGCTCGAGCACGGCGCGGTCCTCCAGAAGGGGCGTCTCGACGGGCATGTAGCCGCGCGCGCCGAAGCATGCGCGCACGGTGTCGACGATCTTCTCGCGAGCCAGCGCCTCCTCGGAGAGGATGTCCCTGAACCCACGCGGCGTTCCTGCGATCACGTTCTTCTCCGTCCCCGACCGGGCGTGCGCGGCCGTTCGCTTGCTTGCTTTCACTTTATCTTGCTAAAGCGTCGTGGGACTTACTTTAGCACAGTAAAGTAGCGAGAAGTCCCTCCGGGCAAAATCGCACGAATGGAATTGTTGCAAGTATGCATGTGCTGCCGAGAAGTACGCACGATGTCGGTGGTTTTGACCCAAAGACGTAAAAGAACCGCCCCGAAGATGCGGGACGGTTCCATTGGCGCGGATGTGTGGACCGACGGGTCCTTGTGCGGGACGCCCGAGCGGACGGCCCTTCTCGGCAGCGGATCAGCCGCCGAGGTATGCCTGCTGGACGCGCTTGTCGTGAAGCAGCTCGTTGGCGTTGCCGCTCATCGAGACGCGGCCCGTCTCCAAGACGTAGGCACGGTCGGCGACGGAGAGCGCCATCTGGGCGTTCTGCTCGACGAGCAGGATCGTGGTGCCCTGCTCGTGCAACGCGCGAATGATGTCGAAGATCTCCTGCACCAGAATGGGCGCGAGGCCCATGGAGGGCTCGTCGAGCATGAGCAGCTTGGGCTTGGACATGAGCGCGCGGCCCATGGCAAGCATCTGCTGCTCGCCGCCGGACAGGGTGCCCGCCGACTGGCCCTTACGCTCGCGCAGGCGCGGGAAGCGGTCGTAGACCATCTTGCGGGATTCCTTCGACTCCGCGTCGTTGCGGGTGAACGCACCCATCTCGAGGTTCTCCTTGACGGACATCTCGGTGAAGACGCGGCGACCCTCCGGGCACAGCGCGATGCCCTTGGGGACCATCTTGTGCGCGGGCACGCCGACGAGCGACTCGCCCTCGAACTCGATGGAGCCGGCGCGGGGCTTGAGCAGGCCCGCGACGGTGTTGAGGGTGGTGGACTTGCCGGCACCGTTGGCGCCGATCAGCGTGACGATCTCGCCCTCGTTGACCTCGAAGGAGATTCCCTTGACGGCGTGGATCGAGCCGTAATAGACCTGGAGGTCGTCAACCTTGAGCATGGTTCCCATCGCTTAGGCCTCCTTCTGCTGGCCGAGGTACGCCTCGATGACCTGCGGGTCGTTCTGGATCTGCTCGGGGGTGCCCTTGGCGATGATCTTGCCGTAGTTGAGCACGGCGATGCCCTCGCAGATGCCCATGACGAGCTCCATGTCGTGCTCGATGAGCATGATGGCAATCTGGAAGTCCTCGCGGATCTTGAGGATGTTGTCCATCAGCTCGGAGGTCTCCGAGGGGTTCATGCCGGCGGCGGGCTCGTCCAGAAGAAGCAGCTTGGGGTTGGTGGCCAGGGCACGGACGATCTCCAGGCGACGCTGGGCGCCATAGGGCAGCGAGCCCGCGGGGGTGTCGGACAGCGAGCGCATGTCGAAGACGTCCAGAAGCTCCTGGGCGCGCGTGTGGAAGTCACGCTCGGACAGCCAGAACCTGGGGGCGCGGAAGATGCCCGAGAACATGCCGCACGGGATCTGGTTGTGCAGGCCGACCATGACGTTCTCCTCGACGGTCATGGTCGAGAAGAGGCGGATGTTCTGGAACGTCCTGGCAATGCCGTGGCGCGACGCCTTGGCGGCGTCCCAGCCCGCGGTGTCCTGGCCATCCAGCAGGATGGTGCCGCGCGTAGGCTTGTAGACCTTGGTGAGCAGGTTGAAGACGGTCGTTTTGCCCGCGCCGTTGGGGCCGATCAGACCGCAGATCTCAGTCTTGCCCACGGCGATGTTGAAGTCGTCGACGGCGTGCAGGCCGCCGAAGTCGATGCCGAGGTGGCGGCACTCCAGCACCGGGGTCTTGTCGACGTCACGCTCGGGGACGATCGAGACGGAAGGGAGCGGCACCATCTTGGTGTCGACGCGACGCTTGCTAGCCATCGAGCTCACCTCCCTGCGCGGCGGCACCGTCGCCGTCGCCATGATGCCTGAACTTCTCCCTAACACTCTCGAAGAAACCCTTGAGCTGCGGGTTGTTCGAGATGAGCATGACCGCGATCAGAACGACCGCGTAAAGCAGCATGCGGTAGTCGGCGATCGCGCGCAGGGCCTCGGGCAGGATCGTGAGGGCGGCAGCCGAGATGATGGAGCCACGGATGTTGCCCAGCCCGCCGAGGACGACGAAGACCAGCACCAGGATCGACAGGTTGAAGTCGAACTTCTTCGGGACGATCGAGGAGTAGTTCATCGCGTACAGCGCACCCGCCATGCCGGCGAGGGCGGCTGCCACCACGAATGCCATCAGGCGGTACTTGGTGACGTTGATGCCCGTCGACTCGGCGGCGATGCGGTTGTCGCGCACGGCCATGATCGCGCGGCCGGAGCGGCTGTACTTGAGGTTGAGGACGACGAACAGGCAGAACAGCACCAGCAGGAAGCCCAGCGTGAACGTGGACGCCATCGTGATGCCGGCGGCGCCCTGCGGGCCGTTGATGAGGATCATGCCGCCCTGCATGTGCAGGCCCGCCGCGTCGGTCATCGAGAAGTGCAGGCCGGCGGGGTCGATTCCGACGTACAGGTTGTTGAGGACGTTCTTGATGATCTCGCCGAAGGCGAGGGTGACGATGGCCAGGTAGTCGCCGTGCAGCCTCATGACGGGGATGCCGATGAGGAAGCCCGCGACGGCGGCCATGATGCCCGAGACGAAGATCGTGACGACGAGACGGACCTGCGGGTCGGGGATGGCGTCGGCAAGCTGCGCCATGACCACGATGCCGGTGAAGGCGCCGATGCTCATGAAGCCGGCGTGGCCGAGCGACAGCTCGCCCGAGATACCGACGACCAGGTTGAGCGAGACGGCCATGACGACGTAGCAGCAGATCGGCACGAGCAGGCCCTGCATCGAGTACGAGATCATGTCCGTGGAAACCAGGGCCTGGACCACGACGAAGGCCATGACGACCAGGGTGTAGGTGATGAGGTTGGAGCGGTTGGTGGCGCTCATCTTCTTGAGGAATCCCATGGGCTACACCTTCTCGTGAATCTCTTTGCCCAGCAGGCCGGCAGGCTTGATGAGCAGCACGACGATGAGCACCGCGAACACGATTGCGTCTGCGAGCTGGGCGTTGATGTACGCCTTGGCGAAGATCTCGATGACGCCGAGCAGGATTCCGCCGATCATGGCACCCGGGATCGAGCCGATGCCGCCCAGGACCGCGGCGACGAAGGCCTTGATGCCGGGCATCTGGCCGGTGGTGGGCATGAGCGTCGGGTATGCCGAGCACAAAAGCACGCCCGCGATTGCCGCGAGGCCGGAGCCGATGGCAAAGACCATGGCGATCGTGGCGTTGACGTCGATGCCCATGAGCTGGGCCGCGCCCTTGTCCTCGGAGACGGCGCGCATGGCCTTGCCCATCTTGGTCTTGGTGGTGAACAGCGTCAGGCCCACCATGATCACGATGTTGGCCAGGACCGTCACCAGCGTGACCGAGCTCACCACGAGCTCGCCGCCGAACAAGGACAGCGAGGGCATGGCGATGACCTGCGGGAACGACTTCGGGTCGCTCTTCCAGATGAGAAGGGCGAGGTTCTGCAGCAGGTACGAGACGCCGATGGCGGTGATCAGGACGTCGAGAGAGGGGGCCTCGCGAAGCGGCTTGTAGGCCAGACGCTCGATGAGCATGCCGAGCACGGTGCAGCCGGCGATGGACAAAAGGACGGCAACGATCGGGTTGAGCCCGAGGTACGACATCGCGCAGAAGCAGATGTAGCCGCCGACCATGATGATGTCGCCATGCGCGAAGTTAAGCATCTTGGCGATGCCATAGACCATGGTGTAGCCCAAGGCGATGATCGCGTAGACACTGCCCAGGGAGATGCCGTTGATCAGGTTGGCGAGAAGGTCCATCGGTCGCTCCTTTCTGTTCCCATGCCGCCGGCGGACCCGGCGGCGTCGATTGGCAAGATACGAAGGAGCGGAGGCCACCAGACTCGGTGACCCCCGCCTCTAGAGCGGTTGTAGGAGGGACTAGTTGTCCATGCCCACGTAGGCGCCGTCCTTGATGACCATGCCCTTGGGCTCCTTGGAGACCTCGCCCGTGTCGGACCAGGTCATGCCCGTGCCGGTGAGGCCGTCGTAGGTGAAGTCGGAGGACGTGATCGTGGCGATCAGCTTGTCGCAGATCTCGGAGACCTCCATGTCGGGCGTGACGCCGGACTTCTCGATGGCCTGCTTGACGACCATGACGCAGTCGTAGGCGTCGGCCGCGAACTGGTTGGGGGTGTCCTTGTACTTCTCCTTGTACGTGCTGACGAACTTCTTGGTGAGGTCGTCGGTCGCGTCTGCCGAGAAGGGCGTGAGGAGCATGACACCCTCGGCCAGGGAGGTGTCAAAGCCCTCGAGCGTCAGGATGCCGTCCATGCCGTCGACGCCGAAGAACTTGGGCTTGTAGCCCATCTCGTTGGCCTTGGACAGGATCAGCGAAGCCGGCTGGTAGTAGATCGGCAGGAAGATGAGGTCGGCGCCGGCAGACTTGCACTTGTTGAGCTGGACGGTGAAGTCGCTGGAGCTGTCGTCGGTGAAGGGCTGCTCGGCGACGACGGAAAGGCCGAGCTCCTTGGCCTCCGCCTTGAACTTGACGGTGATGCCCTTTGAGTAGGCGTCGGAGTTGTTGTAGATGATGCCAACCTTGGAGCCGAGCTTCTGCTTGGAGATGTACTTGGCGGAAGCGGTGCCCTGGTTGGGGTCGGTGAAGCACATCTGGAAGACGTTCTTCTTGCGCTGCGTGGTGACGTTGCCGTCGGCGTCCGCCTGGCCGCCGATGACGTCGGTGGACGACGCGGATGGCGTGAGCTGGAACATGTTGTCCTGGTTGGTCTGGGCGGTCACGGCGACGCACGGGGCGGTCGTGGTGGTGCCGACCAGGATCTGCATGCCCCAGTCCTTGAGGGACTTGTAGGCGTTGACGGACTTCTCGGCGTCGTGCTCGTCGTCGGCGTTCTTGAAGGCGAGTTTGACCTTGCCGTCCTTCTCGGCGTTGACCTCGTCGACGGCGATCTGGGTACCGTTCTTGGTAGCGTTGCCGTAGATGGCCGCGGCGCCGGTGACGGGGCCGATGCCACCGATCTTGAACTTACCGTCGTTGTCGGAGTCGGAGCCACCGCCGCAACCGACGAGCATACCCGCGCTAATGACGCTCGAAGCACCAATTAGCTTGACGAAGTTCCTCCTGGACAGCGAATCATTGAAACCCATCTTCATTTCCTCCTTCGAACGTCGGGCAGCTCTCTTGGGGCTGCGTTGGTTCCCTATTGTTTGACGTTCGGACTCGGATGGTGCTTGCTTGCAGCAAAATGAAACAAACGCGTCACAATGCGCAATTGACCAGAAACGTGGGAACCCCGCGCCCACCTAAAGGCCTGCGGGGTCGTCCCTCACGATGTCGGCGAACGTGGCGCCCAGAAAATGCGCGAGCTCCTCGGGATTGACCGTGAGCGACAGGCCACGCCTGCCACCAGAGATGCTGATCTCATCGAACAGCTGGGCCGTCTCGTCGATCAGGGTCGGGAACTGCTTCTTCATGCCGACGGGCGTGCAGCCGCCGCGGACGTAGCCGGTGGTGGGCTCCAGGTCGCGGACGTGCATCATCTGCAGGGTCTTCTCGCCAGCCGCCGCGGCCGCCTTCTTGAGGTCGAGCTCCTCGGCGACCGGGATGCAGCAGGTGACGTGCCCGCCGGAAGGGGTGGTGGTCACGAGCGTCTTGAACGCCGAGTCGGGATCCTCCCCCAGCATCTCGGATATGCGCACGCCCACGCCCGTCGAGAGGTCCTCGTTGGTCGCGTCGTAGGTCACGACGGTGTAGGCGACGCCGCCACGCTCGAGCTCGCGCATGGCATTGGTCTTCTGGACGCGCTCCTTGCGGGCCATCAGAGCCCCCTCCCCTCGCTGTCGGACAAACCATCGGGGCCGTCGGCGCCAACAGGCGAATCGCCATCGGCAGAGGCCTTCGCGCTGGCGAGAAGTGCCTGGCGCTTGCGGTCGCGCTCGAGGATGGGTCGCAGGTAGCGTCCGGTGTAGCTGCCCTCGACCTCACAGATCTTCTCGGGAGTGCCATAGGCGACTACGGCTCCGCCCGCATCGCCACCCTCGGGACCCATGTCGATGATACGGTCGGCGACCTTGATCACGTCGAGGTTGTGCTCGATGACAAGGACCGTGTTGCCCGCGTCGACCAGCTTCTGGAGCACCTCGACGAGCTGGCGCACGTCCTCGAAGTGCAGGCCGGTGGTTGGCTCGTCCAGGATATAGAAGGTCTTGCCCGTCTGCTGGCGGTGCAGCTCCTTTGCCAGCTTGACGCGCTGGGCCTCGCCGCCCGAGAGGGTCGTGGCGCTCTGCCCCAGGTGCAGGTAGCCAAGGCCCACGTCGTAGAGGGTCTGGAGCTTGTTCTTGATGCGCGGGATGTTGGCGAAGAACGCAAGCGCCTCGTGAACCGTCATCTCGAGCACGTCGGAGATGTTCTTGCCGTGGTAGGTGACCTCGAGCGTCTCGCGGTTGTAGCGCGCGCCGTGGCAGACCTCGCACGGGACGTAGACGTCGGGCAGGAAGTTCATCTCGATCTTGATCTGGCCGTCGCCCTTGCAGGCCTCGCAGCGGCCGCCGGAGACGTTGAACGAGAAGCGTCCGGGGCTGTAGCCACGGGCACGACTCTCGGGCGTGGACGAGAAGAGCGCGCGAAGGTCGTCCCACAGGCCGATGTAGGTGGCCGGGTTGGAGCGCGGCGTGCGACCGATGGGAGACTGGTCGATGTCGATGACCTTGTCCACCAGGCGCTTGCCCTCGGCATCCACGAGGCCCTCGATGCGACGGTGCGGGCCCACGGCGCGCTTGGCACGCTGGACCTCGTTAGCCAGGGCGGGCGCGATGGTGTCGGTGACCAGCGACGACTTGCCCGAGCCCGAGACGCCCGTGACCACGGTGAGGGTGCCGTACTCGACCTTGCAGGAGACGTTCTTGAGGTTGTTGGCGCTCGCGCCCATGACCTTGAGGGCACCGCGACGCGGGTTGCGGCGACACTCGGGCAGGGGCACCATGCGTTTGCCGGTCAGGTAGGCGCCGGTGAGCGACTCGGGGCAGGCCATGATGTCTTGCGGGGTGCCCTCGGCCACCACCACGCCGCCAAGCTCGCCTGCGCCAGGACCCATGTCGATGACATGGTCCGCCGCACGGATGGTGTCCTCGTCGTGCTCGACCACGATGACCGTGTTGCCCTGGTCGCGCAGGCGACGCAGGGTGTCGATCAGACGGTCGTTGTCGCGCTGGTGCAGGCCGATCGAGGGCTCGTCCAGGATGTAGAGGACGCCCATGAGGCCCGCACCGATCTGGGTTGCCAGGCGAATGCGCTGGGCCTCGCCGCCGGACAGCGTGGCCGCAGCGCGCGAGAGCGTGAGGTAGTCGAGGCCGACGTTGACCAGGAAGCGCAGGCGGGCGCGGATCTCCTTCACGATCGGGGCCCCGATGGTCGCGCGGGATCCGTCGAGCTCCAACGCCTCGAAGAACGCGAGGCTGTCACGGCACGACATGTCGCAGACGTCCTTGATGGACTTCCCGCCCACGGTGACGGCAAGGTACTCGGGCTTGAGCCTGGCCCCATGGCAGGTGGGACACGGCACCTCGCGGATGTACTTCTCCAGGTGGGTGCGCATGGTCTCGGAGGTGGTCTCCTGGTACTTCTCGAAGAGGATCGAGCGCACGCCGGAGAACTTGGTGAACCAGTGGGTGTCGCGACCGTCGCGCGTGTGGTAGTCCACGCGGATCTTGGTGTCACCCAGGCCGTCCAGAAGCGCGCGGCGCGTCTTGGGCTTGAGGGACTTCCAGGGGGTCTCGTCGCTCTCACCCAGGTGGCGGCAGACGGCAGACAGAATCTGTGGGTAGTAGTTGGAGTGGCCGAACAGCGAGCCGAAGACGCCCCCTGCGACCGAGAGCTCCGGGTCCTCGATCAGCGACTCCGCCTCGACGACACGCCTGGTGCCCAGGCCGTCGCAGTCGGGACAGGCGCCGTAAGGTGCGTTGAACGAGAAGTCGCGCGGCTGCAGGTCATCGATCGAGTGGCCGTGCACCGGGCACGCCAGCGCCAGTGAGTACTGCAGCAGCTCGCCCTCGGTCCCCTCCGGTGCGTCACGCGGGGGCAAGAGCCAGAAGCCGACCTTGCCCGCCGCCAGGCGCGTCGCGGTCTCGACGGACTCCGCGATGCGACCGAGCGAGCCCTCGCGCACCACGATGCGGTCGACCACGACCTCGATCGAGTGCTTGAACTTCTTGTCCAACTTGATGGTGTCGTCCAGCTCGAGCACCTCGCCGTCCACGCGGACGCGCGAGAAGCCCTCGCGGCGCAGATCCTCCAGAAGCTTGGCATGCTCGCCCTTACGGCCCTCGACGACGGGAGCCAGGACATAGGCTCGGCGACCCTGCGCGAGCGCGAGCACCTTGTCGGCAACCTGGTCGGTCGTCTGACGCTCGATGGCACGGCCGCACTCCGGGCAGTGCGGGATGCCCGCGCGGGCGTACAGCAGGCGCAGGTAGTCGTAGATCTCGGTCACGGTGCCCACGGTGGAACGCGGGTTTCTGCTGGTGGTCTTCTGGTCGATGGACACCGCCGGCGACAGGCCGTCGATCGAGTCCAGGTCCGGCTTGTCCATCTGGCCCAGGAACTGACGCGCGTAGCTCGAGAGGCTCTCCACGTAGCGACGCTGGCCCTCGGCGTAGATCGTGTCGAACGCGAGGCTCGACTTGCCCGAGCCCGACAGGCCCGTGATGACCACGAGCTTGTCGCGCGGGATGGAAACGTCGACGTCGCGCAGGTTGTGCTCGCGCGCGCCGCGGATGACTATTGCGTCGGAGGCCATGGACCAACTCCCACTCTGCCGTCTTTTGTAGACCCTCAGTCTAGCGAGAAGTGCCCGCGACGAACGAGAGGCCGTCGGGATTCACAGAACATTCGTTCGGTGCTCACACCGAACGAATCACGCGCCGGAGGCTTGGGCACCGTCCCGCCACTACCTCCAGCTGGCCTCGAGGATGGCCGTGACGTCGGCGACGGACAGCTGTGCCGGGTCATGCTCGAACAGCGCGTCGTTGGTCGTGATGGCGTTCTCGGCAATCGCGGGAAGCTCTTCTCGGCAGATGCCCCACTCGCTCATGGCAAGGCCGTCGACCCCGCAGTCGCGCTTGAGGCGCTCGAGTTCGTCGACGAAGGCCATGGGACCGCGCGCAGCGACCGCGTCGTCATCGGCACCCATGAGGCGGGCCATCTGGACGTAGCGGTCGTCCGCGACGTGGGCCTCAATCATGTGGGTGTGGTAGGCGCTCGCGATCATGATGAGGCCGGCGCCGTGTGGCAGGTCGTGGTGGTGGGCGCTCATGCCATGCTCGGTGCCGTGGCAGCCGCAGCAGCCCGAGCAGACCATCGCATAGCCGCCGAGCGTGTTGGCAAACGCCAGCCGCGTGCGCGCCTCGAGGTTGCCGCCGTCATTCACGCAGGTGGGCAACGCCGCGGCGGCGCTGCGGATGCCCTCGCGGCAGACCATGTCCCCCATTGGGTTGTGGTGGCGGTTGATGAGGCACTCCACGTTGTGGAAGAGGGCATCGAAGCCCTGGTAGGCGGTCAGGCGCGCGGGCACGCTGAGCATGAGCTCGGGGTCGACGACCGAAAGGGTCGGGAACAGGCGCGCGTCGCCCAGGCGGAGCTTCTCGTCGTTCTGCTTGCAGGAAAGAACGCCGCCGGCGTCGACCTCGGAACCGGTGCCCGCGGTGGTGGTCACGCACACGAGGGGCAGCGGGTCGTTCGGGATGCGCTTGCCCTTGGCGGTCCCGCCCATGACGTAGTCCCAGACGTCGCCCGCCGAGCGGCTGCCATCAGGCGCGACGACGGGGTTGGCGGCGACGGCACAGATTCCCTTGCAGGCGTCCATCACGGAGCCGCCGCCAAGGGCCAGCACGAAGTCACAGCCCTCGGTACGCGCGAGCCATCCGCCGGCGTTGACGGTCTCGCGAAGCGGATTGGGCTCTATGCGGTCGAACAGGACGTGCGAGACGCCAGCTCGGTCGAGCTCTGCCTCGACGCGGGCCAGGTAGCCGTTTGCCTTGACGGACTTGCCGCCGGTTGTGACAACGAGGGCACGGCGCCCGGGAAGCGCCTGGTCACCAAGGTCGGAGAGCCTTCCGGGACCAAAGAGCACCTTGGTGGGTGCGAAGTAGGTGTAGCCTTCCATGTAGCCTCCAAGCGTTGTGGCGGGCCTGTGACCCGCACGTACTTCTCTGCAGGCGATTGTAGGGTGGTCGGATGTCCTCTCCGTTAACTGGCGGACGCATGCGGCAACGCTCGGTGGCGACGACGGCGACGACGGAAAGGCGGACGATGATGGCGACGACACTTCGCGATTGCGTATACGGCCTGGCAGTGGGCGACGCCCTGGGCGTGCCGTTCGAGTTTCGCGGGCGCGACACCTTCAAGTGCACGGGGATGGTCGGCCACGGCACGCACGACCAACCAGCCGGCACCTGGAGCGACGACACGTCGATGACGCTTGCCACCTGCGATTCGATTCGCGAGAAGGGCCGCGTCGACGTCGGTGACATCCGCGAGAGGTTCGTCGTGTGGTACACGCGCGACGCATACACATGCGACCACCTGTTTGACATTGGAGGCGCCACGTCGCGGGCACTTTCGACCGGGCGCGGCTGCTCGGGGGAACGAGACAACGGCAACGGGTCGCTCATGCGCATCGTTCCACTGGCGTTCGTGGCAAACGACGACGAGGTCAGGGCCGTGTCGGCCATCACGCACGCCCACCCCACGTCGACCGAGGCCTGCGTGAGGATGGTCCATGCGGCACGCAACCTGATTTCGGGCGACAGCGCGTGGTCGGTGGCCGTTTCCGCCGGCGTCGACCCCAAGAAGCCCCGTAATGCCATCGCATCGGGCGGATACGTGTTGCACACCTTCGAGGCGGCACTTTGGTGCCTCGCAAACACCCGCTCCTACCAGGACTGCGTTCTGACTGCCGTCAACCTTGGCAGCGACACCGACACGACAGCTGCCGTCGCCGGGGCGCTCGCGGGAATCGTCTACGGCATCGACGGCATCCCACGAGAGTGGCTCGAACATCTTCGTGGCAAGGACGTGATCGAGGCCTGCCTGTTCTAGCAACGGCGGGCCCGCGAGTCCCGGCAACGTCACCACAAGCAGAAGGCCCGCCCCAATCGGGGCGGGCCTTCGGTCCAGCGGGTAGTTTGCGATTACACAAAAGCGCAATCGGGAAGCTTGGTTGTCTAGCAGCTACGACGCCTCAGGGTCATGGCCAGCGCGCAGACGCCGGCACCGGCGGCCAGAAGGGCAGCCGCGGCCATCGGAGACGTCTGGTCCCCCGTCTTGGGGGTCGCGTCACCCTTGGCAGCAGATGCCGTCGTGGCAGGCTTGACCTGCGTCGCAGGAGCCGTCGGGCTGTCAGGCTTGGCCGGGGTCTCGGGCTCGGCGACCGTGTAGGTGACCTCGGGAACGGGGAACTCGTAGTCATCGCCACGCATGCCGTTGCCGTCCATGGGGTGCAGGGTCGCGCTCTCGTTGACCTTCAGGGTGTGGGTGCCGGGCTCGGTGGGCACGTTGACCAGACGCTCGCTGTACTCGAGCACGACGGGCTTGCTCGGGACCGCGGCCTCGTTCAGGGTGAGCTCGAGCGCCTCCTGGTCGCCGTCTGCGTGGCGCAGGGTGTACCTGTAGGAGCCGTCCTGCAGCTTGCCGAAGCCATAGGTCGTGCCGCCCTGGTCGTCGATCTTCTCGGGGGCGAGCTTCTCGCCGTTGACGGTCAGGCTGATCTTCTCGGGGTCGTTGACGAAGTCGAAGTCGGCGCCGATGAGGTCCTCGACAGTCGAGCCGACGGAGATCTTGTCGATGAGCTTGGCCCTGATCTCGTCGAAGTCGGTGTCCAGCTCGCCGCCGTTCGTGTTCCTGGCAAGGTACTTCAGGAAGTTCGAGCCGTCGAAGTCGGCATCGTTCTTGAAGTACACGTTCATGTCATAGCCGGCCTTGGCCATCGCCTGGAACGTGTCGTCCGCGCTGATGTAGGCGATATCGCAGTTGCACGGCGCGTTAACGTCGAGCGGGATGGGGTTCGAGGTCCCGATGGCAGACGCGAGGAGGGTGTACTCGTAGTCGTACTGGGCCCAGTTCTTCTCGGAGTTCTGGTACTGGTCCTTGTAGTACGCAAGGTACTTGGCCAGCTTCTCGGGGCTGGTCATGGCCTCCGAGAAGATGAAGTTGGAACCGTCGTCGAACTTCTTCCAGGCGTTGTCGGTGTGGTACTCGCGGGACTGCCACTCCCAGACGCCGCCCATAAAGTTCTTGCCACCCTCGACGCTACCGAACGACCTGGTGTACGGGGTAGTGTAGTCACCGTTCTTGCAGAACAGGTAGGTGGCACCGTCACTGATCAGGATGACGTGCTTGTTCGACGCGGCAACGGAGGTGTCCGCGTCGAGGATGCTCTTGGCGGCAAGAAGGCCCGCATCCATGTTGGTGCCGGAGCGAACGCTGGAGTTCATCGCGTCCAGGATGTCGTCATATCCCGTGACGACGTCGGTCAGCGGCTGTTGGACGTTGCCAACCTTGTTAAAGAGGACCACGCCGACCTTGATGTCCAGGCCGTCGGCCTTGGCCTTCTGGCTGATCTGGCCCAGGAACTCCTTCGACTGGTTGTAGATGTCCGTCTGCGCGGAGGCACCCGACTTGTCGAGGACGAACACGACGTCGGAGGCCTCGGCCTCGCGCTTGCCCGGGAACGACAGGGTGACCTTGGTCTCCAGGTTCTCGTCGAGCTCGGTCGCGGTCTTCTGGTTCTTCTCCAGGGCGACCTGCTGGCCGGCATCACCCGACACACCCTCCGCGACGGCAGGCGCCATCGGGGCGAACGTGCCAAGCGTCAGGGCAACCGCGGCAGTGGCCGCGATCACGCGCGCCCTTCGTGCTTCTCGAGAGTCTCATCTCACACCTCTTCCTCTCGTGCGATTTGGCTGCGTTGAACAGGGACGGTCCTCCGACGTCCCGTTTCTCAAAAATACACCAGTTACCTGTATGGTTTCGGAAGATATGACTTATATGCAATTGACCGCGGGGTTGACGTATCAATGATGGCCCCCTCGCTGCCGAGAAGTGCCGCGAGGCCGCAAGCCGATGCCCGGACCCCATCAGCCTACAAATGCCGTTCGAAAACGGCACGCACACGAAAAAGGGCCGCCACCCGAAGGTGACGGCCCTGGCAAAGCTCTTCTCGTCCGTAAGGCGGCTCGAAGGCACGCCCCTCAGGACGAAGTCGCGGACACGCTCCCCTACTTGGAGAGGGCCTCCTCGACGGCGACGGCGCAGGCGACGGTGGCACCGACCATGGGGTTGTTGCCCATGCCGATGAGACCCATCATGTCGACGTGCGCGGGAACCGAGGAGGAGCCGGCGAACTGGGCGTCGGAGTGCATGCGGCCCATGGTGTCGGTCATGCCATAGGAGGCGGGGCCGGCGCCCATGTTGTCCGGGTGCAGGGTACGACCGGTGCCGCCACCAGAGGCGACGGAGAAGTACTTCTTGCCGGCCTCGAGGCGCTCCTTCTTGTAGGTGCCAGCGACGGGGTGCTGGAAGCGCGTCGGGTTGGTGGAGTTGCCGGTGATCGAGATGTCGACGTTCTCGTGCCACATGATGG
>CAKVON010000006.1 GCA_934792625.1 uncultured Atopobiaceae bacterium
TGGCGCCGCACGGGATCATCGTGGTGAGCATGGCCGTCATGCGGCGGTCCTTCTCGTTCTCGATGGTCTTGGTGGCGAGCACGCCCGGCACGCCGCAGCCCGAGCTCACGAGCATCGGGATGAAGGACTTGCCCGACAGGCCGAAGCGACGGAAGACGCGGTCCATGACGAAGGCGACACGGCTCATGTAGCCGCAGTCCTCGAGGAAGCAGAGAAGGACGAAGAGCACGAACATCTGCGGGATGAAGCCCAGGACGGAGCCCACGCCGCCGATGATGCCGTCGATCACGAGCGACTTGACGACGTCGGAGGCACCCGCGGCGTCGAGCCAGCCCTCGACCGCGCCCGGGACGGAGGGCACGTAGCCGTCGTAGTCCTCGGCGGCGGGCTCGGCGGCCTGGGCCGCGACGGCCTCGGCGAAGTCGGACTCGGTCACCTTGATGGTGTCGAGCTGCTGTCCGGCGGCCAGGACGGGCTCGCCGTCGGCGTCGAGCTTGGTGATGACGTCGCCCTTGGTGTCGACGAAGTTGCCGTCCTCGTCGTGGACGGGGGCCGCGTCGGCGACGACGCCGGCCTTGCTCGCGCTGTCCTCGAAGGCGGCGACGGTGGCCCTGGCGTCGGCGTCATCGGGGTCGTCGGCCAGGGCGGCCACGGCGTCGGCGATGCCGTCGGTGGAGACGCCCTTGTCCTCGGCGGCGGCCAGGTAGCCGTCGATCTTGTCGGCGTAGTGGCCCTCGGCGTAGGCGTCGGTGTCGTCGTTGAACTGCTGCTCGCCGGTGGCGCTCACGAAGAAGCCGTCGCCGAACAGGTTCTCGTTGGTCCAGTCGGTGGCGGCGGTGCCCACGGTGGAGATCGCGATGTAGTACACGGCGACCATCACGACGACGAAGATCGGCAGGCCCAGCACTCGGTTGGTGACGACCTTGTCGATCTTCTCGGAGACGGTGAGCCTCTTGGGGGCCTTGGTGACGCACGCGTCCATGACGTCGGCGATCCACTCGTAGCGGTCGGACGTGATGATGGACTCGGCGTCGTCATCGCGGTCCTTCTCGACAGCCTCGATCACGGGCTCGATGGCGGCCAGCTGCTCGGGGGTGAGGCCCAGCGGGCGGATGGCCTCGGCGTCGCGCTCGAAGACCTTGATGGAGAACCAACGCTGCAGCTCGAGGTCGCAGCAGCCGGAGATCTGGGCGGCGATCTTGTCCAGGGCGGACTCGACCTCTGCCGAGAAGCACCTTGCGCCCGCGGACGACCTGCCCGCCTTGGCGGCGGCAATGGCGGAGTTGACGAGCTCGTCGACGTTGCTGTTCTTGAGCGCGGAGACCTCGACGACGGGAGCGCCGAGCATGCCGGAGAGCTTGGCGGTGTCGACGACGTCGCCGCGCTCCTTGAGAAGGTCGCACATGTTGAGGCCGACGACGACCGGGCGGCCAGCCTCGAGGACCTGCGTGGTGAGGTACAGGTTGCGCTCGAGGTTGGTGACGTCGACCAGGTCGATCACGGCGTCGGGACGGTCGTTGACGACGTAGTCGCGCGAGACGACCTCCTCGGGCGAGTAGGGCGAGAGCGAGTAGATGCCGGGGAGGTCGACGAACATGACTTCGCGGTTGGACTTCCAGGGGGCCTGCTTCTTCTCGACCGTGACGCCAGGCCAGTTGCCGACGTAGCCGTTCGAGCCCGTGAGCTCGTTGAACAGCGTCGTCTTGCCGCAGTTCGGGTTTCCGGCCAGGGCAATGTTGATCTTGTCTGCCATGCCATGCCTTTCTTGGTGTTGCTGCTTGTGGTCGTGCCCCTGCGCGTCTCGTCGAACGCGCCTCGGGTCGTGCCTTTGTTAGCTGAAGGTAACTTGAGTTCGCAAAAATATGGGCTTCTCAGCCCATGTGCGCAGGGGGGATGCCCGCCTGGCGCTACTCGCCCTGGTGGACGTCGGTTACCTCGATGTTGTCGGCCTCGTCGCGGCGCAGCGAGAGCTCGTAGCCGCGGACTGTGACCTCAATTGGGTCGCCCAGGGGCGCGACCTTGCGCACGTAGACGCCCGTGCCCTTGGTGAGGCCCATGTCCATGATGCGGCGCTTGACCGCGCCGACACCGGTGAGCTTGGCCACGGTGCAGCCCTGCCCCACCTTCACTTCCCTCAGAGTGGTCATTTCCTTCCTCCAAAAATGATCGGCCGCATTCGCGGCATGGATACCTGTGGTTGGTTGTGGCGTCGCGCGCCCGCTGGCGTCTGGTGCCCGCCGACGCCTAACGCGTGGTGATGCGCATCGCCATCGTGCGGTTGAGCCCCAGGCGCGCGCCCTTGACGTCGACCACGACGTCGCCGCCCGCGCGCGAGATGACCCTCACGTCGGCACCCGCGACAAAGCCGAGCTCGGCCAGGTGCTGCTTGAGCTCCGCATTGCCCTTGACCCGCTCGACGGTCGCAGTGTCACCCTCGCCCACCATCGCGAGAGGAAGCTGCGCTCCTGCACCCATGGCATGTCCCTTCGTCGTCTTGGTACGTTGTCCCGCCGCAGAAGTTCTCCACGGTTAACTGACGAAAGTAGTATATGGCTAACTTAGGGGCATTGGAACCGCAATTGTCCAATCGGACACAATTTGTTTGGGAGATTTGCGCCCATTCCCTACCGTCCGCCCGACAATGCTCGTCCGAACGCCGATTTGTTACCTTCCGAATAGCGCCTCGAGTCAAGGCAGCGATGGCCGACGCAATCGAGCGCACGCACTTCTCGGCATGCCTACAATCTTGTGGGGAATAACTTGCAGAACCGAACTCGCGAGGAAGAGTCTGCCGAGAAGTGCCGAGGCGCGCGGTATGACGCGACTGGGCACCATGGCACTCGCCACCGACAGAAGGGACCGAGTCTTGGCCTTTAACATGCACCGAAGCGAAAACCATGGTCACGGGCCCATCACGGGCGCCATCGCCCGCGCGAGGCTGGCCGTGGGCGAGGCCTCCGACAGGCACGAGCGCCGTCGTCGCGAGCGTCAGATCAGGCGCGGTCGCAACCCGGACGATCCGGGCGAGCCGCCGTTTCTGGTTCGTCTGGCCAACCACTGGTGGAACCGTGTGATCACGGCAGTGTACTCGGGCAACCTGTCCGACCAGACCGAGCAGTACGCCGCCCACAGCGGCGGGCGCGACTACATCTGGAACACGATCGGCATGGCGACGTGGGGTTTCCTGTTCCCGATGCTGACGATCGTCGCCACGTGGTTTTCCGGCGTCGAGCACGCGGGCATGTTCTCGATGGCGTTTACCGTGGGCTCGGTACTCATGTGGATGGGCAACTACGGCGTGCGCACCTACCAGGTGTCCGACGTCGACGAGGGCCACTCCTTCTACGATTACCTGATCTGTCGCGTCTTGACCTGCCTGGCCATGGTCGCCGCAGGCATGGTCTTCTGCCGCGTGCGCGGCTACGTCGAGCCGATGCTCTCCATCAGCCTGGGCGTCTTCGGTTTCCGCGTCGTCGACGCGATGGCCGACGTCTTCGAGGGACGCCTGCAGCAGTGCGACAAGCTCTACCTGGCGGGCATCTCGCAGACCATCCGTTCGGTCGCGGGCGCGCTGCTCTTCTCGGTAGTGATATTGGTGACGCGCAACATCGGCTTTGCCTCGGTGGCCATGTTGGTCGGCGGCGTCGCATCGCTCGTGCTGGTGACGGTCCCCCTGGGCTTTCTGGAGACCGAGCCTCCGAGGCGCGCGACCTTCGTGGAGGTCCGCGAGATCTTCCGCGAGTGCCTGCCGCTCTTCTCGGCACTGTTCCTGTACTCGCTGATCGACTGCGTGCCCAAGCTCGTGATGGAGAACAGCCTGAGCTACGACAACCAGCTGTACTTCAACGCGATGTACTTCCCCACCCACTCGATCATCATGATGGCGGGAATCCTGTACAAGCCGCAGCTGGTGCGCCTGGCCAACATCTGGGCGCAGCCCGACCAGCGCCGTAGGTTCTCGCTGATCGTGTTCGCGATGATTGCGCTGATCGCGGGCATCTCCGTCGCGGTGGGCGCCTTCATCCTGTGGCTGGGCATCCCCATCATGAACTTCATGTACGGCCTGGACTTCGAGCCGTACACCGCGCTGTTCCTGGTGATGGTGGGCGCGGGGTTCCTGGGTGCTGCAATCGACTTCCTGTACCAGATCATCACCGTGCTGCGCGCCCAGGGCGCCGTGACCAGGATCTACGCGATCGCGTTCGCACTTTCGATCCTGGTGTCTGAGCTGCTGGTCAACTTCGCGCAGCTGTCGGGCGCGGTCGTTGCGTCGTGCGTGTCGATGGCGGTGCTGTTTGCGTTGCTGCTTACGGAGTACTTCGCGATTCGCAAGCGCGGGTAGCGGCAGAGCACTTCCGGCAGCAGGCCCTACAGACAAGCCAGCTGGCAGAACAAACACGCAAACAAGAAAGCGGGGCCGCGCCGGATGGCACGACCCCGCCTGAAAGTACTTCCTTGTACCTCGCGGCACTTCTCGGCAGCTGGCGCATTTGCGAGCGCAAGCTGCGACGCCTTGGCTACAGGAGCCTCAGCGAGACCTCCTTGAGCTGCTTGATAGACACCTCGGAGGGGGCGTCGCTCATGAGATCCGAGCCGCTGGACGTCTTGGGAAACGCCATGACGTCGCGGATCGAGTCGCCGCCGGCAAGCAGCATGCAGACGCGGTCCAGGCCCAGGGCGAAGCCACCCATGGGAGGCGCGCCAAAGGCGAGGGCGTCCAGCAGGAAGCCGAACTGCTCGCGCGCGCCCTCCTCGGTGAAGCCGAGCATCTTGAGGATGGCCATCTGCATCTCGGCATTGTGGATGCGCATGCCACCGCCGCCGGCCTCGAAGCCGTCCATGACAAAGTCGTAGGTGTAGGAGCCCACGGCCAGCGGGTCGGCCATGATCTTGTCGGGGTCGGTCTCGGTCGGCAGGGTGAAGGGCTGGTGCTCGGCCTCGTAGCGCTTGGTCTCCTCGTCCCAGTGGAACAGCGGGAAGTTGACGACCCACAAAAGGTCGTGGCCCTCGCGCGGGAGCTCCAGGGCGTCGGCCATGTGACGGCGCATGCCACCCAGGATCTCGTCGGCGTGCAGGCGGCTCTCCACGGCGAACATCACGAGGTCGCCGGGCTCGACGTCCATCTCGGCGCGGAGCGCGGACATCTCCTCGTCCGAGAAGAACTTGACGATGGGGCTGGTGACGGAGCCATCCTCGCGGAAGGCGATGTAGGCCAGGCCCTTGGCGCCGAACTCGCTGGCGACGTCAGCCAGCTTGTCGATCTTGGCGCGGGGCCACTTGCCGGCGCCCTTGGCGTTGATCGCCTTGACGAAGGTCTTCTCGTCAGCGGCAGCGCTCGCGAAGAGCTTGAACTTGGAGTTGGAGAAGATCGGCGTGACGTCGTGCAGCTCCATGCCGTAACGGGTGTCGGGCTTGTCGGAGCCGTAGGTGTCCATGGCGTCCCAGTACTGGATGCGGCGCAGCGGGAGCTGGACGTCGACGCCCATCTTGCCCAGGGCCTCGCCCAGGACGGTCTCGATGCAGCCCATGACGTCATCCTGGTCGACGAACGACATCTCGACGTCGACCTGGGTGAACTCGGGCTGGCGGTCGGCGCGCAGGTCCTCGTCGCGGAAGCACTTGGCAACCTGGTAGTAGCGCTCGACGCCGCCGATCATGAGCAGCTGCTTGAGCAGCTGCGGGGACTGCGGCAGGGCGTAGAAGTGGCCCGGCTGCATGCGGGACGGGACCAGGAAGTCGCGCGCGCCCTCGGGGGTCGACTTGAACAGCGCGGGGGTCTCGACCTCGGTGAACTGGGCGTTGTGGAAGGCCTCGCGCACGGCGAAGGTGAAGTCGCTGCGCATCTTGAGGTTGGCCATCATCTTGGGACGACGGATGTCGAGGTAGCGGTAGCGCAGGCGCACGTCCTCGGAGGTGTCGATGCCGTCCTCGATCTGGAACGCGGGGGTCTTCGAGGTGTTGAGGACCTCGAGCTCGTTGACGAGGACCTCGACGTGGCCGGTGGCCATCTTCTCGTTGTCCTGGCCCTCGGGACGCTCGCGCACGACGCCGGTGACCTTGATCGGCCACTCGGAGCGGACGTCCTCGGCGGCGTGGAACGCGGTGCCGCCGGAGTGCTCGGGGTCGAAGGAGATCTGCGTCACGCCGTCGCGGTCGCGAAGGTCGATGAAGATGAGTCCGCCGTGGTCGCGGCGGTGCCAGACCCAACCGGTGAGCGTGACGGTCTCGCCGATGTTATCGGCACGCAGCTCGCCGCAGGTGTGGGTGTGCATCGAAAAGGTATCGGTCATGCATGTTCCTCTCGTCTGCGCCGCCCCGTGCCGTTACGGGCGGCGACATCGTCAGACTGCGCGCGAGGCGTAGACGGCACCGGCGCGCGGGTTCCCATACTAGCAGCAACGGGCGCGCACGTGACCTGCCACGGCCAAGGGCAACAAGTCATTAACTGTCGTCAGCCACGCAGGACGCAGGACTTCCTGTCGAAGCCGTCACCAAGCACCTGGGAACAATAGTCGACGACCCACTTTCGCGAGAAGGACACGCTGCTCTGCACGGCGTTGATGCCGTTGGCGGAGGCAAGCTCGTCGGTGTAGGCGTCCAGGCGGTACGTCGTCAGGTCGTGGCCGGTCAGGCGCTGGGTCACCACGGGCACCATCTCCCAGGAGGCCACGTGGCAGGTGCCGTCGGGGTCGCGCCGCAGGTCGACCTTGGCCATGCCGCCCACCATGGTCTGGGCCGTGGGTTGGGTGGAGACGAAGTTGCCCAACGACCAGAAGACCAGCGTCCGGTTGCCGCCCGAGCCCTTGACGGTCTCGACGGGCTCGATGACATGCGGGTGGGTGCCGATGATCACGTCGACCCCGGCGTCGGCCATGACCTGCGCCCAGCGGCGCTGCGACTCGTCGGGGGTCTCCTGATACTCCGTCCCCCAGTGCGGGCAGGCTATGACCACGTCGGCCTTGCCCTGCTTGCGGGCACGGGATACGTCGTCGGCGATCAGGCCCTCGTCGAGCATGCGCACGGCATAGGGGTTGTCGGACGGAAGCGCGATGCCGTTGGTCGAGAAGGTGTAGTTGAGGATGGCCACGCGCATGCCGTTCTTCTCGGCAACGTAGATCTTGTCGTAGGCCTCCTTGCCGTCGGCAAGGCCCAGCACGGCCGTGTCGGGGTGCTTCTTGCGCCAGAAGGCGAGCTCGGACTCGATGCCCCTCTGGCCCGCGTCCAGCGAGTGGTTGGTCGCGCGGGTGACCACGTTGAAGCCGGCGGCCACCTCGGCGTCGCCGATTTCCTGCGGGCCGTTGAACATGGGGTAGCCCGAAAGGCCCAGCGACTCGCCGCCCAAGGGCGTCTCCTGGTTGACGATGGCGATGTCGGCGGCCTGGGCGTCGGCCTTGATGTTGGCGAACAGGTGCGAATAGTCGCGCTTGCCGCCCGACTCGCCGCTCTCCCACACGCCACGGTGGACCAGGACGTCGCCGACCATCATGACCGAGACGGTCTTGGACCGGGGCGCGGCGGCGTCCGTTACCTCGGGAAGGTTCTGGGGCGCCATGCCGACGGGCGCGCCATTGCGGGTTGTGGTGACGTTTACGCCGGCTGCCGAGAAGGGCGAGCCGGGCACGAGCGTCGCGACGACCGCGAGCGCAATGGCCAGGCATGCCGCGACCACTGCCGCGATGACGATGTTGCGACGGTTGCGCTGCCTCATGTAGTCGTCCCCCTTCGCGGGTCGCAAGCCACACGGCACTTCTCGGCAGGCCGTATTGTCAGAAGGGTAGCCCATCGCGGGCGGACACGGGCACGGCGGCGGTCCAGCGACCGCGAACGGCCCGTCGCACATACCAGTTGCCGACCAATCGGGCGCAGAATCAGCCGGTCGGCGGAATCGTTGGCAGATGCATGTATGAAACCCGCGCGGTCGGATAAATTTTCGTCATGCGAAGGTACTGTCCCAACGAGGAAAGGACGCGTCATGGGCAAGAGGGCAACGGAGGCACTCGATCTGGATTACAACGGCCTGGTCGACTACCTTCACTCGAACCACTCCGTGTACATGAAGGTCGGGTCGGCCATGTATTACCTCACGGACGTCAACTTCCAGTCTTGGCGTGCCCAGGACACCAGCAAGCGTAACGAGAAGAACCACTACGTCGACTGCAGCGACCTCGTCCCCACGCTCGACGAGTTCCTCTCCATCCCCTTCATCAACGGCAGCAAGGTCGCCGACGTCTTCGACACCGCCAAGTTCTACGCCTCGGTCAAGGGCGAGAAGGAATAGCGGCACAGGGTCGGCGCCGTCGCGACGTCTTGGCTTGAACCAGCGTCGCGTGTTCGCAACCGGCAGCGCGCGACAGGCTTTGGTCGGGGTCCCTCGGGGCCCCGATTTTTTGTGTCGGCAGCGTTTACGGCAGCAGTGCTCGCGACGGCTGCGTTTGCGCCAGCCGTGTTTGTGCCAGCCGTGTATGCGCCGGCCGCTTACGGGAGGCTGACCTCGGCAAACCCCGCCGACGCGAAGCGCGTGGGCCATGCCGTGCGCACGCGGACAGCCTCGCCCGTCACGGGATGTTCGAACGACTCCTCGTACGCGTGCAGCATGAGCGGGCCGCGGGCGGCGGCGCCTCGTGCATACAGCGGGTCGCCCAGGATCGGAAAGCCCATCGAGGCAAGGTGCACGCGGATCTGATGGCGGCGACCGGTGCCGAGCTCGGCCAAGACCAGGCTCGCGCGCGGACCCGACGCAAGAAGCGTCACCGTGGTGAGCGCGGGCTTTGCCGCCTGGCCGCGGGCGCTGGCGGCACCACGCCCTCCGCGGCAGCCAGCGCCACACCCGCCGCTACCGCCGGCGGACGCCCGCCGCACCACGCGCATGCGACGCGAGTCGTGCCTGTCGCGCGCGATGGCCAAATCCACGCGGCGCGTCCCCGCGGGAAAGCCGGGGCCAACGAGTGCCAGGTAGCGCTTGGCAACCGAGTCGTGGCCGGCCACCAGCGCGTCGAACGCGGGCTGGAACTGCGACGTCTTCGAGAACAGCACGACGCCGGTGGTCTCCACGTCCAGGCGCTGCACGGGCTGCGCCATCGCCGCGCTGCCGAGAAGTGCGCGCGAGGCCAGGTACTCCCTAACAAGGTCCGTCAGGTTCGCGGCGCCGGTCCCGTCCCCATGGATCAGGACTCCCGCGTCCTTCTCGACAGCCAAGCAGAAGGGGTCCTCGTACAGCACGCGCACGCCGGCGCGGGGGCGCGAGCCTGCCGGGACGCAAAGTCCTCCGGCGTCGCGCGCCGCGGCGGCACGGCCTGCCCCGACGAACGGCTCGAGCGCGAACTCGACCACGTCGCCTGCGGCCAGGCGCGAACCACCCGTCAGGCGGGCGGGGGCAAGCGACCCGTCGGCGTCGGCCACGCGACTGGCATAGCCGGACTCGAGCTCGTGGGTCGCGCTCACGCGGGACATGCCCAGCGACAGCGCCAGGGCCTGGGCCGAGCACGACGCCAGCGCCCGTACGCACAGACGCCCCTCCGCCACGGTCTCGATCGTGGCGAGGGGCGTCTGCAAGGTATCCATCATCGGGCGGCGGGCTTTACGCCAGGCGGGCCGCCACGTGGGCCGCGAGCTCTGACATGGGGACGCTGACCTGCTCGTGCGTGGACATGTCGCGCACGGTCGCGCTGCCGCTGGCGACCTCGTCGGCGCCCAGCACCACGCACAGGCGCGCGTTGTGCTTGTCGGCCTGCTTGAACTGCGACTTGAGCGAACGACCCTGGTAGTCGGCCTCGGTGCGCACGCCGGCCTGCCTCAGCGCCAGCGTTGCCGAGAAGACCGCGTCGCGTTGCTCGGGCGAGGCGCACGCGACGTACACGCAGGAGGGCTCGTCGCCCTCGAGCGAGACACCCTGCGCGGCCAGCGCCAGCGCGATGCGCTCGAAGCCGACGGCAAAGCCGATGCCCGGGGTGGGCTTGCCGCCCTCGAGCTCCATCAGGCCGTCGTAGCGGCCGCCGCCGCCGATGGCGCCGACGCCGCCGCCGATGGCCTCCACCTCGAAGACCGTGCGGGTGTAGTAGTCCAGGCCGCGCACGAGCGTCGGGTCCTCCACATAGGCGATGCCCGCCTCGTCCAGGTAGCGCTTGACCTGCGCGTAGTGCTCGGCGCACTCGTCGCACAGGTTCTGGTGGACCAGCGGGGCGTCGGCCATGACCTCGCGGCAGTGCTCGTTCTTGCAGTCGAAGGCGCGCAGCGGGTTGATCTCGGCGCGCTCGCGGCACTCGTCGCACATCTCGTCGGCGTGGTCGAGGATGAACTGGCGGACCTTCTCGCGATAGGCGGGACGGCAGGCGGCGTCACCCATCGAGTTGATCATCAGGCGCAGGCCGGACGGGTCGAAGCCCAGGCGCTTGTAGAACTCCATGAGCATGATGATGCACTCGGCGTCGGCCGCGGGGTCGGGGGCGCCCAGCCACTCGACGCCGACCTGGTGGAACTGGCGCAGGCGACCCTTCTGCGGGCGCTCGCCGCGGAACATCGCCTCGGCGTACCACAGCTTCTTCGGGGCGCCGCCCTGCGGCACGAAGTTGTTCTCGACGGCGGCGCGAACCACGCCCGCGGTGCCCTCGGGACGCATGGCCATGCGCTGGCGAGGCTTCAGGCCCTTCTCGCTACCCGACTCGAGCATGTTGTCGAGAAGTGCGCCCGAGAAGACGCGGAACATCTCCTTGCGCACGACGTCGGTGGACTCGCCGATGCCGTGGACGAAGGTGTCGACCTGCTCGATCGCGGGGGTCTCGATCATGTCGAAGCCGTAGGAGCCAAACAGCTCGCGCGCGACGTCGGTCATGTGCTGCCAGGCACGCATGTAGCCGCCGAACAGATCCTCGGTACCCTGAACCTTCTGGGCCATCTTCGGTCCCTCTCCCCTCATGCGGGCCGGGCCCGCGCGGATGCCCCACGCAAGCCCACGCGCGCCCGCGCGTCAGTCATATATCACGACATGATAGCGTTGCTCGCGCCCGCGGGTTGCTCGCGCAGCACGTCGCGAAACTCGCCAACGGCGCTCCACACGTGCTCGGAGCGCTTCCACGCCACCGAGATCCAGAAGCTTGCGCGGTCGGACAGCGTAATCGTGCGCAGGTCGCCACGGCTGCGCCCCGCAAAGATCGTCCTGACCATCTCCTCCGGGCAGAACACCGCGCCCACCCCGCGCTCGGCCAGCGCCACCAGCGTCTCGGAGTTGGTCGAGAAGGCCTTGACCCTTGGCGAGAAGCCCGCTCGCTCGAACTCGCTGCGCGACAGGTCGCCCGGCACGTCGCGCTCACCCAACAGCAGGTAGGGGCAGTCGGCCATCGGCCTCAGGCTGCCCGTGCGCTGGACCTGGTCGACGACCTGCTCGGCGCGCTCTCCATACAGGTCGTCCAACAGCGACTGTGCGACGACCAGCACGACACGCTCCCGGTAGAGGCGCTCGACCACCAGCTGTGGCACGTCGAGCGGCATCGTGGCGATTGCCATGTCGATGCGCCCCTCCTTGAGAAGTTCGACGAGCTCGTCGTTCTCGCCCTCGCGCAGCATGACCGTGATGTCGGGAAACCGCTCCTGGAACGCCGCGATCGCGTCGGGCATGAGCATGTGGCCGCGGGTGGAGGCGATACCCACGCTCAGAACGCCGCCACGGTCGCCGGCGATGTCGCGGAACTCCTGCTCCATCGAGCGGCGAAGCGCCTGGAAGCGGCGCGCGTACCCGAGGAACTTCTCGCCAGACGCGGTGAGGGTGATGGGGACGCTGCGACGGACCAGCTTGACCCCGAGCTCGCGCTCGACGTTTGCCACGTGGGCCGACAGAGTCTGTTGGGTGATGCCGATTCGCTCCGCCGCGCGCGTGAAGCTGCGCTCCTCGGCAAGCGCAACGAAGTAGTCCATGCTCTGCAGGTTCACGGTCGCCCTCCCCGTCGGTCGCCCGGCGCCGATGGCCGTCTTTCGCCGGCGTCCCCACTCGCGGGCGCATTTCGACCGTCCGCCGCGAGCGTCGAGGGCCGCGACGGCAGTCCGCGTCGACTATTGCGCGAATATTTCGGGCCACAAATTCTACTTGTAACTAATACGCATATTAACAGTTAGACACAAAACGATTTGGCACGTACGGTAGGGAATGCAGATTGGGGGCATCTCCCCGCAGGAAACGATCAAAAACGAAGGGAAGCCCCGCAAATAATGATTGAGACATGGATCCTTCTCATCTTCTGCGTGACCCTCATCGCCGGAACCATCTGCGGCCTGCCACTTGCCCTCCTGTTGGCCGCCGGCGCGCTGCTCTTTGCGAACTACGGCCTGCGTCGCGGCTGCAGCATGACCCAGATCGGCAAGATGTGCCTCGAGGGCCCGCGCCAGGTCGGCCAGGTGCTCTTCCTGTTCGGCATCATCGGCATGCTCACCGCCACGTGGCGCGCGTCCGGGGCGATTCCCCTCATCACCTGCATGTCCATCGACCTCGCGCACCCCGCCACGCTGGTCGTCGCAAGCTTCCTGCTCTGTGCGGTGATGTCGTTTCTCATGGGCAGCTCCTTCGGCGCCGCCGCGACCACGGGCGTCGTCTGCATGGCCGTCGGCAGCGCCATGGGCACCAACGAGGCCCTCATGGCCGGCGCCATCCTCAGCGGCAGCTTCTTCGGCGACCGTTGCTCGCCCATGTCGAGCAGTGCGGCGCTGGTCGCGTCCCTCACCGGGACCAAGGTGAACGACAACCTCGGCCGCATGGCGCGCACGGCCGCCGTGCCCCTGCTCGCCGCCATCGTGTTCTATGCGCTTGCGGGCGTCCTCGTGGGCACGGGCGTCGCGGCCAAGCCCCACTTCGCCATCACCTTCCGCCAGGTCTTCGAGCTCAACTGGATCGTCATCACCCCGATCGTCCTGGCACTCGTCCTGTCGATCCTGCGCATGCCCGTCCGCGTCACCATGCTCAGCAGCCTGGCGCTGGCCATGGTGCTGTGCGTCACCGTCCAGCAGATGTCCGTCACCGAGCTGCCCGGTCTTCTCGTCTTTGGCTACCACAGTGGCAACGCCACCATTCAGGGCATGACCGACGGTGGCGGCATTCTGTCGATGGTCGACCTCGCGGTCATCGTGACCATTGCCTCAACGTACTCCGGCCTGTTCAGGGGCACCGGTCTTCTCGACAACCTGCGTCGCGGCATCCAGACGCTAGCCGACCGCACCACCCCGTTCACGGGCGTGCTGCTGACCTCCATCGCCACGGCGATCATCTCGTGCGACCAGATCGTCGCCACCATGCTCACCTCCCAGCTGTGCGAGGGCTGCGAGCGCACCGGCAGCGCCATGGCACTCGACCTCGAGAACAGCTCGGTCATCATCCCCGCCCTAATCCCCTGGTCGACCTCGGTCGTCGGCATCCTGGCCTTCATCGAGGCCCCCGTCACCGGCACGCTGTTCGCCGTATACGCGGTCTTCGTCCCGGCGTGGACGATGTTCCTCTCGTTCCTCGAGCGCCGCGACAGCAGCTTCGTCGACTCCAAGAAGGGTCGCATGATGGGCCTGAACGAGGACGACGACGCCCGTCGCCAGGTCGAGGTCGAACCCGAGGTCGAGCTCGCCTAACGGCCGCGTCGACCGCAACCGACACCACACGCGCCCCGGCTTCGGTCGGGGCGCTTTTTATGGGATGTCGCCTAAAAACGGCCCGAGGGACGGCCACCTTTCGGCCCCAACCTCCCCTCGCACGGCATGCCAGGTGGTAGCCTGTTCCCGATAAGCCACGCGCACCCGCGCTCCATAACCGGAGGTCCCCATGGCCCAGAAGTTCTGCACCCACTGCGGCTCGCCGCTCAAGCCCGGCGTCAATTTCTGCACCCACTGCGGGGCGGGCGTGGGCGACAACGCCTTCTCTGGCATGGCGCCCACCGCAACGACACGTACAACCGCGGCCCCCACCACCGTGATTCCCACGACCACGGCGCCCGCAGGCAACGCACCCGCGACCGCCTACACGGGCGACGGCCTGGACGTCCCCGTCGAGCAGACCATGGTCGGCGCTCCCCCGATCGACAGGACGCAGTCCTTCCAGCCCGTGGTCCCGCAGACTGCGCAACCGCCCGTCTACAGTCAGCCCCTGCAGCCCTACATCCCCGGCGCCCAGGGGTTCGACACGCCGGGCGGCAACCGTCCGCCCAAGAAGAGCCACACCGCCGTCGCCATCGCGATCGCGGCCATCGCCGTCGCGGTCGTGGCTGGCGGCGCCACCGCCTTCGTCCTTCTCAACAGGAACAAGGCAGCCGAGCCCGTGGCCTCCGCCACGACCGAGGCCGTCACGACCCAGGAGCCGGCCACGACCATGAGCGAGCCGGCGACCACCGAGGCCGCCACGACCACCGTCGCCGCAATCCAGTCGAACGACGACTACGTCATCCCCGACTCGGACAGCCACGACTACAGCAAGGCCGAGCTCGAGACCCTCTCCGACGACCAGCTGCGCATCGCGCACAACGAGATCTACGCGCGCCACGGCAAGGTCTTCCGTTCGGAGGACCTGCAGAAGTACTTCGACGCCAAATCCTGGTACGACGGCCGCTACTCCGCCGACGAGTTCGACAAGATGAACGTCGAGCTCAACTCCCACGAGCAGCACAACGCCGACCTGCTGCAGCAGATCCGCAAGGATCGCCGCCAGCTCTAACGGAGGCAGGCTCGTCTCGACCGCACGCACCGTCGCAACAAGAAGGGCCTGGGCAGCATCGCCGCCCAGGCCCTATCTATCAGTGCTTGTCAGACTTACTGGTGCTGGCAGACCGAGTCGCGATCCAACTAGCAGATCTTGAAGACCCAGCCGTGCTTGTCCTCGACGGCGCCGGACTGGATGCCGGTCAGGGTCTCGCGCAGCTTCTTCATGACGGGGCCAACGTGCTCCATGCCGTAGACGACGCTGGTGTCGCCGTTGTCGATCTGGCCGACGGGGGAGATCACGGCCGCGGTGCCGCACATGCCGCACTCGACGAACTGGTCGATCTCGTCAAAGCGGACGGGACGCTGCTCGACCTCCATGCCGAGGTCCTCGGCGACCTGGACCAGCGAACGACGGGTGATCGACGGCAGAATGGAGTCGGTGAACGACTGCGGGACGACGAGCTTGCCGTCCTTGGTCACGAACAGGACGTTCGCGCCACCCGTCTCCTCGACGTAGGTACGGGTCTGCGGGTCGAGGAACAGGTTGTCGGCGTAGCCGGCGGCGTGGGCCAGGACGCTGGGGTGCAGCGACATGGCGTAGTTGAGGCCGGCCTTGATGTTGCCGGTGCCGTGGGGCGCGGCGCGGTCGAACTCGGGGACCTGCAGCTTGACGGGCTTGACGCCGCCCTTGTAGTACGGGCCGACCGGGGTCACCAGGATGCGGAACTGGTACTCGTCGGCAGGCTTGACGCCGATGACGTCGCCCGTGGCGAACATGAACGGTCGGACGTACAGCGTGGCGCCGGAGCCAAAGGGCGGCACCCAGGCGGCGTTGGCCTCGACGACCATCTTGACGGCCTCGACGAACTTCTCCTTAGGGAACTGCGGCATCTCCAGACGCGCAGCGGAATCGAACATGCGCTGGGCGTTCATGTCCGGGCGGAAGCAGACGATGGAGCCGTCCTCGGCGGTGTACGCCTTGAGGCCCTCGAACACCTCCTGGCAGTAGTGCAGCAGGCCGGCACACTCGGACAGCGTGACCGTGTGGTCCTTGGTCAGGCCGCCCTCCTCCCACTGGCCGTCCTTGTAGTTGCAGACATAGCTGTAGTCGGTGGGCTGGTAGGCAAAGCCGAGGCTACCCCAGTCGATGTCCTTCTTCTCCATTGCGCAAAGTCCCTTCGATCTGACATGCACCCACGCATTCGCGTGCGTTGAGGTCAAACTCTACTACTTGCCGAGAAGTGCGGCGAAGCCGTAAACCCCCTCGAAACACGCGTTAGGCGAGGCCCTCCTCGCGCTCGTAGGGCAAGATCTCCACCAGAAGGCCCATCTCGTCTAGCACGCGCTCGATCTCGTCGAGCCGCTCCGTGGTGTCGGCGGTCACGTGGTGGAAGTGGTAGCCCGAGGTCACGCCGGACAGCACCGACGACTTGCTGCGCGTGAGGTCGTCCATGTAGCGGCGGACGTCCATGCGACTGGAGATGTCCAGGCGGGCCGACATCCGGCCGTAGGTGCGGTGGTTGACGAAGACGTCCTCGACGGTGCCACCGCAATCGACGATGGCGGTGAGCTCGGCCTCGGTCTGCTCGGGGGTGTGGCGGACCTTGAACGTGCGACGGACGCGGCGCGCGCCCTGCAGGATGTATCCGCGGTTGGTGGAGATGATCGGCATGCCGGCGCTGCGCAAAAGCGCCACGTCCCCGACGATGATCTGGCGCGACACGCCCAGCTCGCTCGCGAGGGCCGAGCCCGAGACGGGGCCCGTGGCCTCGTTCAGGATGCGCTCGATTCGACAGCGGCGCAGGTGCGACGCCTCGCTTGCCTTGGTGGCCATGGCCTAGCCCACCACCCTCAGGTGCTTGAGGGACAGGTCCAGGATCGGCGCCGCATACGTGAGCGCACCAGAGCTAACGTAGTCCACACCCAGGTCGACCAGGCCGCGCAGGCGCTCGGCATCCACGTTGCCAGAGACCTCGACCTCGGCGCGGCTGTCGATGATGCGCATGGCCTCGGCCATCATGTCGTGGTCCATGTTGTCGAGCATGATGATGTCGGCCCCGGCATCGACGGCCTCGCGGACCATGTCCAGGGTCTCGACCTCGACCTCGACCTTGCGGACAAACGGGGCATGTTCGCGAGCCATCTCGATGGCGCGCGCGACGCCGCCCGCCGCGTCGATGTGGTTGTCCTTCAGCATGACGCCGTCGGACAGGTTGTAGCGGTGGTTGCCCGCGCCGCCCACGCGCACGGCCTCCTTCTCGAACACGCGCATGTTGGGCGTGGTCTTGCGGGTGTCCACCAGCTGGGTCTTGGTGCCCGCCAACGTCGCCGCCATGGAGCGCGCCTGGGTGGCGATGCCGCTCATGCGCTGCAGATAGTTGAGGGCAACGCGCTCGCCGGACAGCAGGGCGCGCACGTCGGCGCGAACCACGCCAAGCTCTTCTCCGCAGGAAACCTCGTCGCCATCCGCAAACGTCGTCTCGAAGTCGGCCTGCGGATCCAAGACCCTAAACGTGGCGAGAAAGACGTCGAGGCCGCAGATCACGCCATCCTGCTTGGCGATCAGGTGCACCTCGCCTGCCGCGGGGCCGGGCATGACGGATGCCGTGGACACGTCCTCGCTGGTGATGTCCTCGCGAAGGGCCTGCTCGATAAGGGGTTGCGCCACCAGGCGCAGGGTCACGGGATTCACTGGTGCCTCCTCCTAACGATGTCGCGCGCGGCCAGGCGCGCGAAGACCATTCCCTCAAGCAGGGAGTTGCTGGCGAGCCTGTTGCGTCCGTGGACGCCGTTGCAGCTGGTCTCGCCCGCGGCGTAGAGGTTCGTCATCCCCGTGCGGGAGTTCTCGTCCACGGCGATGCCGCCCATCAGGTAGTGCTGGGCGGGAACCACCGGGATCGGCTCCCGCGTGATGTCATACCCGTGTTCGAGGCAGGTTCGGTAGATGTTCGAGAAGTGATTGAGAATCACGTCGGTCGGCACGTTCTCGAACGAGAGGCGGACGTGGTCGGAGCCCTCGCGCTCCATCTGCTCGCGGATGGCGGCCGTGACCACGTCGCGCGGCTGGAGCTCGTCGCAGAAGCGCTTGCCGTCAGCGCCCAGGAGCACCGCGCCCTCGCCACGGCACGACTCCGAGATGAGAAACGCGCGGGCGCCCTTGGTCCCGAACAGGGACGTCGGGTGAATCTGCACGTAATCCATGTGCTCGAGCGCGACGCCGTTCTTCTCGCAGACGCGGCAGCCGTCGCCCGTCAGACACGGGAAGTTGGTCGAGTGCTCGTACAGGCCACCGACGCCACCCGTCGCAAGGATCGTGTCGCGGGCCTGGATGCGGACGGTGTCGCCCAGGGCGTTGGTTGCCAGCACGCCCGCGCAGGCGCCGTTTTCCACCAGTAGGTCGACCATGGTCGTGTGCTCGTGGATCTCGACGTTGGTCAGGGCCGCGGCGGCCATCAGCAGCTTGGTCGTGATCTCCTCGCCGGTGACGTCGGCGTGGTGCAGGATGCGCGGGCGGCTGTGGGCGCCCTCGCGGGTGTAATCGAGCTTGCCGTCAGCGTCGCGGTCGAAGTCGACACCCATCCGGATAAGGTCGTTGATGACCTCGCGGCTCGACCAGATCATGGTGTCGACACTGGACTTGCGGTTCTCGTAGTGCCCGGCGCGCATGGTGTCGTCAAACCAGGAGTCGTAGTCGTCGTGGTCGCGCATGACGCAGATGCCACCCTGCGCGAGCATCGAGTCACAGCTGGCCAGGTCCTCCTTGCAGATCATGACCACATGCAGGGCGCGCGGCAGGTTGAGCGCGGCATACAGTCCGGCCACGCCGCAACCCACGATGACGACGTCGCAGCTGACGTCATGCGCAAGGGAGTCGCCCGCGAGCGCCTTCAGGCTCTCGTTGGGATCGCGCTCGATGGCGTCGGACGCCTGTTGAGGGCCGTCAGCCCTCTGTTGGTCCTTGTTGGAATCCTGTTGGATTGCCGTCATGTTTGTTGGCCTCCCCTACTTGGCTGCCAGTTCGAGCATCTTCTCCAGAGGCGCGTTCGCACGGTCGGCGTCGCCGGGCATGCCGACCTCGCCGTAGCCCTCCTCGAGCGAGCGCAGGAGCTTCTCGGGGGTGACGCGCGCCATGTTCGGGCAGATGGGCTTGGTCGCCGGGAAGTAGATGCGCTTGTTCTGGCCACGGGTGAGGCGACCGATCTCGTACGAGACGCCCTCCACGGTCAGGACGATGAACTCGTCCTTCTCGCTCGCGGCGATGCGCTCGATGATCTGCTTGGTCGAACCGATGTAGTCGGCCTCGCGCAGGATCTCCTCGGTGCACTCGGGGTGCGCCAGGACCTCGGCGTTGGGGTGCTCGTCCTCCAGGCGCTCGACCTCGGCGGGAATGATGCGCTGGTGGGTGGGGCAGTAGCCGCGGTTGAGCACGAAGTTCTTCTCGGGAACGAGCTCGGCGACGTAGCGGCCCAGGTTCATGTCCGGGATGAACAGGATGTTTCTCTGTGGCAGCTCGCGCACGACCTTGAGCGCGTTGGACGAGGTGACGCAGACGTCGGACCACGTCTTGATCTCGGCGGTCGAGTTGATGTAGCAGACCACGGCAAGGTCGTCGTAGCGCTCGCGGACCGCGTCGACGTCCTGCTTGCGGACCATGTGCGCCATCGGACAGTCGGCGTTGGGCTCGGGCAGAAGGACGCGGCGCTCGGGGTTGAGCAGCTTGACGCTCTCCGCCATAAAGGACACGCCGCACAGCACGATGGTCGAGCAGTCCAGCGTGCGGGCAAGGCGAGCCAGGTAGAAGGAGTCGCCCACATAGTCGGCCAGGGCCTGGGTCTCGGCGGGCACGTAGTAGTGCGCAAGCACCACGGCGTCGCGCTCGCGCTTGAGGCGAGCCACACGCTCGGCGATGTCGTCCGGAGCCACAGCCGCGGCCTCGCGGTTCTGCTCGATAGTTCGCTCGTACTTGCTCATGATCTGCTCGTGGTCGCTAGATCCCACGAGGTCGTGAATGCTTTCCACCCGCGCCTCCCTGGCGTCTTGCCCCCGCTGTTCGGGTGCACTTGCTAGGGAGTATGGACCTTGGTGGGTATGTGTCAAGACACCTGTCAAATTACTGTCAAAGCCAACAGAGAAGTGCTGCGAAGGTGCCCCATAATCCGACGTCGCCGATGCATTGTCGCACTCTTTTGTTTCGTGTTGCGAAACCGAGCATGTCAGACCCACGCCCGACCACCGTTGGATGCGCGACGCCTTCCGCCCGTCCACGTACAATCCCAATCGGACACAAGCCCAACGGGCACCCAGCAGACGAACACGAACACACGAGGGAGCAAGATGCATCAGTTCAGGAACGACTACTCCGAGGGCGCGGCGCCCCAGATCCTGCAGGCGCTCGTCGAGACCAACGCCGAGCAGTGCGTCGGCTATACCGAGGGCGACCCCCACTGCGAGCGCGCACGCCAGCTGATCCGCGAGGCGTGCGGACGGCCGGACGCCTCCGTCGAGTTCTGCATCGGCGGCACCTCGGCAAACATCATGGGCGTCACCGGCATGCTGCGCGACTGGGAGGGCGTCATCTGCACCAAGGACGCCCACATCAACACCCACGAGACCGGCTCGATTGCCGCGTGTGGGCGCACCATCCTGCCCACGCAGGACGATGACGGCTTCCTCTCCCCCGAGGCCGCCGAGCGCGTCTACGTCAACCAGACGCTGTCAGGCCGCCACATGACCCGCCCCAAGATGATCTACATCACCAACGCCACCGAGTTCGGCGGCGTGTGGGATCGCGAGCGCTTCGACGCGATCTGCGACTGGGCCCACGGCCACGACCTCAAGGTCTTCGTCGACGGCGCACGCATGGCAGTCGCCCTGACCACCGAGGGCTGCGACCTCACCCTTCGCCACCTCGCCTCCAAGGCCGATGCCTTCTACCTGGGCGGCACCAAGAACGGCATGCTCTTCGGCGAGGCCATGGTCATCAACGACCCTGAGCTCAAGCACTCCTTCCCCTACCTGGTAAAGGAGCGCGGCGGCCTCATGGCAAAGGGTCGCCTGCTCGGCGTCCAGTTCGAGCGAGCCTTCGAGCCCGACACCTGCGACGCCCTCACTGCCGAGAAGGACGGCGAGCCCGCAGCCGCCGTCGAGCCGCTGTACTGGCGCCTGGCCCGCAACGCCAACGCATGCGCGTGCCGCCTGCGCGACGGCATGGTCGAGCTCGGCTTCAAGACCTATCTGCCATCCAACAGCAACCAACAGTTCTTCGTCGTCGACCCGACGACCGCCGAACGGTTCGAACAGGCCGTCGGGTCCGAGACCTTCGCGAAGCTGCCCGACGGCGACCTCGTGATCCGCTTCGTCTGCTCGTGGGCCACTTCCGCAGACGACGTCGACGAGCTTCTCGCCTTCGCGAAGGGCCTCGCCTAGCAGACAACTGACGCGCACCCAGCCCGAATGGAGACGCATGACGCACGCCCAGGACACCACCGCCACACGAAAGCCAATGTCGAACCCGCTTGTCCTGGCATGCCTCGCCACCCTGGCGTGCGCCCTGTGGGGAAGTGCCATCCCCGTGATCCGCTTCGGGTACAAGCAGCTGGAGATTGCCTCGGGAGACACGGGCTCCCAGCTGCTGTTTGCCGGCATCCGATTCTTCTTGGCAGGGCTCGCCGTCACGTTGGTCCACGCGGCGGCGAGCCCCGATGCCAGGCGCCTGCCCGACCGCGGGGAGCTTTTCGCGGCACTGCAGCTGTCGGTCTTCCAGACCTTCGGACAGTACCTGTTCAACTACATCGGCTACGCGCATGCCTCGGGCGTGAGCAGCTCGCTACTCCAGGGCCTGAGCGTGTTCATCGCACTTCTCATCTCCAGCGTCATCTTCAGGATGGAGCACCTGACCGCCCGCAAGGTCGCGGGCTGCGTCATCGGCTTCGCGGGCATCGTCGTGTCCACGGGCGGCGCGGGCAGCACGCGCTTCTCGTTCATCGGCGAGGGCATGGTGCTCATATCCCTAGTCATGGCATCCATGTCCACCGTGCTGATGGCCCGCAAGTCGCAGCGGTTCAACCCCGTCCTGCTGTGCGGCTGGCAGTTCATGATCGGCGGGCTCGGCCTCGTTGCCGTCGCGCTGGCGTTGGGCGGGCGCGTGGACTTCGTCGGACACCCGACGGGCCTACTGCAACTCGGGTGGCTCGTCATGGTCTCGGCCGTGGCGTACGGCGTCTGGAGCCTGCTGCTGCGCGACAACGACGTGAGTCGCGTTGCCGTCTTCGAGTTCGAGATCCCCGTGTTCGGCGTGCTCATCTCACTTCTGCTGTTGGGCGCCGAGGGCGCGACCGTCGGCTGGGGCACCGTTGCCGCCCTGGTATTGGTCACGATCGGCATCCTCATGGTCGAGAGCTCGCCCAAGGCTGGCGCCGTCGCCACCGGCGCCGAGCCCGCCTACAGCCGCAACTCCGCGTAGGCCGAGAAGGACTCGTCCGCCCCGCTCACGTCCTGCACGACCGAGCCGCCCGTAAAGGCGATCGTGTACAGCCCGGCCGCCTTGGCCGCGGCGATTCCCGCGGGCGAGTCCTCGACCGCGACGCACTTCTCGGCAGGAAGCCCCAGGAAGTCCAGACCCGCCCTGTAAGGCTCGGGGTTGGGCTTGCACGCGTAGCCCATGTCGCCGCCGACAATGGCGTCAAAGCAGCTGAGAATCCCAAAACGATTGCAGCAAAACACCAGCTCGTAGACGTCGGTGGTCGATACCATGGCCAGACGGATCCCACGCGCGCGCATGCCGCGCAGGGCATCGGCCGCGCCCAGCATCAGATCCTGCAGGACCTCCCTGTAGATAAGGACGTTGGGTGGGCGCAAGGCCATGAACTCGTCGAAGGTAATCTCGACGCCGTGACGCGCGAAGGCCGCGGGAATCGAGTCGTAGCCCGTGGTGCCGACGATCGAGGCATGGTCCGCGTCGTCCAGCTCCACGCCAAGCTGCCGTGCCACCACGTTGTCGAACTCGAACCCCAGGACCTCGGTGTCGGCCAGCGTCCCGTCAAAGTCGAACAGCACACCCTGGATGTTGTCGGGCCTTGCCATGACTCTCCCCTCTCGCGCCTAACAAATAGCGTTGGGCCAACGTCCGCCGTCGGCCCAACGCCACTCGTACAACAAACGTCGCGTGTCAGTCCGACAGGCTACGCGCTCTTCATCACAACGGAGCGGACGATGCAGGCAACGTGATCGCACGCGTCAAACACGCTCTCCATGCGGTCGAACAGTCGCAGCCATGCCGTGGTCGTACGACCATTCTCCTCGTCCAGGAACAGGCGGCGCAGGGCGTTCTCGTACACGGTGTCGCCCTCGTCCTCGATGGCGGAGACCATGATCGCGTGCTGCATCACGCGCTCGTCCTTCTTGTAGTCGGGCAGCAGCTCGATCGCGGCGCGGACCTCGCGCACGCAGCGGACCGTGAGCTCGGCCATCTGGGCGCTCTCCTCGCGGATCTCGTGCACGTTGAACAGGTCGAACCTGCGCACGACGCCATTCATGCCGTCGACGATGTCGTCGAGCGCCAGCGCCAGCTCGCTGATGTCCTCGCGGTCGAACGGGGTGATGAAGGCCTTGTACAACTCCTCCATGATCTTCTTGACCTGCTCGTCGCACTCGGTCTCGTAGACCTTGATCTGCGGGGTCGAGCTGATGGTCTCGGGGTAGCCGGCGATGACGCGCTCGTACTCGACGGCCGCGTCCTCGATGGTGGCCACGAGCTGCTTGAGCATGGTGTAGAACGCGTCTTCCTTCTTCATGCGTGCCATGTTGGGACTCCTTGCATTCGTTGTTGGATGCGAATCAGATATCAAAAACGTGTCAAAGTACCTGCCGAGAAGTGCGTCGGCCTAGAACCACACCAGGAACAGCTTGGCCAGGACGAAGCCGATGACGCCACAGCCGGGGAACGTGAAGATCCAGGTCATGGCCATCTCCTTGGCGACCTCCCACTTGACCGAGCGCACGCTCTTCGCGGCGCCGGCGCCCATGATGGCGGCGGTCTTGGTGTGCGTGGTCGAGACGGGCAGGCCCGTGAGGGTCGCGATCAGAAGCGAGATGCTCGCGCTGATCGACGCGGCAAAGCCCTGGTACTTCTCGAGCTCGGCCATCTCCATTCCGACCTTCTTGATGATCTTCTTGCCACCCACGGCGGTACCGATCGCCATGATGGCGGCGCACAGCACCTCGATCCACAGCGGAAAGCCACCCATCTGCTCGATTCCCAGGTTGACCGACAGCGCGATCGCGAGCATCGCGGTCGACATGAACTTCTGGCCGTCCTGCGCGCCGTGCATCAGCGCGACGAAGGCCGAGCCTAGCACCTGCAGCTTGCCGAAGGTCTCGTCCGCGCGACGGCGGTCGACGTTCTTGCATGCCACCTGAATCACGTACGTGATGACCCAGCCGGCGGCAAAGCCAAGCACGGTGGACAGGACCAGGCCGTAGACGACCTTCACCCACTCGCCGCCATTGACGCCGCCAAGATCGCCGTGGACCGCCAGCGCCGCGCCGGTCAGGCCGGCGATCAGGGCGTGGCTCTCCGAGGTCGGGATGCCAAACACCCAGGCACCCAGGCCCCAGGCAACGATTCCGACGGTGGCTGCCGCCAGGGCGATAAGCGCCGCATGCGAGTCGCCACCAAAGTCCACCATGCCCGAGATCGTGTCGGCGACGGCCGTCGAGACCATGGTCATCGCCACCAGGCCCACGAAGTTGCAGGCAACGCTCATGGCGATTGCGGCGTCAACCCCAATCGAACGCGTGCCCACGGATTCCGCGATGGCATTGGCCGCGTCGGTCGCGCCGTTGACGAAGATGGTCCCCAGCACCAGCACCATGACGATGGCGAGGAAGGGGTTCGCCTGGAGTGTCTCCAGAAATAGGTCGAAACTGACCATGGGGCTCCTTTCTAGGGGCTCCAACAAAGTGCGTTCGACACCCGTCCTCCGAACGGTGCGCCAGGCGCGGGTCACGTTCGAGTCGTGAGCGTCGACCAATTACACATGGATTCTATCCGAGAAGTACCGTGCGTAAGCGCCCTGCAAGCAAAATAGTCAGCGCACTGTCAGGCGCACGCACGGCACCATGACAAGTCGATGGGCATATGCTCTATTCTGGCGATATGCCATCCCACTGCCACCCCGCAGAGCACAAAGCGATGGGAGCCCCATGCACGACCTCAACCTCACCCTGTTCTACAAGACGAGCTTCCACGTGCGCCCCGCCGACGCTGCGGCGGATGGGGTAACCCCTTCCGACGACGTCCTCTGGACAATCGTTCTCAACCTGCGCAAATGGCTTTGCGGCAAGTGGGAGCGCAGAGGGGTTCACATCGACCAGGACCTCGCCACATGGTCACACTTCAAACGTGGAACCGCCTCATCGCGTCGATCGCTCACAAGCGCGAACGCCGACAGCAAACCAACTGGCGACGTGTCTCTCGCAAGCGTCGCAACATCGAATGACCGTACCCACCCGCTTTGGGCAGCCTCGGTCGAGGAGTCCTTCGCCGAGCCGGGCTTTGCCACCAGAAAATGGGTGACCGAAATCGGCTTCACTCGAGACGAAGGCGCCCCGGAGGGAGGCGCAGGCATCCTCTCCATCGCCCTTTCGTATGGCGACCAGCCAGGATATCTGGCTCCCGAGCAAGACGCCCCAGAGCCAACCATCCCTGGCATCGTCACGAGAATCCTGCGCGACCGCTCGCTCGCCTGCGAGATCTCGGACATCACGCTCTCGTCCGCCGACGGACGAAACGTCCCCTGCATGTCCGCCCGCGAGCTTGCCGCATCCGACCTCGATGACTTCTGGCGCCTGGTCAACGACCCCGCACGAGAAGTGCCCGTGGTGTTGGCCAGCCCGTGCACCTCCATCGCCCCAGATGGCCGTGCCGCCGCCCCGCTCGTGGATGCCAACGCGATCGCGAGGACGCTCGGCCCCTCCGCGATCGTCTTCACCTCGCACGACCTCGCGTTCGACCGTGAGATGCGCAGCAATGCGCCCAATCCAAACCTGCGCTGCACGGGTGGGACGGTCAGGGTCTACGTCGAAGAGCCCCGACCCGACAATCCATATGACCACCTCAGGCACAGGTACTTCTCGCCAGCGCAAATCAAGCGCATCGACCAGGTTCGCCCCAACGGCTTCCTGCGCACGCTTCGACGGGCACTGGCGGCCGACGCCGACTACTGGACCCGGTATCTCCGCCTTGCCACCGTCAAGGAGATTTGCAAGGTCGATCGCATCAAGGCGGCCAAACATGCCGAGGCAAAAAGAATCATGCAGGAGGCCCGGCAATCCATCTTGCAAACCGAGGAGCAGGCCAACCGCCGCATCGCCGATGCCGAAGAGTCGCTCCTGGAGGATGCCGTGAAACTCCAGGACAACCTCGACCAGGCAAACAAAGAGCTTGCCGAGAAGGACCTCGAGATTCACACCCTCACGCAAAAGTGCGCCGCCTACGAGCAGGCCTTTGCCTCCATGGGTTCGGCCCACCAAATGCTCGGCGACAACGACGGTTCGACGACGGCCCCAGCCATAGCGCCCGCCGAGTGGCCGCCCAGCGCCAGGCAGATCGCCTCCATCTTCCTCACCGCATATCCCGACCGCCTGGACTTTGCCAAGAGGGGATTCAAGTCGCTCGACGAATGCGCCAGCGGAGCGAAGACCGTCTGGAACGCCCTCAACGACCTCGCGACCATCGCCTACGAGCTCTACACTCGCCCGGGCAGCACCAACATCCCCAAGGAATTCGCCGACAGGTCGCGCTTCGAGCTGTGCCTCAGCTCGGGCATGATGACCCGAAAGGACAACAAGCTCCAGGCGGGATACGCCGACACGTACAACGGCCGCGAGCTCATGTGTGAGTCTCACCTTAAGTCGTCCACCGGCAAACCGGATGACCCCAACTTCATCCGCATCTACTACGCCTTCGACCACCAGTCGGGAAAAATCGTCATCTCTAGCTGCGGCAAGCACCTCAAGAACCGCACTTCATCCAAGCTGCACTAGACCTCGTCAGGCAGGCCCAAGCACCCACCGCAGACGATGGCATTCGCTACTCGACCGACGAGGTCATGCGCATGGCCCCGGCGACCGACTGAGCCATGCGCATGACGCCATCGACGCCGAAGGGCTAATTAAGGGCTAGCACCCCATCAACGAACATGCGACAGACGCTTAGGGGGTGCTCGGGGAAAAATTCATCATACTCAGGCGCCTCGGAGCGGTTCATGGGGATACCGCTGGTGTAGTCGCAATCGTACGGGTCGCATGACCAACCCTCAAGGCTCGGCCCAATCTTCCCCTCATTGCGAAGCTTCGCCATCACGAGCGAGTCGCGCATCCCCATGGTCCCCCGCTCGTCAAAGGTTCCCTGGATTCCAATGGCACCTGTCGGGCGGCGGACATCCATCGTCAACGCGTAACTAACACCACCAAGTTGTTTGACCGTCTTGACTATGGTGAAAGCGACCTCCATTCCTGCTGCCGTTTTGCAGCAAGAGGCGGCGATGATGCCCTGGCGATCGGAAAGACTCAGACGAGCGCCCTCGAGAAGAAGGCCCTCATCCATGGGCAAAGCGGCATCCGAGGATACTGGGCGAACGTTCACGACGCACTGATATCCATCGCCACGTCCGCCAAAACAAGTCATGTCATCGGGGTCGTCAGGAGCAGGTCGAAGCTCTCGCATTCCACCAGGGAGCACGAGACGAGACCCACAGGCGCCAACCTCAACGTTCTTGGGCGCCTCAATCTGAGCGATCAGCTCCGTTGGCAGAACGTTCTCGCACGAACTGGCGTCATTCTCAGACTGCCCGTCAATGAACATGGCAATCGCGCTCTTCGCGATTGCCTGCGTGGCAACCACATCCATACCGCCACCGACGACGCCACCCACAAGGGGAACCATCTTCCCGAGGTTGATTACCCCCTTCTCTCCGAACTTCGTAAGAAGGCGGTATCCAATCTTCTGATTAATCTTGGTGAGCGCAGCCCCTGGGATCTTCTTGATTGCCGCAGTAGCGGTCTTGGTTCCGATGGTCACTCCCGTCTGCTTGACTACATCAGCGACCGTGGTACCCGTCAGGCACATGTAAACCATGGTCTGGACCTGGTCGGACTTCACATCGAATCCGCCCATCCGCGCAATGGCGCCAATCATGCGCATCTGCACATACAGGACGCTGCTGATGTTGGCGGGGATTGCCACGGGCAGAGTGAGAAGACCACCGAGGCCGGTTACGAAGCCCGAGGTTCCACACTTCATGACCTGCCAGCGAGCAAGGGCAATGGCCGCCTTTCTCGGCGACCCCTCCCGGGCAAGGTAATCCTGCGCCATCTCCTCTACCGAACGGCTGACCTTGGGAACACCATTCAAGGCACTCTGGTAGACGACATCCAGAATCTCTGCCGCCTGGCCTTCGCTCAGCCTATCCGCATCAAAAGCAGGGGCATCGGCACCCACAAGCGTGGCATCATGCGACGCCGCGCCTTCCGAGTGCCTAATTATCTTCTCCCCCATCGCGCCACCCCTCACTGCACCCATCTTGGCCCGTCACTTCGCCTCGACAAACTCGACCGAGTAGTTATCGCCGTTTGCCTTACCCACGCTCTTTACGTAGTTCTCGATCATGACCTTCGCACGGTCCTCGGCCATGTCCATAAGGCTCGAGTCGCCCTCAACCGCCTCGACCATGTCCTTCTGCGCCTGAATCATCGCGTCTTTCTTGTCGTAAGTCGTGATGGTCGCCAACAGTCCCTTCTCGCAATAGACATCCGAGAAGGACTTCTCGTCAGCATCAGGCGTTCCAAGCACCTGCGCCTTAGGCATGGACACCCTGACCACACCCTCGCTATCTGGTTGCGAAATCTTGAGCTCCGACGCATTGATGCCCACACGGACCTTGCCGTCATACTCGAACCAAGCTCGCTTGAAGTCGACGTTTATGCCAAACAACAGGTTGGTCCCATCGTTCTTGATCGTTGCCACGTTGTGGAGCGTGTACTCCATGGTCGAAAGCTCGGCGATGTTTTTGGCACCTCCGAAATCGTCCTCCTTCGCCTGGGCACAGCCCGCAAGGCATGCGACCGAGAGCACGATGGGCACGAGAGCCCCAAGAAACCTACTTCCCCTCATCGTTTGCCCCCTTCGCGCTCGACTTGTCAGCCTTGTCGGCACCAGTCTCATCGGCATCTGCGGCCTTGTTTGCAGCTTTCTGCTTCTCGTACTCCGAGAGGGGCTTGAACTCCATGGTCCACTCATCCGAACCATCTCGATTGATCAGGGGCATGGTCAGACCCTCGACAAGACCCTCGAGGTTGGTCTTTGCCTGCTGCTTGATATAGGTCTTGTTGACGTCGGTTGCGGCATCCTTCTTGCACAGCGCGATAACGTCGGGAAGGTCGGCGGTGGCACCCGCGGGGAGAAAGTCAAAGCTCTTCTCCTCGACAACAGGGTTTTCCAAAGTCGCCTCGGGCAGGTAGGCGGTTACAACCTTGTTGTCGGTATCCATATCAAACTGTATGTCGGACATCTTGAAGCTGGCCCGAACATGAGCCTTGTACTTGACGCGATAGTCAATTGTGTCAATGACGCCGGCAATCTTACCGTGCTTCTCGGCAATGCCGTGGTAGACATAATCGACCGTGGAAAGGTTGTCCAACTGGACGGCGTTCTTAAGATCGGATGTCGAGAAGAACTCCGTCTCTGGGGCAAAAACGGTCAGTCTGAGCGCCGTGATGACGACAACCAGCACGGCGAGACCTGCTACAGCCAGCTTTATCTGGCGTACTTTAGGAAAGTCGCCTAGGAGGCGCCCCCCCCCGCACTTTTTCACTCATAGCAAACCTCCTGAAAGCGTCTTTTAGGGTGCTTCTGTTGTAGCCGAAGCCGGCAGGGCGAACAAGACACAACCTATAGATGGAGTGGACGTCTCGCTCCTAATGGCCGACACTTTTGCGTTAGACCTCGTCGGGCAGACCCTCATCGGTCATTTCCGACGCACGTTCGCGCATCAGCCTGGTGAGCGCCGCCAGGTACTCAAGCGCCATCTTGTACTGGACGTCCTCGCTTGGACATATGAACACATAGTCTCGAGGTTCCGGGTTTGCAAAGAAGTCTTCCAGCTCCTCCAGGCACGCCGTCAACCTGCGGCGCTCCTCAATCAGCCGAGAGTACGGCTCCCCGCACAACCCATCAACGAATGTCTCCGGCGATATCATCATGTCGATGCACCTCTCATCTGGCCTGCGGCGGCAAGTCTCCCGACCCATAGGGATCTGCTATCGTTGCGTCGATTCTCCGTCCTCGCTCGGACACAAATTCGGCGGGGCCAGACGCGATACGCTCGCACCTGGCCCCGCCGTTATACCTGGCAGGCTTTGATAGTCGCCCAGAGAATCACTCCTTGGGCGAAGGAAGACTCTCCCCCTACTTCAGGGTCGCGTACATCACGGCCTTGATCGTGTGCATGCGGTTCTCGGCCTCCTGGAAGACGCGGGACTGCTTGGACTCGAACACCTCGTCGGTGACCTCCATCTCGGTCACGCCGAACTTCTCGGCAATCTCGGCACCAATAGTGGTGTTGGTGTCGTGGAACGAGGGCAGGCAGTGCAGGAAGATTGCCTCGGGCTTGGCCATAGCCATGACATCAGAGGTAACGCGGTAGGGCGAAAGCAGCTTGATGCGGCTCTCCCAGAGCTCGGCGGGCTGGCCCATGCCGACCCACACGTCGGTGTAGATGGCGTCGGCGTCGCGCGCGCCCTCCTCGACGTCGTCGGTCACCGTGATCGTGCAGCCGTTCTCGGCAGCGATGGCCTCGCAGGTGGCGAGGAACTCGGGATCGTAGTGCGTGGCGCCCTCGCCCTCGGCGATGGGGCCGCAGGAGCAGTAGTTGATGCCCAGCTTGGCGCACATGATCATCAGAGAGTCGGCGACGTTGCCCGCGTGCTTGCCAAAGAAGGTGAGCTTGCGGCCGCGAAGGTCGCCGAACTCCTCGCGCATGGTCAGGATGTCGGCGAGGGCCTGCGTGGGGTGGAACTCGGTGGTCAGGCCGTTCCACACGGGAACGCCAGCATTGGCGCCCAGGCACTCGACCTTCTCCTGCTCGAAGCCGCGATACTCGATGCCGTCGTACATGCGACCCAGGACGCGCGCGGTGTCCTCGATGGACTCCTTCTTGCCCATCTGGGAGGAACCGGGCTCGAGGTAGGTGACACCCATGCCCAGGTCCATGCCGCCGACCTCGAAGGCGCAACGGGTGCGCGTGGAGGTCTTCTCAAAGAGAAGGACGATGTTCTTGCCCTCGAGGTAACGGTGGGGAACGCCGGCACGCTTCATGCGCTTGAAGTCGGCGGAGAGCTCCAGCAGGTACTCGACCTGCTCGGTCGAGAAGTCCAGGAGCTTGAGGAAGTTCTTTCCGGAGAGGCTAACACCCATTGTCGGTTCCTTTCTGGGCGGGGCTGTTTGAAGGAGTGGGGCCTGGCGGGCGGGAGAAGGGAGGGGACGCCCGCCAGGCCAAAAGGAGGGGCTGCGGGGACAGGCCTAGAGGTCGACGCGCTCGAACGGCATGGTCATGCAGCGGGGACCGCCACGGCCACGCGAGAGCTCCTCGGACGGGGCGACGACAAGCTCGACACCAGCCTTGTACAGGGCGTCGTTGGTCACGGTGTTGCGCTCGTAGACGCAGACCTTACCCGGCGCCAGGGCCAGGGTGTTGGAGCCGTCGTTCCACTGCTCGCGGGAGGCCTCGATCGGGTCGCCGGCACCGCACTCGATGAGCTGCACGTGGTCGACGCCGGTGGCCTGCTCGAGGATGTGCTGCAGGGTGTCGTCCATCTCCTGGATGTTGACCTCGCCCTGGGTGGCGCCCTTGGTCAGGCGGTAGACGCGCAGGGTCTCGAAGATGCCCGGGTAGACGGTGAACTTGTCGACGTCGATCTGGGTGCAGACCGTGTCCAGGTGCATGTAGGCATAGCCGTACGGGATCTTGATGGCGTAGACCTGTTCGATCTCGGACTCGCCCTCGCCCCAGAACAGGTTCTGGGCGAGTCGCTCGATGGCAGAGGCCTCGGTGCGCTGCGACAGGCCGATGGCCAGGGTCTTGGCGTTGATGTTCAGGACGTCGCCGCCCTCGATGTGCCACTTGCTGTCGTGGTCGTACCAGATGGGGGCGCCCGCGTAGTCGGGGTGGTGGCGCAGGATCGTCTCGTAGAAGATGACCTCACGGTTGCGCTGCGGCCAGTACATCCTGTTCATGGTCGCGCCACGGCCGACGACGGCCAAAGGATCGCGCGAGAAGTACGAGCTGGGCAGCGGGCACACGACGATGTCGTCGGGCTTGGCATCCTCGGAGTCCAGAAGCGCCAGCGAGCCGGTGCGCGGCACGTCCAGGTCGCGGAAGTAGTAGCCACCCATGGCCGCGAGGACGAACTCGTAGTTGTCCTCGATCGAGTCCAGGCGCTCCTTGACGGCGGCCCTCAGCGCGGCGTTGGCGATGTTGGCCTCGTCGAGGAACTTCTCGGTAAAGGCAGGGCGCACAGTGGGGTCGGCGTCGAAGGCCTCGGCGCACATGCGCTCCATGTAGAGGACCTCGGCGCCGTTGTCGCGCAGCAGCTGCGTGAAGGCGTCGTGCTCCTTCTGGGCGTACTCCAGGTAGAAGGCGTCGTGGATCCAGACCTTCTCGAAGTCCTCGGGCTTGAGGTTGACGAGGTCCTTGCCGGGACGGTGGACCATGACGCGCTTGAGGGCGCCGATCTCGCTGTGGACGTTGAGTCCCTTCATTGTTCAGATCCTTTCGTAGGGTTCGACGGGGTCAGGCGACTACAGCGGCATGAAGCCGGAGATCGCGACGAAGACGATGTTGATGACGCTGACGACCAAGAAGAACTTCCAGCAGGTCTTCCACCACTGCCCGAGCGAGATCTTGCAGACGCCAAGGCCGGCGACCAGAATCGCACTCGTGGGGCAGATGAGGGTCATCGTCGTGGCGCCCATGGACAGGGCGGTGACGGCGGCCTCGGGGTTGAGGCCCATGAGCTCGGTCAGCGGCCCGAAGATGGGCATGGTCAGGGCGGCCAGGCCCGAGGAGGACGGGACAAGAATCGCGAGCAGGTTCTCCATAACGTACAGGATGGTGGTGAACAGCGCGGAGGGCATGCCGGCAAGCGAGGTGGCCAGGGCGTTGAGGATGGTGTCGATCACCATGCCGTTTTGTGCGATGACCAGGATGCCGCGGGCAAAGCCGACGACGACCGCGGAGAAGGCGAAGTCGGCGAGACCACGGACGAACTCGTCGGCAATCTCCTTCTGGCCCATGCCAGAGACGACGCCGGAGAGGATGCCCATGGCCAGGAAGACGGCCGAGATCTCGACCATGTACCAGCCCTGGGTGATAAGACCCCAGACAATGAGTGCCATGCCAAGGGCAAAGACCACCAGCACGCCCTTCTGGCGGGCGCCAAAGTCGGCGTCAAGGGCATTGCCGTCGGCGTTGAACTCGAGGCGCTTCTCGACATCGTCGGCATAGGTGATGGAAGACTCGGGGTTGGCCTTGACGCTGCGGGCGTAGGCCACGACGAAGACGATGCCAACACCGAGAAGGACAACCCAGGCGATGGCGCGCAGCCACAGCTGGGGGTTGCCCGTGATGCCGATGATGCCCTGGGCAATGAGGACGCTGAACGGGTTGACCGTCGAGGCGATGTAGCCAAGGCGGGCACCCAGGAAGACGACCATGAAGGCCGTCATCGAGTCGAGGCCCATCGCGAACATGATGGGGAGAAGGATCGCGTAGAACGGCAGGGTCTCCTCTGCCATGCCGATGGTCGTGCCGCCAAGGGCGAACAGCGCCATCGCGATCGGGATGAGGATGATGTCCTTGTCCTTGAGCCTGCGGACCACGCGGCTCATGCCGGCGGTAATGGCGCCGGTCTTGGTAATGATCTGGAACGAGCCACCGACGACCAGGATGAAGGCGATGACCTCGACGGCCGCCTCGATGCCCAGGGCGGGAGCCTCGAGCACGTCAGTAATGCCCTGACGCAGGTCGACAGTCTCGCCCGTCTCCTCGTCGACGTAGGTCTTGTCGGTGGTGGTGTAGGTGCCTGCGACGGTTACCTCGCGGCCGTTGACCTCGGCTCGCTCGAAAGTACCCGAGGGAATCACCCAGGTAAGAATCGCCATGACCGCCATGAGCGCAAAGATGATCGTGTAGACGTGCGGGACGCGCAGCTTGAACTTCTTGCCGCCCGCGGCCTCGCTAGTGGATGCCATCTGCTTTCGCCTCCATATACCTCGTTGGGTTAGGTCCAGCTGGTGGCTCCATTTTGTTTTGGCCTGGGGCGGTCGGGAAAAGGTGCCGCCCAACGTTCACCCTCGTGTCGTTCGCGTTTCATAAAGTGACGTTTAACGTCACGTTGATTAATTCGCGATGACGTATCACGTCACACGTCTTTTTCACGCACGTCATCCGTCCGCAATTACATAGGATGCAGACCAGACAACTCAAAGGAGCACATGTAATGCCAGGCATCAACATCAACAACGACATCGGAACCATGCGACGTGCCATCGTCCACGTCCCCGGACGCGAGGCGGGCGACAACTCGCTGGTCGGTTTCGAGCAGGCCTTTCAAATTCGCGCCTCCTTCGGACGCAGTGCGTTCGACTACCAGCGCGCCGCCATCGAACACGAGTCTCTCACCACGGCACTTGCCGAGCAGGGCGTCGAGCTTGTGACCATGGACGACCTGCTGTGCGAGGCACTTGACTCCTCCCCCAAGGCCCGCCGAGAGTTCTGCCGCGACTACGCCAGCCAAAGTGGCAGCGTTGGCACCGAGCTTCAACGGGCGATTACCGACTTCCTCATGTCGTCCGAATCCAACGCACAACTCATCCAGCGCGCGCTGGACGGAGTCACCTACGGCGAGGCGTTTCCCGACGCCCCGAGCACCCACCCCCTGCTGCAGGCAATGGACGCCCAAACCGACTCCGCGGCCCAACTCGCCATCCCGCTTGCCACCGCGTACTTCACCAAGGACCCCGTCATCCCCGTGGGAAAGGGCGCGGCCCTCTGCAACATGTACTGGTCCGAACGCGCCCGCGAGGCCCTCTTCTACCGCACGATACTCACTTGGCACCCCGACTTCCGTGGCACAAGCCTGTGGTCCGACGAGATGGGCTCCTACCACATCGAGGGCGGCGACGTCATGCGCCTGAGCCCCACCGCTATCGCAATCGGCGTCTCCGACCGTACCGAACCCGCCGCAGCCCAAGCACTGGCAGAAACCTTGCTATGGGACGCAGGTATCGAGAAGGTCCTCGTTCTGCGAGTTCCCTCCCGCGGACGCAGGTTGCACCTCGACACCTTCCTGTCACGTGTCGACGTCGACAGCTTCCTCGTTAGTCCCGAGCTCGAAGATCTTCACGAATCCTGGCAGCTGACACGTGGCAGGCGCAAGCACACCATCAAGGTGGAAGCCCTCACCACCCCGCTCGCCTCCCTGCTCGGCCAGGCCACGGGTGCCGGCACTTGTCGCCTAATCGGTCTCTCCCATGTGGTCTCGCCAGCAACAGGACCTGATGGCCTCTCCGCATCAAACCTGGCGCTGGCCCCCGGTAAGCTCTGCGTCCTCAAGGGCAACAACGCCGTCAACGAGACCCTCTCGGCCGCAGGAATGGACCTCGTAGAAATCGCGCTCGACGAGCTCACCTACGGCTTCGGTGGCCCCGACTCCCTCGTCCTGCCCATCTGGCGCGAGGACCTCTAGCATGTCCGTCGGCGAGAACATTCGCGAGCTCAGACGCCGCGAACAGCTCTCCCAGATAGAGCTCGCGGAAGCGCTCGGTGTCTCCAAGGAGACCGTGAGCCGCTGGGAGAACGACCGCATGGCCGTGCGCCAGCGCCACATCACGCGCCTCTGCGAGCTGTTCTCCGTCTCGCCCGATGACATCTCGAGCGAGGGCATGGGCCTCTCAAGCCGTGCGATGATCCGCCGCGGCGAGACTCGCGACGTCGCCATGGCCATGCCAGGGCTCTTTCCCGCCTACCGCATTGTCGAAGGCCCCTCGGGAAGCTCCCTCAAACCCCTGGACCCCGTCTTCGCCCCCATGGACGTTGCCGAGAAGCACGCAGGGTCAATTTTCCTCCGCACCAACGATGCGGGTGTCTCCCGCACCATCCCCAAGGACTCCTTCGTGTTGGTGGACCCTTCGGCCTCCCCTTGGAACGGCTGCATCGTGGCCGCCGTCGTTGACAGCACGCGAATGCTTATCCGCAGGTACAGCACGGGAAACTCCATGGTCATGCTGTCGGCCAACAGCTACGAGCCAATCATGGGCGACGACCTCGTGCTCGACCGCCGCCGCGTCAAAATCCTCGGCACCTGCGTCTGGTGGCAAGCCACCCACGACCTCACCGCATAACCTCTTAGATCCGTTGATCGCCAAAAACAGACCGCTCGCGGCAGCTTGCCCAAGCCAGATCTTGATCTTTCCTTCCACGCGAGAGATCCTCTAGGCAGCTTCCTGGATAGGGGCTGGAAGAGGCCGGATGGCTGCTCTGGACATACAGGCACGATGCTCGATCACCATCGCGCCATTCGTCTAGGGCTGGGGTAACCAGCTTTTTTGTTAGCGATTCTTCCTCTTCCACAACCTCGTCAGGAGCACAGGCCTGTCGACAAAACCACAACGTGTGGAAGGAGCTCACAATGAGCAACGCTGACATCATCATTCGCTTCACCGACAACTTCACCCAGACCGTCGGAAACATCAAGAGGGTCATCGGCCTGGTCCCCGCCAAGCACCTTATTCCCATCATCGATACGCTCGACCTCGACGCCAACCCGCGCAACTCGCGCCTGGGAAACGTGACCGACGCTATCCAAGCATCCATTCGCGAGGACGAGACGACCGTCTCCCAGAAGCTGCTCCCCTTCAAGTCAAAGGGCATCCTTCTCGCCACGTCAACCTACGATGCCCTTGATCGCGGCCGCTTCCGCCTCACCTTCGAGCCCCACGACGACGTCGAGGGCATCCTTGATGGCGGCCACAACACCCTCGCCATCGGCAACTATATCCTCAACGCCGCCGAGACCGCACTCGACAAGCGCGCGCCCAAGAAGTCCGAGGTCATGATCTGGGAGGGCTTTAAGAACACCTGGACGGATCGCCGTGGCGATATCGAAAAGTACCTCGAATTCATTCGCGACAACAAGCCCGCCCTTATTGAGAAGGGCATCAGCACCCTCGACTTCTCCATCCCCGTCGAGCTGCTTGTTCCCACCGACCCCTTCGACGCGCTTTGCGTCGAACAGTTCCGCACCTCACTCCTGGAAATCTGTGACGCGCGCAACAACAACGCCCAGCTCACCCAGGGCACCAAGGGCAACCAGGAAGGCCTGTTCGACGCTTTCAAGGGTCTTTTTGCCGAGAAGGACCCCGCCCTCGCCGACAACATCAGCTGGAAGACCAACGACGGCAAGTCCATCAAGAGCAGGACACTTATCGCCCTCTCCTGGATTCCCCTCTCCCTCATTTCCAGCAAGGTGACTAACGGCGAGATTGACCCTCCCAACCCCTCGCTCATCTACAACAGTAAAGAGAAATGCCAGGAGAAGTTCCTGCAGCTCATGCGCGACGATCGCGTCACCATCTCGGCGGGCTCAGCTCGTCGCGAGCTCAAGAACCCGCAGGTTGCAAGCGCCCTCAAGGTTGCAACCGATCTCCCCGAGCTGTTCGACACGATTTACTCCCTCTTCCCGAAGTACTACAACGAGAATGGCCGCTACGGAAAGATCAGCGCGGTCAAGAGTCTCAAGAACAAGAGGGGCGAATACCCGACCCCCTTCTTTGGTCACAACGCTGCCAACCCCGTTCCCGAGGGCTTCATCTATCCGCTCGTTTGCGGCCTGCGAGCGCTGATGAGCGTGGACGATAAGGGCAACGTCTACTGGAAGACAAACCCTCATAAGTTCCTCGAGAGCGATGCCTTCAAGAACGTCGTCATCGAATACAGTGGCGTTATCCAGCAGTCCGACTACGACCCTCAGAAGGTTGGAAAGGGCGCCTTTAGCTACACCGCCGCCGAGAACTCCGTGAAGCTGGCCTTCTTCACACTTCAGTAGCGAATACAACACTCGAACATTAGACCTGCGGGGGATGGTACATACCTGTGTCATCCCCCGCAGTTTAGTAGTCTTGTCTGATTCAACTATTCAGAACACAAATCATAGCGAGCCATTAATTCGCCTCACTCATACGGAGGACCCATGGTCCTTCATTGTGCAATACGCTTGCCCAACTCAGTCATCATGAGTCGAGCAAGGTACTGTTCTGAACAGACCAGTATGCTTCACTTCTTTACCCACAAGTACAATGCACAGGCGAGCAAGCAACTCCGAGCTGGTATCGTTCCTTGTTGTTATATATATCGAGCCAAATACTACAAGCAGTGAGGCATATGACATCAGCGGTTGAAGGAACTTCCGGCAAAGGCAACAGGGGACGCATCGTCTCCTTTGATGTCATCAGGCTTATCGCCATCTCCTGCGTGGTCCTCTGCCACTCGGTGGAGACCGTGTACAAGGCCGACCACCTCTCCCTTGGGTACGGCCTGGTCCATTACCTGGGAGGCCTCGGAGTTCCCCTCTTTCTCTTCTTGACGGGGGCGCTCATCATCAACAAGGAGTTCGACTCGGACTCGATCAAGCGGTTCTTCTCGCACAACTGGCTTGGACTCGTCATGACCAGCGAGGTCTGGATACTGGTCTACTGGGTCTACGGGTCGCTGCGCAGGAATGCCTTCGACTTTGGCCTGCTTGCGCGCTACGCCACGTTCCAGGAGAAGCTCCCCCATGGATTCTGGTGGTACGTGCCGACCATCCTGAGCATCTACGTCGTCCTCCCCTTCATCGCGAAGGCGGTCAAGGGGTGCAAGACGCGGGACCTTCTCGTGCCCGTCTCGTTTTGTCTGACGCTTTCCTTCGCGCTGCCGACGATCAACCAGATGTTGAAATGCCTGGGTGGGGGCATTGCGCCCATCGCGACCACGTTGAAGCCGTTTTACGCGGGCGGCGAGTACATCACCTACATCATCCTGGGCTACTTGGTACTGCGACGCCAGTGCCTGAAGGAGCTCAAACCATGCGTGCTGGTCTGTGGCCTGCTCGGCTTCTCGGTGGCAAACATCCTCGCCGCGCGCACCGATGCGGGTATCTGGTACAACAGTCTTTGGCTGCTGGGGGCCGCCGTTTGCGGTGCCGAGCTGGTCAGGCGACTGTTCGAGCGACTGGAGATCAGAGAGCTGCCAAGCATGCTCACCCTGGTGTCCAAGGGCGCCTTCGGAATCTATATGGTCCACATGCTTGTGATGAAGGTCGTTAAGAGGATTCCGCTCGGCCTCGACTCGGCATTCCCCAGGATGCTGAGCATCTGGGTCATGACCCTGTTGGCATCCGCGGCGTTTGTGATCGCGATTCAACTGGTGCTCAAGAACCACCCCCGCGCAAAGAGGGTCCTTCTCGACTGCTAGTCCTTCTAAATCGACGGTCCTTCTCGACTGTAAGGGCTTACTAGCTGTCAGGGCGAGAGGGAGCTGTCGAGAAGAACGACGAGGTAGCTAACAAAGAAACCCGCCCAAGCCGATGACCTGGGCGGGTTTTGGATTTAGTGGAGCCAGTTATCAGACTTGAACTGATGACCCCCGCTTTACGAGAGCGGTGCTCTACCAACTGAGCTAAACTGGCACGGCACTTAACTATACGGAAGGACCCCTCGTATTTCAAGCGGCAATTTCACGCACACAAGTTCTGCGAGAGATTGCCGCCTGCGGACGCTGACGCAATCGGACGGCGTCGCGCCGAGACCGAGGGGCCACCCTGCCATGGGCCGACCCGAAGGCTAGAGCATACGCAGGACGGCGCGAACCAGGCGCTCGAAGTCGTCGGCGTGGGCCTCGGCCTGCGCCAGAACGCTCTCGTGCGTGACGTTGGGGTCGCCCGCCTCGTTGGCCGCCAGGGTCAGGCCGAGCACCTCCATGCCAAGCGCGTGCGCCATGATGACCTCGTTGACGGTGGACATGCCCGTGTAGGACACGCCGAGCATGCGCAGGGCGGCAACCTCGGCGGGCGTCTCGAAGCTGGGACCCAGAAGGCCCGCCAGCACGCCCTCCTCCACCGTGATGCCCAGGTCGTCGGCCACGCCGCGGGCAACGGTGCGCAGGTAGGGTGCGTAGGCGTCCGTCATGCCCACGAATGGGGTGTCCAGGTCGCGCAGGTTCTCCTCGCAGGCGAGTGGGTTAGCGCCGGTGAGGTTGATCTGGTCGGTGATGATGCCCAGGCCCTGGCGGGCGTTGCCCGCGACGGCACCCGTGGCGCACGCGAAGATGATGTCGCGGCAGCCCAGGTGGTGCGCATGACGCACCAGGCTGGTGACCTCGGCGGCGGAGTAGCCCTGGTACAGGTGGATGCGACCCGGGTAGACGACCACGGGGACGTCGTCCACGGTGCCGATCGTGGCTTGGAACGAGTGGCCCGCCACGGGCTGGGCGGCCAAGGGGAAGCCGTCGATGTCGTGGTAGTCGATCTTGCGGACGGGCTTGACGAGCTTTGCCAGGTGTCCCAGGCCGGTGCCCAGGACGATCGCGACGGGATGCTCCACCGACGGCTTGCAGCGCTGAACGGTCTCCTCGGTAACCACGCAGACCCCCTCCTCCTTCAGCAGGCGCGTGAGCGTACCGTCGCCTGCAACGAGCTTTCCAGTGTAGGTTCCATCGTAGACCAGCCCGCAGCCACACGACGGACTTTTCGCCTTGAGCACCGCGAGCGGCGCGACATCGCCCAGGTGCCCGCGCGCCTGGTCCAGGCAGATCCGCGAGCCACGCTCGAAGTCCTCGGTCACGTCGCGCCCGTCGGCCAGGTAGACGCGGCCGTCGCGCTGCTCCGCGGGCGGGCGCGGCACGGGCAGGCCGCTCTCGGTCTCGGGACAGACGGCACGGCAGTCCATCTTGCGGACAAGCCCGATGGCAGCGTCGCACGGCTTGGAGCCCCCGTCGTAGCGACAGGCCGCCCCCAACAGACAACGGCTGACGATCGCGCGCATAAGGACCTCCTAACAGAAGCGGGGCCTCCCCTGTTGGGAAGGCCCCGCCGGCTGGTGCGTTGTCTCGGGCCTGCGGCCCGAACGTACTTCTCGGTAGCCAGACTAGCTGGCGAGAAGGACTAGGAGGCCAGGGTGTTGATCTGGATGCTGGCCTTGCTCAGACGCTCGTTGACGTAGGTCGTCCACTTGGCGCTGGCGGCGGAGTACTCGGTCGAGTACTTCTGGTAGGCAACGTAGTAGGCGGCGTTGGCCTGGTCGTAGGTCGCGGACTTACTGGAGAACTTCTGCTCGCCCAGGGCGCTGTAGTAGTCACCGTCGGTCTTGGCCCAGGTGTCCTTCTTGGCGTCCCACTCGTCGCCCAGCAGGCCGACGATGTACTTGCCGTACTCGGCCTCGGTCTTGCCCTCCTCCGGAGCGGTGGGGGCGGTCAGGCTGGCGGTGTCGACGATCTTCTCGTAGAGCTTCTTGACGCCAGCGGCCTCCTTCAGGAGCTTCTCGGCGGCGTCCTTCTCCATACCATACTGGGAGGCGATGGTCTCGATGTCGTCGGAGCCCATGGTCTCCTTGGCGTAGGCCTTCATGTCATCGTCGGAGACGGTGATGCCCTCGGCCTCGACCTGGGCAGTCAGGATGCGGTTGCGGGCGCACGACAGGATGGTGTCAGCCGACGGAACGGCGTAGGTGCCATCCTCGTTCTTGGCGGCGTCCAGCGTGGTGGTGGACTCGATGGCCTCGCGGGCGGTGATCTTGTTGGACTTGCCGTCGATGGTGTAAGTGGCGACGGTGGAGTCGAGGTCGGACTCGGCAAGGGTGGTCTTGCCGTTGCCGGCGCCCAGGCCACCAAGGGCAAAGTGGCCGACGACGACGCCGATGGCCAGGGCGGCGACGGCGGAGCCGATCAGGACGGGCAGTCCGAAGGTCTTGGGCTCGCCGGCCTTGGCGGGCTTGGCGGCCTTCTTCTCGTTCTTGGGCTCGGCGACCTTGGGGACCTCCTCGACCTCGGGGGTCTCCTCGGTGTCGGTGGTCTCGACGTCGAGCTCCTCGTTCTCGTTCATGCAGTTCTACCTTTCGTCTGCGCGCGAAGGGGTTGCCTTCGCGCAACATCGTTCGCAAACGCGTTCAAGTCTAACGCGGGCGCAACCCACAACCGCCGGCGCATCGGCTTACGGCAACAACCCGCCACACGGCTGAGGTCAGGTTGAAGCCAGTCGCGAGGGCGAGTTGCGGTGCGGCGGTACGGATGCGGGATGCGCTACTTACCCGAGGCCTCCTTCGAGGCGGCCAGGATGTCTGCCGAGCAGGTCCTGATGTAGCCACGACCGGAGTTGGCGTCAAAGTCGATGCGGGCCTCGAGCGCGGAGCGGGTCTCGTCGGAGATGTTGCCGCGGACGAAGTCGAGCATGCACGAGAGCATGTCTCGGTACTCGGCGTCGCCGTGGAAGCACTGGATGGCCTCGTCCATCAGCGGCCAGACCTCGTCGGAGCGCTCGGGGCTGATGGAGCCCACGCGACTGAGAAAGCGGAACGCTGCCAGGCGCACGATCGCGGACGCCTCGTCAAACAGCGAGGTCTCGGCACCCTCGAGCGCGCCGGCGAGCTTGTCGACGTCGTCGGGTAGAAGCTCGCTCATCGCGTCGAGGACCTCCCAGCGGGTCTGGGCCTCGGGACGATACAGGGCGTCCACCAGCTCGTCGATGTGCGGGCGGACCAGGTCGGGCTCGACGCGCGCGGTCTCGGCCAGGCCATGGGCGGCGTCCTGGCGCGAGCGGCGGCGCGCGCAGGCAAGAAGCTCGATCCAGGTGTCGACCTGCTCGTTGGTGTACTTAGGCATGCTGGAAATCCCGTTCCTTCCTTACTCGCAGAACCCGTCGACGACGAAGGTCCCGCTCCTTTGGTCTCGGTGAATCTGGATGAGGCCGTAGGAGCTGGCCTCGTTGAGAAGTGCGGTGAAGCTGCGGTAGCCGTACGAGCGCTCCGAGAACTGCGGGCGCTTGCGGCGCATGGTGTCCTTGAGGTGGGAGGCGAACACGCTGCTGTCGGACTCGCCCTGCAGCGCGTCGATCGTCTCGAACAGGAGCTGGTAGCAGTCGTGTTTCTCGGCAGGCACCTTGCCCTTGAAGTCAGGCACGCGCCCCGCGCTGACGATGTCCTCGTAGAAGATGAACTCGTCGCAGTTCTCGGCAAGAAGCGGGCTGGTGGAGCCCTTCATGCCGACGCCGATGACGACCTTGCCGAACTCCTTCAGCTTGGCGACCAGGGGCGAGAAGTCCGAGTCGCCCGACAGGATCGCGAAGGTGTCGATGTGCTCCTTGGTGAGGGCCATCTCCATCGCGTCGACCGCCAGGCGGATGTCGGCGGAGTTCTTGCCGGTGTAGGCGCGGTCCGGGATCTCGATCAGCTCGACGCCGAGCTCGTGCAGGGGCGTCACGGCGGTGTCGAAGCGCTGCCAGTCGCAGTAGGCGCGCTTGGACGCGATGCGCCCCTTGTCCACCAGTCGCTCGAGGATGCGCTTCACATCGGGCGCGGGGCCGGGCTCCTGGTGGCCGTTGCGCTTGCGCTTGCCGGTCCCCAGGGCCAGGTTCTCGTAGTCGATGAGCACAGCCATCGAGCTCTGTGCGTTGTCAATCATTACCTGTTGGTTCCTTTCGGGCCGCGTCGGTCGCGGCCTGCGTTAGTGCTTTTTGTTGCCCGAAGCGTCCTCGTGCTGCGGCGCGACGCTCATGAGTTCGGGCTCGTCGACCTTCTCGCCACGGCGGCGCGCGAGGTCGCGCTTGCGGCGCTGGCGTGAGCGCTCGGGGTCCTTGGCGGCTGCGACCTGGCCCTTGTTCGCACTGAAGGCCTTGTCGACAAACTTCCAGGGGCCGACGGACTCGCCGAAGCCGAACTTGAGGCCCGCCAGGCCACCGGCGATGCCGCCGATGGTGACCGCCGCAAAGGCGACCCAGCCGGTAGCAAAGACCAGGGTCGAGAGCACGACGCCGCCCATGAGCCAGGCAATGTTAGCCAAGTAGTACTGGCGCCTGCCGTCACAGCGGCGGCCAAGCTCCTCGGCCAGGTGCTCGCCCACGACGATGCCAAAGAGGAAGAAGAGGATGCTGATCACGGCGAGGCCAAAGCTGATGTTGCTGTTGGCCGCGCGCTCGACTGCCTGCGGATCCACCGGTTAGTTCCCCTCGTGGTGGCCGCCGCGGCAGCAGTGGCCCTCGCCGTGGCCGTGCCCGTGGCCATGGCCGTGACCGCCACAGCACTCGTACTCGCCGTCGTGGCCGTGGCCGTGGCCACCGCAGCCGCACTCGTGCTCCTGCTCGCCCTCGGGGGTAAAGGCACCGGTGTCCAGCAGCGACCAGTCCAGACCCGCGGCGACGGCGTCGCCCTCCTCGGCGTACAGCAACGTGATGGCCTGGGTGCCCAGGCGCTTGCCGCCGATCTGGCAGAGCATGTCGTACAGGGTGAAGGCGGTCTCGGCACCGGGCAGCGTGATGCCCAGGTCCTCGCCCTGGCGCAGGGCCAGGCCGATGTCCTTGCGCATGTGCTCGTTCAGGAAGCCAGGCTTGTAGTCGCCCTCGGCGCTCTTGGGCGCAAGGTCGGAGATGGCACGCGAGCCACCCATGCCGCTGCCGACCATCTGCAGCATCTCGTCGACGTCCAGGCCGCCCTGCTCGGCCAGCGCCATGGCGTCGGCCATGCCCACCATGCAGCTGGCCAGCGAGACCTGGTTGCACAGCTTGGCCGTCTGGCCCTTGCCGGCGCCGTTGAACCAGAAGATCTTGGACGAGAAAGTCTTGAGCAACTCGACGACGGGCTCGGCGTCCTTCTCGGCAATGCCCGCGATGAGGGTCAGGGTGCCGGCGACCGCGCCGGCCTCGCCACCGGTGACGGGGCAGTCGAACGCGTGCTTGCCGTCGACCTCGGCGGCCTCGGCGATGTCGCGCGCGAGCTGCGGCGAGCTGGTGGTGAGGTCGATCAGCCAGGCACCCTTCTTGGCGCTGGCGAGAAGGCCGTCGGAGGCCAGGTAGACATCCTCGACGTCGTTCGGGTAGCCCAGCATGGTGAAGGTGACGTCGGCCTGGGCGCAGGCCTCGGCGGGGCTGTCCGCCCAGGTGGCGCCACGCTCGATCATCGGCTCGGCCTTCTGCCTGGTGCGGTTGTAGACGACGAGCTCGTAGCCGGCGTCCATGATGTGGCCGGCGATGGGAGCGCCCATGATGCCGGTGCCGACGAAGGCGACCCTCTTGATGTTGGACATACTGCCTCTTTCCATTCTCAGATAGTTGCGTGGTTGCCGTGGTTGCGTGGTTGTCGTGCGTGCGGCCCCAGGTGGGGCCGCGGGTGTTTTTCCGGTTGGTCGAACGCGTCCGTCGCGGGGGCCGCGGCGGGCCGGGCCCGTTTGCCCAGAGGCTAGTTGCCGCCCCTGACCTTGCGGGCGATGCGGTCGGTCAGGCTGATCTTCTCGCGACGGTCGCCCGACCAAAACGCCAGGGCAACCATGCCGGGACCAACGTGACTGCCGATGACGGGCGAGATGGAGCTGCGGATGACGATGAGGTCCTCGCAGCCGGGCTCCTTGCGGACGGCCTTCTCCAGCCAGGCCGCGTCCTTGTCCGCATCCGTGGACATGATCGCGACGGGCAGCGACGTGTCATGCGAGTAGTTGTTGCGGAAGTCGGCCAGGATCGCCTTGAGGGCCTTCTTGCGACCGCGGCACATGCCGCACAGCGAGAGGGACCCGTTGAGGTCGAACGAGAGCTCGGGCTTGATGTCGAGCTTGCCGCCCACCTGGGCCGCCGCCGGCGGGATGCGCCCGCCCTTGGCCAGGGCATCGAAGCTCTCCAGCGTGAAGTAGCCCTGAATGAAGTAGCGGGCGTCGCTGCACCACTCGTACAGCTCGCGCGCGGTGAGGCCGTTGGCCGCCTGGCGGACGGCCTCGATGGCCAGAAGCTCGGCGCACGCGGAGGGCAAAAGGTTGTCCAGCACGTACAGCTCGAAGTCGGGGTGCTCGTCGCGCACCATCTGGGCCGCGGTCTGGGCGGCCTCGACGCTGGAGGACAACCCGCGCGTGAAGGCCAGGTACAGCGTGGGCACGCCCTTTTGCGCCGCTGCCGAGAAGACCTCGTAGTAACGACCGGGCGTCACGGCCGACGTGCTGACGCTGGCACCCTCGCGCATGCGCTCGTAGAAGTCGTGCGGGGACATGTGGGCCCACATGTCGTCGAGGTGCTCCTCCCCGTCCAACACATACGAGAAGGGAATGACCTCGATGCCGAGCGCCTCCGAGACGGCGGGCGAGAAGTCCGCGCACGAGTCGCAGATGATGTTGCAGTTGCCCTGCATGCGGAAGCGCTTGATGTCACTTGCGGCGTTGCCCAACGCGGCCGAGGCCGGCGGGGCGGAGATTCCCGCCCTCGCCAGCCTCTGCGCGTCGGTCATGCTTTCGGACATGGCGTCCGGGGTGGTGCTGTTACTCATCCGGCTCCTCGATCTTGGGCTTGATGATGCCGTAGCCGCCGTTCTTGCGACGGTACGCGACGTTGGTCAGGCCCGTGGTGGCGTTGGTGAAGACGTAGAAGTCGTGGCCGATGAGGTCGATCTCGACCAGCGCCTGCTCCTCGGTCATGGGCGTGAGGTCGATGACCTTCTCGCGAACGAGCTCGTCGTCCTCGTCGCCGCCCTCGATGAGGTCGGCCAGGTTGGCGGAGGTGGGCTCGGGCGCGGGCGCGGCGGCGCGCTGACGACGGTCGACGACACGCGTCTTGTACTTGCGAAGCTGACGGGTGACCTTGTCGGCCGCGACGTCGATGGCGGCGTACATGTCGGCCTGGGCGGCAACCACGCGGACGACGCTGTCACGCACGAAGACGGTGACCTCGACGACCTGGCTGTCCGGGTTGGAGGGGTTCTTGTCGACGCGGAGCACGACGTCGCAGGACATCGGCTTGATGTCGAACACCTTGAGGGCGTCGCCGATCTTCTCGTCAACATAGGAGCGCAGGGCGTCGGTAACCGTGACCTTGCGACCAGAGACCTTGATGTCGACCATAGGGACCTCCCGTTTGCGGCCTATAGATGCACCCGACGATGCGGGCCTTGCTTAACGGGGTAATACCCATTCGCGCGGCCGTGCGTCGCGGCAAGGCACAATATGCCGTCCGCCGATTAGAATCCGTCAACCGCGTTGGAGCCTGCGGTCGAGCCATCCTGCGGCCCCTCGCCGGTGCCCTCGGAGCCGACGGAGGCCGCACGGGTCTTGGCGTCCTCGTCGAGCTCGACGCCCTGGATGACGGTCGACTCGTCGAGCTTGGGCAGGCTGCCGAGCCAGCGGGCGCGCACCAGGTCGTAGGTGCCGTCCCGGGACGCGCCGTCCCACGCGGCCTTGACCGCGTCGATGAGGGCGGTGTTGGTCGAGTCGACGGCCACGCCCACGACGGTCGGGGTGTCGAGCGTGCCCGCCAGGCCGACGCCGTCGTAGGAGGCGGCCAGGTAGGCGCCCGAGTAGGCGTCGCAGGCGACGTAGTCGACCTCGCCGGCGTCAAGCGCCTTGAAGGCCTCGTTGAGGTTGGTGTAGGTCTTGGTCGTGGCGCCCAGGTTGGAGCCCTCGACCGCGGCCTCGGAGGCCGAGTCGCCCTGCACGCCCACGGTCTTGCCCGAGACGTCGGCGAGCGCGGACGTGGATGCCTCGCCCTTGTGGAACAGGGCGACGGCGGTCTGCGAGTAGTCGCCGACGGTGGTGGCACCCTGGGCACCGTCGTCCTCGATGCGGGTGACGACGTCGCACTGCTTGCCGAGAAGTGCCGCGGAGGCGTCGTTTACCACAACAAACTTGACCTGCAGGCCCATGTGGTCGGCCAAAACCGACCCCAGGTCGACGTCGAGACCCATGGCCTTGTCGTCGTCGAGCACGCAGTAGGGCACGTTGGAGCCGTCCGTCACGACGCCGACTGTGAGGGTGCCCTCCTCCACCAGGGCGGAGGCGTCGACCGTCGGGCTCAGGGCCTGGGCCGAGGCCTTGCGGGCGTCCTCCACGCTGCCGACGCCGCCGGAGAGCGGGCCGGCACAGCCCGCGGCCGAGAGGGCGACTGCCGTGGCGACCGCGAGAGCGACGATCCTGGTTGGGTTGGGGTGGCGCATGTGTGGCCTTCCTGTCCCTAGTCGTGGCGGCCGACGGGCCGCACGTACTTCTCGCCCGGGAAGGTTGGGAGCCGGGCGACACTATGTCAAACGGTGTTCTTCTGCCAGCTGACCTGGTATTTGACCCCACACTCGCGCACCGGGGATTTTGCTTCGGACGCCGCGGCGTCCCCCACTACTGACCCTCTCGCCCGCGGGGACGGATTCCCCTTATGTATGACGGGCGGTACGACTTACCTCTAGGACGAGCCATGCTCGCCCGGACGCGCACGCCCGGACTTACGTGGATCCCTTTGCCCTCGTCTGGCATGGACTTGGGCTCGCGCCCGCAACCACAGACCTGGAGAAGAACCTGACGATTATACCGGCTGGATGTTTCGGCCAACGAACTTACCATACCCTTGCAAAGCCACACGCCGAGACGTCGCGTGCGCCCGCGGACAGCAGCGCCCGCGAGCACGCCGCCAGGCTCGCCCCCGTGGTAACGACGTCGTCCACAAGCAGCAGCCTCGCGCCCGCCACGTCGTCGATGACGCGCACGCTCGAGGCAAGGTTGCGCTCGCGATCCGAGCGCGACAGCTCTCGCTGGTCCCGAGAAGGACCGCGTACCAGCACGTCAGCCACGCCGATGCCCAGGTAGCGCGACAACGCGTGGGCGACGAGCTCCATGTGGTCGAAGCCGCGGCGTGCATAGGCAGCGGCCGTCGCGGGCACGAACGCGATCGCGTCCGGGGCCGCGGGGCGAGGCGGGGCGTGTCCACCGACGCTGCCACAGACATCGTCCCAGGCAGTGGTCTCGTCCAGGGCGCATGCCATGGCGGCCGCCATGACGGGGGCCAGGCGGGTCTCGTGCGCGTCCTTGAGGGTGGTGACCATGCGCGCCGACGCGTCGCCAAAGCCTGTGGCGCAGACCGTTACGGGCGCCGCCCACTCGCGCTTGCAGGCGGTGCAGGTTATGTGGCCGTAGGGGGCGCCGCACAACGGGCAGGCATAACGCTGGTCGACCCAGCCCAGGTTGCGGGCACACTCCGGGCACAAGAGGGTTCCGGGCTCGCCGCACCACACGCAGCGCGTGGGCCAGACGGCCTCGGCCAGGCCACACAGCAGGCGTGCCGCGACCCGCTCGGCGCGACCTGCGGAATCGTCCCCAAAAAGCATGCGACCCCCTCACGCGTATGCGCGACGGGGTCGTCTTGGGTTAGGCGAAGCCTAGCACTGTGGCAGGCGGGGCGCACCGTCCTTCTCGGCAGGCGCGAAGGGGTCGGGCGGCGCGGTGTCCTTCTCGGCAGCGGGCGCCACGGAAACGACCGGAGCTACGGGTGGCGTGGCGACCATGCCGTCGGGCGAAGGCGGAACCTGGGCCGAGTCCGACTTAGGACGCGCGGGCGGAAGCCAGCCGTAGCAGGGCAGCTGGGCCTCGCGCAGCATGCGGATGCCGCCGATGACCAGCGGGAGCTGCAGCGCGATCACGAAGACGTAGTAGGCGCAAGTGGCCTGGGCGACCTCGGCGGACTCGGTCGTGACGTACTCGGTGACGAGATTGGGAACGAACAGCGTCGAACTGAGCGTGAGCGCGAAGTCCCAAAAGCCGTGCACGAAGGCGCTGGGCCACGGGCTCTCGGTGCGCGCGGCCAGGCAGGCGAAGTAGAATCCCAAGCTGCCCGCCTGCAGGAACTTGAGGACCATCTGGGCCTTGGTCAGCGGGTCATCGTTCTCGGGGAAGGTCAGGTGCGCCAGGCCAAAGACCACCGAGCCCACGAGCACCGCGCGCACGACGCCTGCCCTGCGACCGCCGCGACGCGCGAGCATGCCACCCACGACCAGGCCGCGGAACAGCGCCTCCTCCAGGATGCCGATGGACGCACACAACGCGAGCGTCAGCAGCACCTGGACCGGCCAGTACGGCAGGAGCCTCTCCCCGCTGCCAAGGGTGCCCCACAAGGAGAGCGAACCCAGGCCCAAAGGCACCAGCATCGCCCACCACGAGCGGCGAAGCATCAGCCTAAGGTCCTCGCGACGCACGCGCAGGACGCGCCAGCCGCCCAGAAGGACCAGGGCCTCGACGCAGAGAAGCGCACAGACGCCCTCGCAGATCAGGTCGCAGACCAAGTCGAAGTTGTCGAGCCCGCCGATCAGCGGGCGCAGCAGCTGCCTGAGGCCGACGAAGACGTAGCCCTGGGCAAGAATCAGCACGACGGCGAGAGCCGCGCAGATTCCGGCGATGTGGCGCAGGCGCCTGGGGCGGGCGGGCGTGGCGTCGAGCGGCGGCAGGACCTCTTCTCTCATTCGTCCTCCTAACGTGCGATGTCAGACGGCGCGGCCACGTGCAGGCCGAACAGGTCGCACGCGTTGGACCACAGCGCCTCGCACGTGTCGGCCGCAGGCGCGACGCCCGCCTGGGCGCGGACCTCGGCGACGCGCGCGGCGGTGATGCCGACCATCGCCGGCTCGCACTCCTGGCCGCGAAGCGGCACGGGCGCCATGTACGGCGAGTCCGTCTCGGAAAGAATCAGGTTGGCGGGGCACAGCGCCGCGGCCTCGCGGATATCGTCGGAGCGGTTGAACGTGGCCGCGCCACCAAACGCGACGTGGCAGCCCAGGCGCACGAACGGCTCGAGCACCGCGGGCCCCGACGTAAAGCAATGCAGGTCGCAGCCCCTTTCGGGGACGCCGTCCTCCCCCAGCACGCGCTCGGCCAGACCGTGCGCGGCGCAGGTGGGGTCGTCGCCCGCGTCGCGGATGTGCAGCTCGCAGGGCAGGCCCGCGTCGCGCGCGATGGCGAGCTGCTCGCGAAACGCCCGCTCCTGCAGCGCGGGGTCGGCCTCGTTGTAGGGACCGTAGTCCAGCCCGATCTCGCCCACGCCGACGCAGCGCTCGCTGCCGAGAAGGACCTCGAGCTCGCGGCGCACGTCGACGCCGGCGTCGCTCGTGCCGCGGACCCACTCGGGACCGCCATACGGGTGGACGCCCGCGACGATGCGCACCCACTCGAGCGGCTCGGGCACGTCAGCGCGACCCGCAAACGCGGGCGGGACCAGCCCATGGCGCGCGTACTCGTCCAGAAGCCCGTGCGCACGACCGACCGACTCGTCGAGCCAGGCAAGCAGCTCGGACGCCGTCCGCCAGCGCCCGCCGAGATCGGCCACGGGGTCCACCGGGACCACCAGCATGCGCACGCCCGCGAGCGCGGCGCGGGCCAGGGCGACCGACGCGTCCATCGTCTCGAGGCAGGTGACGTGCCCGTGGCTGTCGGCCAGGGGCGCGACCGGCGCGGGCGTCAGGCGCACACGCCCCTTGCGGTCGTGAAACAGCTCGCCGTCGGCAAGCGTGAGCGCGGCGAGGTCCGGGTGCTCGCGGCTAGCCACGCGCCCCGCCCCTTCGCCCGTCCGCACGCGAGGCTCCCCCGCGCACGGACGCCACGCCCGCGGCACCGGCGCGGGCAAGCTCGCGCGCCAGGCGCACGAAGTCGTCGCGGCACAGGGACTCGGCGCGGGCACGCGCGTCGATTCCGCAGGCCCCGAACGCGGCGTCGAGCGCCGCCTTGTCGAACCCCTTTGCGGACATCGAGTTGCGAATCGTCTTCCGACGCTGGGCGAATGCCGCGTCGATCACGTTTGCGCAGGTGAGAAGTTCGTCATCCGACAGCTGGTGTCGGTCGTCGGGGTCGCACGCAGGCGCGCGGTCGATCCTGACCACGGCCGAGTCCACGTGCGGTGGCGGCATGAAGTTGCCGGGACCCACCTCGAAGCGACCCGTGACCTGGCCATAGAGCTGCAACTTGGCGGTATAGGCGCCGAAGTCGCGGCTGCCCGGCGTAGCGGCGATGCGGTCGGCCACCTCCGCCTGGACCATAACGACGGTCGAGCGGATGGACGGCATCTGCTGCATGAACCTGAGAATCAGCGTGGCCGCCACCTGGTAGGGCAGGTTCGAGACGAACTTGTTGGGCATCGCGGCCGCGGGAACCTCGCCGAGCGAGGCCACGGCGTCGGCCACGTCCCCGGGCGCGACGCGCAGGGCGTCGCCCATGAGCAGCGCGAACTTCTCGGAATCGCGGGCGCACGTGGAGGCGAGCACCTGCTCGAGCTCGTGGTCGGCCTCGAGCGACACCACGGCCGAGCAGGCCTCCAGCATCGCCACCGTCAGGGTGCCGATGCCGGGGCCCACCTCGAGCACGACGTCGTCGGGACCAAGCTCCGCGAGGTCGCAGATCTTCTCGATGATCGCATCGTTGACCAGGAAGTTCTGTCCCAGGCGATGCTTGGTTGCAAGGCCGAACTCCTCGAGGACCGCGCGGGTCGTCGAGGGCGTGGCCAGACGCGAGCGCATGCTACTTCTTGTCCGTGGCCAGGCGCGGGAAGAGCGCGTCGCCCTTGGTCACCTCGACGCCGCCGGCGATGCCGCCCCACTCGCAGGCCGCGGCCAGGTCGCAGGTGTCGACCTCGGCCTCGAGCGACATGCGGCGCAGGACCTCGGCAGAGGTCTCGGGCATGAACGGCGACAGCAGGTGGGCGCAGATGCGGATGGACTCGAGCAGGTTGGCGATGATGTCGACCAGCTCGCCGGCGCGGGCCTCGTCCTTGGCGACGGCCCAGGGGGTCGAGTCCTCGATGTAGTGGTTGGCGGCGTGGACGAGCTCCATCACGACGTCCTTGGCGCCGACGTAGTCCATCACGTCCATGTGCTCGGCATAGCGCTTCTCGATGCCCGTGGCAATGGCGCGAAGCGGGTTGTCCTTCTGGGCCCAGCCGGCCTCGAGCTCGGGGGTCTTGCCGTCGAAGTACTTGGCGCTCATGTTGAGGGAGCGCGACACCAGGTTGCCCCAGCTGTTGGCCAAGTCGGCGTTGTAGACCTGCTCCATGCGCTCGAAGCTGATGGCGGAGTCCTCGCCGTGCGCCACGTCGGTCATGAAGTAGTAGCGGTAGCCCTCGACGCCCAGCAGGTCGACGACGTCCTGCGGCGCGATCGCGTTGCCGCGGGACTTGGACATCTTCTCGGCCTTGCCGGTCTCGGCGTTGCGGACCGTGAGGAAGCCGTGCGCGAAGACGTGCTCGGGCAGGGGCTCGCCAATGGCCATGAGCATGGCCGGCCAGATGACGCAGTGGAAGCGGATGATGTCCTTGCCGACCACGTGGTACTGCGCGGGCCAGCGGTGGGCGTACTCGGCCTTGGAGGCGTCGTCGTCCAGGCTGTAGCCCACGGCGGTCATGTAGTTGAGAAGTGCGTCGAACCACACGTAGGTCACGTGCTCGTCGTCGAAGGGCACGGGGATGCCCCAGTCGAAGCTGGTGCGGCTGACGGACAGGTCGTTGAGGCCGCCCTCGACGAAGCTGCGGACCTCGTTCATGCGGAAGGACGGCTGGACGAAGTCGGGGTGCTCGTCGTAGAGCGCGAGCAGCTTGTCCTGGAAGGCGGAGAGCTTGAAGAAGTAGGACTCCTCCTGCACGCGCTCCAGCGGGCGGCCGCAGTCCGGGCACAGGTGCTGGCCGGGGGTCTCGCGCTCCTCGTCGGACTTCTTGACCTGGTTCTCGGTAAAGTAGGTCTCCTCGGGGACGCAGTACCAGCCGTCGTAGCTGCCCTTGTACAGGTAGCCAGACTCCTTCATGCGCTCCCACAGGTACTGGACCGCGTGGTGCTGGCGCGGCTCGGTGGTGCGGATGAAGTCGTCGTTGGAAATCTCGAGCTCGTGCCAGAGGTTCTTGAACAGCGGCGCCTGCGAGTCGCACCAGGCCTGCGGCGTGTCGAAGCCGTGGTTGGCCGCGGCCTCGGCGACCTTCTCGCCATGCTCGTCCATGCCGGTCAGGAACTTGACGTCGTAGCCGACCGCGCGGCGGTAGCGGGCCTGGACGTCGCACAGCATCGTGCAGTACGCGGTTCCAAGGTGGGGCGCCGCGTTGACGTAGTAGATGGGGGTGGTGATGTAGAAGGAAGGCTTCTGGTCGTTTGCCATTGTTGACTCCTCATGACGGATGGATGGCATGGGCGCCGTTTGCGCCGCGTCAGTAACCGTACAATTGTAGCGCGGACGCACGAGTTCGCGACGCAGGCGACGGGCGGGAGGCGCCACATGACACTTCAGCAGCTGAGATACGCGATCGCCGTGGCCGACGCGGGCTCGATCACGGCCGCGGCGGCAAGGCTGTTCATCGCGCAGCCGAGCCTGTCGAAGGCGCTGTCGGAGCTCGAGGCCGAGATGGGCGTCACGATCTTCGAGCGCTCGGCACGCGGCGTGCGCCCGACCGAGGACGGCACTCGCTTTTTGAGCTACGCGCGGCAGGTCGTCGAGCAGGCCGACCTTCTGGAGAGCCAGTTCGTGCACGGGACGCCGGTGCGTCGCGTGTTCGCCGTGTCGAGCCAGCACTACGCGTTCGTGGTGAACGCCTTCGTCGAGCTGGTGCGCGAGATCGGTCGCGAGCGCTACGAGTTCTCGCTGCGCGAGGGCACGACCGCCGGCATCATCGACGACGTGCGCACACAGCGCAGCGAGGTGGGCGTGATCTACCGCAGCGAGTTCAACCGCGAGGTCATCACGGGTGCGGTGCGCCGCGCCGACCTGCGCTTCGAGCCGCTGTTCGTGGCCGCGCCTCACGTGTTCGTGAGCCGCACTTCTCCCTTGGCGGGGCGCAAGAGCGTGACGCTCGCCGACCTGGCGCCGTTCCCGCGGCTGTCCTACGACCAGGGGACGCAGAACTCCTTCTACTTCAGCGAGGAGCTGCACCCCACCCAGATGGTGGACAAGCAGATCGTCGTGACGGACCGCGCCACCCTCTTCAACCTGCTGATCGGCCTGGACGGGTACACGATCTCGTCGGGCATCCTTTCGGCCGACCTCAACGGCGAGGACATCGTCTCGGTGCCGCTCGAAAGCGACGAGCGCATGGAGGTCGGCCTTCTGCGTCTGGCGGGACGTCCGCTGTCGCCCGTGGCCGCGCGCTACGTCGAGCACCTGCGCGAGTACGTGGCGGGCTACCTCCAGGGATAGGGAAGCACCGCAGGCCGCGCCCATTGACCGCGCACGACACCCGGCGCACGCACACTTCAAACCCAAGGGCTAGAATCCTCCCTCGTATGACGACTCGGGCCGCTGCCAGCAAACGCGCGGCCCTATCTAGCGAGAAGGACCGCGGGATGTCTGACTCTCACAAGAAGCAAATCGAGCACGACGCTGCCAGCAGGCACGCCGCCGGCAGGCACGGCGCCTCCACCGGCAAACACGTCGCGGCGCACGCATCCAACGACGCCGGCGACCATGGTCCTAGTCGCCGCACCCTGGCAATCGCCCTCCCAATCGCGGGCGCGTTGGTGGCGGGCGGCATCGCGCTCGTCGCAACCGGCACCGTCAGCCTCGGCCCAAACACCGACGGACCGCTCGCCGTCTCATTCCGCCAGGCCATCTCGAAGGAGGTCACGCCCGAATCCTCAACCGCTATCGACGCCGCCAAGGCAGGCGCAGACGCGACGAAGACCGTGGCCGAGAACGCCCCGGCAGACGACATGACTCCCCTCGAGACCGGGGGCAAGGCCAAGGTCGTCAAGACCAAGACCTCCCAGGGCATCCAGCTCAACGCCCCCGAGGGCTTCGACAAGACCCCTACTTGCGAGAACCTCGACGCAGCGGTCAAGGCCTTCCGCGAGAAGGGCTATAACCTGGGCTTCGTCATGATCGACCTCAAGACGGGCCGCAGTGCCACCTACGACGCCGACAGGAAGCTCTACCCCGCCAGCTGCGTCAAGGCCATCTACTGCACCGCGATCGCGGAGGCCAACGGCGGTTTCGGCGGCAGCGCCTCGACCGCCCAGGACTGCATCGTCAACTCGAGCAACGACGCGTACCACTCCCTCATCTCCAGCTACGGCCTGCCCACCTACGCCTCCTGGCTCGAGGCCCACGGCGCGAAGGGCGCCGGCAGCATGGCATACGTCCACTTCTATCCCGACATGACCGCCAACGAGCTGGCCAGCTCCTGGCGTGGCATCTACGACTTCTGCAAGTCGGACAAGCCGGGTGCCTCCCAGCTTGCCGAGTGGCTCGGCAGCAGCAACCACACCCCCCTGGGTGGCCTTCTGCGCCCGGGCGGGACCAAGGTCTGGGCCAAGCCCGGCTGGTACCCGGCGGACGGCTCGGGCAAGGTGGCGACCAACGACGCGGGGATCGTCTTCTCGGACTGCGGAGACTACCTGTGCGTCGTCATGTCCGACGCCAGCGAGGACTTCGACTCGCTCTTCCCCGTCATCGACGCCCTCAACGCGGCGCACGGCAAGATGTGCGGCGGCCACTCGGCCCCGCTGTTCACCGACCAGACGAAGCTTCCCGGCGTGTAGCGGCATCCGCAACGCCAAACGCCCGCCATGCCAGGCACCCATCACCACCCACACTCACCAAAAAAGGCCGGGCCTCGCCGATCTGGCGGGCCCGGCCTTTTTTGCCCACTAGGGCATAGGGAGGGAGTTCGACGCGATCGGCCGTCGCCGGCCACGTCGCAACGTGAGAGAGTGCGGTCGCCCGGGCTAGCGGTCAATGACCGAACGGCCGCTGGAGGAAGGGAATACTCTCTGGCTGTACTATAGGTGCTAAAGCGTTTTATCTGCCATTCACTGTCGGTGATTGGTAGCATTTCCCTGGTGAGTTGTATATAAACGCCAACTCACTGGCAAAACTGCCGAGAAGTGCCGCGAGGACCGCCACCGTTAACGAGCGCTAACCAGTCCGCATGCCCCAAGCTACTCCCTAACGGGAACGTGGGCGCGCGCCAGGCGCTTGGCCTGCTTCCTGCTCACGGGCTTTGGCTCGGGCGGGAACATCTCCTGTTCCCTGCGGACGCGCGCCTGCACGCGCAGGTTGTCCGGATGCAAGCGGTTCTCGGTATCCAACAGGTACGTGTAGACGTCGCGCGCGTCGTTGCCCTCCTCGTCGTGCATGTCCGCGCACGAGAGGAAGAAGCGACCACCCGCGATCCCTCCCCCATTGATGCGCACATACTGCTTGAGGCCTTGGGGCGTCTCGCGGACGCTGATGCTTCGAATCGAGCCCGCGGGATAGGAGTCGACCCTGCCAAACGACTCGAGGGTCAGATTGCTCCCGTCAAACGTCACGACGCGCGGGTACGCATGCGTCAGAAACGAGTTGACGACCGAATAGGCGCACACCACGAACAGCAGCGCCATAAGCGGGCGCAGGATCCCAATAACGAGAAGGGCCGTCGAGATCGCGAGGACGACCACCGAGACGTACGTCGGCAGGAGCACGTCGATGGCATAACGGCGCCTGTCATATGTATAGGTGACAACGGGCTGCATTCGCGGCCCTCCATTCGCAATTCCAAGCGGGGCCCGCCAACCAGTCGGTCGACGGGCCCCGCAAGTGACACTTCTTACTCAGGCCACACTCCCCATGCGAGGACCATGTCCCAGGGCAGGCTAGGCCTGCGTGCTGCCAGCCTCGGCGGCGGCGTGGAACTCAGCGGCCTCGCGAACGATGCGCTTGCGGTTCCACATGGCCATGGCGCCGGCGACGACGACGGTGACGACCAGGCCGACCCACGGGTTGATCGTGGAGAGAAGGACGAAGAGGCCGGACAGCGGGCTGCCGCCGTCAGACAGGACGGTGATCAGCGAGGAGCCGGCAACGCCGGTCTCGCCCACGGCGCTGGCGATGTTGAAGCCGGCCTCGGTCGCGGACTGCGTGATGAGCGGCGCGAGGGCAGACGAGATCAGCAGGCCGATGACGACCGAGATCAGGCCGATGATCAGACCACGGAAGCCGTTGCCGCGGCAGATGGGCACCGCGACGGCCAGCATGTAGGTACCGGCGGTCAGGTCGACGAACGGCAGGGTCTGGTTGCCGAGGGGCTGGAGCACGACGGCAAACAGAACCATCAGCGGGATGCAGATCAGGGCCAGCGACAGGGTCACGGGGTGGCCGACGGCGATGGCGGAGTCAAGGCCGATCCAGATCTGGCCGTGGTTCTTGACCTTGGCCTGGATGAAGTTGGAGGCAGCCTCGGAGACGGGCATCAGGCCCTCCATCAGCAGGGAGGCCATGCGCGGGATGAGGACCAGGACGGCACCGAGGGTGACGCCGATGGTCAGGACCTTGGTGATGGAGCCGGTGACGTCGGCGACGTCGAAGTAGGCGACCATGCCGATGACCAGGCCGATGACAGTACCGATGAAGAGGGGCTCGCCAAAGACGCCGAACTTCTTCTGCATGGACTCGACGTCGATGTCGATGTCACGGACGCCGGGGATCTTGTCCAGGACCCAGTTGATGGCCATGGCGACGGGGACATAGGCGAGCGAGAAGCCCTGCGAGATCGAGACGCCGGGCATGTGCAGGGCCTCCTGAACGTCCTTGGCGGTGGCGTCGGCGAGGACCAGCAGGATGACCTCGTCGATGATCGCCGCGGCAAAGCCAAGCGTCAGGTTGCCGGTGACGTTGGCGACGAGCGAACCGACGAAGGCGTAGTGCCAGTAGTTCCAGATGTCGACGTTGACGGTCTGGGTGAAGTTGGCCAGGACCAGAATCACGTTGACGACGAGGGCCAGCGGGATGATCACCAGGCCGACGGCAGTGCCCAGGGCGATGGCGGCACCAGCGGGCCAGCCCACGTCAATGACGTTGAGCTGCAGGCCGAAGCGGTGAATCATCTCCTGGACGGCGGGGCCGATGGAGGTGCCGAAGCACGAGTTGATGACCAGGTTCAGGCCGATGAAGCCGACACCGACCATCAAGCCGGCCTTAAGGCTCTTGCCGAAGCCGGCGCCGAGCACGCAGCCGATGATGGTAAGGACGATCGGCATCATGACAGAGACACCGAGGCCCTGCAGGAATCCAAAGAATGCGATAACTGCGTCCATTTCAACCTTCCTTCCAAAATCCAATCATGCGCGGCACCCCATGCGCCACGCGACAATCCCAAAAGCGAATGCGCCCGTCGGCGCCTGTCGGCAGCCGACTACTTAACGGCGGCGAGGATGTCCTGCTCGGCCTGGGCCTTGCCCACGGTCGTCAGGAACGGGACGCCGGAGACCACGGGGCAGGGAATGCCCGCGGGGGCAGCGGCAGTGCAGACGAGAAGGGTCGCGCCGTCGCACTGGCTCGGGGCCTCGGCGATGGAGCACTTGGTGATCTCGTAGTCGGTGACACCGTTGCCGTCGAGAAGGTCCTTGACCTTGGTTGCGACGACGGTGGACGTGGCGATGCCCGAACCACAGGCGACGACGATCTTCTTCATTTGGGTTCCTCTCATTCGCTGTGAAGCGGTTTGGTAAATCGCTTTATCGATTTACCATTTTTCGATTGCGTAGTGTAAAACATAATTAGTTAATGTTCAATTAAGATGTTCAATACGTTTACTATTCAATACGCGCATTTGGCCAGGTAACCGACGAGTAGTTGATTATCAGTCGTAAAATTTGGCGAAAAGACAGCAAGATAATGTGCCTAGCCGTTCACCCAACTGGACAAACATGCTTGGCAATAACTAAATAGTGTTTAGTAAACTGACCGTACGCAGCACGATATGGCAAAGTGAAAGCGAAGCTCCAGCGAGATACGCAGCAGGCAGGCGAGGCAACAATGGGCAACAAGGTCAGCATCCGAGACATCGCGGCCGAGACGGGATACTCCGCGGCCACGGTCTCGAACGTCCTCAACAACAAGGGAAACGTTGGGGCAAAGGCAACCCAGACCATCCTGGATGCCGTCGAGCGCATGGGCTATCGCCGTCGCGGTGGCATCGATCACATCACGTTCGTCGTGGCGCGACGCAACGGCAAGGCGGTAGACAGCCAGCCGTTCCACCCCGCCGTCATCGAGGGGCTCGAGGGCGCCGCACGCAAAGTCTCGCTCAGGGTCTCCCTGTCCATCCTCAACCTCGACGACAACGCCAATCTCCGACGTCAGGTCAACGAGCTGCGCCAGGACCCACGCGGCTCACTTGTGGTCCTTGCCACCGAGATGACGTCCGACGACGACTTCGCCCTGTTCGACGGTTGCGAGTGCCCCCTGGTGTTCGTCGACGGCTGGAGTGACAGGCTCCCCTTCGACACCATCTCCATCGCCAACGAATCCGCCGCCTACAGGGCGACGACCCACCTGACCGCCTGCGGCCACCAGCGCATCGGCTACATAGGCGTCGACTTCAGGATCAGGAACTTTCCCCTGCGCGAGCGCGGCTTCCTTAAGGCGCTGCACGATGTGGACCTCGAGCTTCGCAGCGAGGACAGGCTGCTCGTTGACCCCAACCCAACCCTGGCGGCGAAGCAGATCGCCGACTGGGCCAAGGCCTCCCGGGACCTGCCGACCGCACTCTTTTGCGACAACGACACCACCGCCGCGGCGGCGGTACGTGGTCTCAACGAGAGGTCAATCTCGGTTCCCGGCGACGTCTCCGTCATCGGGTTCGACGACCAGGACGTCTGCAGGCTGATAACGCCGCAGCTCACCACTATGCGCGTCCCAAAGCAATTCATGGGCAGGCTGGCGGTGGAATCCATCAGGGCACAGATTACCGAGGGCACGAACCACGAGCCGATTGCCGCCCAGGTTCATGCGTCGCTGCTGGAAAGGGAGAGCGTTCGCAAGATCTGACTGCGTCCGCAAGACCTGACCCAGGCCGCACAAGCACATTCGCATCAAAACGTGACGGACCCGCACGCATTGGCGGGTCCGTCACGTTTTCCCGTGGGTGACGAGAAGGAAGACACAGTCGGCCCGTTACCTCCGACTAAGTCACGAATTGGGAGGGAAGGCGGCCACCCCGACATGCGGTCGGTGCCGGAGTGGCCGCGGAGAGGTTCTACTCGTTGTCGCCAGCGGTCATCTGGGTTGCGGAGAGCTCACCCTCGCTGGCAGCGGCGGCGTCTGGCCAGACCCAGCCGGTGAACTCGGGCACGTCAAAGCCCTCGTCCACGGCAAACTGGAAGGCGTCCTGGCGGAACTGCTCCCACTCGGCGATCTTGTCGGCGTACTTCTCGGCATCGATGATGCGCAGGGCGTCGGCGGCCAGGGCCCAACGATCCATGTTGTTGAGGCGTAGCATGTCGAACGGGGTGGTCGTGGAGCCCTTCTCCTCGTAGCCGTGGACGTGCCAGACGTCGTGGCCCGGACGCTCCCAGACGAGGCGACGGATGGTGCCGGCGTAGGCGTGGAAGGCGAACAGGACGGGCTTCTCGCCAGCGCCGAAGAGCTCGGCGAACTCCTCGTCGGAGATGGCGAGGTCGTTCTCGGAGACGTTCTGGATCTTCAGGAGGTCGACGACGTTGACGAACTTGGCCTTGATGCCCTCGCCCTTGAGCATGTCGAGGGCGGCGAGGGCCTCGAGGGCCGGCACGTCACCGCAGGTGCCGATGACGATGTCGGCGTCGGCGAGGGTCTCGGCGGAGCTGGCCCACTTCCACTCGGCGACGCCCTTCTCAAGCTCGGCCTTGGCCTCGTCGACCGTCAGGAAGGTCGGGGCGGGCTGCTTGCCGCAGAAGATGGCGTTCACGCAGTTCGTGGACTGGTAGCAGCGCTCGGCGACGGCCAGCGCCATGTTGGCGTCGCAGGGGTAGTAGGCGTTGACGACGTGGGTGTCGTTGGCCTTGTTGAGCAGCAGGTCGACGAAGCCCGGGTCCTGGTGGGAGAAGCCGTTGTGGTCCTGGCGCCAGACGTGGCTGGACAGCAGGATGTTGAGGCCGGCGATGGGCTTGCGCCAGGGAATCTCGCGCACGGTGGCCTCGAGCCACTTGCAGTGCTGGTTCACCATGGAGTCGACGACGTGGACGAAGGACTCGTAGGAGCTCCAGACGCCGTGGCGGCCGGTGAGCACGTAGGCCTCGAGGAAGCCCTCGCACTGGTGCTCGGAGAGCTGCTCGACGACCTTGCCGCGCGGGCAGAGCAGCTGGTCGTTGTCGGCGTCGGCGTAGTAGCCGCCCTCCCACTGCTTCGTCGTGTACTTGTAGGCGTCCTGCAGGCGGTTGGAAGCGGTCTCGTCCGGGCCGAAGATGCGGAAGTTGTCGGGGTTGCCGGCCAGCACGTCGGCGGTGTAGGCGCCGAAGACGCGGGCGGCCTCGGTGGCACCCCAGCCGTGGCCCTTCTGCGCGACGGGGACCTCGTGGGCGTGGATGTCGGGCAGCGCGAGCTCCTGGCGGACCACACCGCCGTTGGCGTTGGGGTTGGCACCGATGCGCAGGTCGCCGGTGGGCATGAAGTCGGTGACCTCGGGGCGGATGGCGCCCTTCTCGTCAAACAGCTCCTCGGGCTTGTAGGAGCGCAGCCAGCTGCGCAGGACGCGGAAGTGCTCGTGGGTGTCCTTCGCGGAGGCCAGCGGCACCTGGTGGGCGCGCCAGGAGCCCTCGGTCTTCCTGCCGTCGATGTGCTTGGGGCAGGTCCAGCCCTTGGGGGTGCGGAAGACGATCATCGGGTAGATGGGACGGGTCTCGTCGCCGGCCTCGGCGTGGGCCTTGATGTCGCAGATCTCGTCGAAGACCTCCTCGAGAAGGTCGGCGAAGCGGCGGTGGATCGAGGAGTGGGGCTCGTTGTCGAAGCCCGCGACGAAGAAGTGCGGGTCGTAGCCCATGCCCTCGAAGAACTCGGTGAGCTCCTCGTCGGAGATGCGGGAGAGGATCGTCGGGTTGGCGATCTTGTAGCCGTTGAGGTGCAGGATCGGCAGGACGATGCCGTCGGTCTTGGGGTTGACGAGCTTGTTGGACTGCCAGGAGGTGGCAAGCGGGCCGGTCTCGGCCTCGCCGTCGCCGACGACGGCGACCGCGAGCAGGCTCGGGTTGTCCATCACGGCGCCGTAGGCGTGGGACAGGGTGTAGCCGAGCTCGCCGCCCTCGTGGATGGAGCCGGGGGTCTCGGGCGCGAAGTGGCTGGGGATGCCACCGGGGTAGGAGAACTGGCGGAAGAACTTCTGGAGGCCGGCCTCGTCATCGGTGATGTCGGGACGGATCTCGCGGTAGGTGCCGTCGAGAAGGGACTGCGCGGTGCCGGCGGGTCCGCCGTGGCCGGGGCCCATGAGGAAGACGGCGTTCTGCCTGTGGTCGGCGATGAGGCGGTTGACGTGGCCGAACAGGAAGTTGACACCCGGCGTGGTGCCCCAGTGGCCGACGAGGCGGTGCTTGACGTCGGGACGGCCGAAGTCGCGGGTCTCGCCGGTCTTCTCGTCAACCCAGTCCTTGCGCATCAGCGGGTTCGAGCGCAGGTAGATCTGGCCGACGGACAGGTAGTTGGCGGTACGCCAGTACCTCTCGACACCCTCGAGCTCGCTTACGGGGACCTGGTGGTCCAGCTTCTCCCACGGCGTACCGATGACCGGCTGCTCCATGTGTGACTCCCTTTCGTTCGGGCGACGGCCCCGTGGGCGCGCCGCTCCTTTCTGGTTACTCTCTCGATTCGGGAGTATAACTGCTAAAACGTTTTAGCACACAACGAATAGTCATTAATTTGAACAACGATTTGATATCGAGAAGAACGCGGGCGCGGCGGAGATGTCACGGCTGCCATAAAACAGGGCTTTGACCTTTGAGTTTATCCAGTTGGGCAACCCGTCGAACGGGTCTGCGAACACGGGTTAACAGATGGTCGGCAACAAATAAACGTTCACTAAACAATCAACTAAAGCTCGCGTGCCACCTGACGCAGGGACACGCCCGGATCGGTCGCGCGCGGGGCGGCGACGCTCTCGTGCGAGACGAGCTTCGGGGCGAGAAGAATCTCCTCGGGGTCGGCCTTGACGTCCTGGGACGCCTCGCGGATGCGCTTGAGCAGAAGGTCGAGGGCAACCGCGGACAGGCTGTCGACGTTCTGCTCGACCGAGGTGAGGGACAGCTCGAACATCGTGTCCGCGAGCATGTTGTCGTAGCTCACCACGGAGCAGTCGCGCGGCACGGACAGGCCGCTGCCGTAGAGGCGGCGCAGGAGGCCGAGGACGATGCTGTCGGAGCTCGCGAACACCGCGGTGACGTCCGTGTCCAGGAGGCGCGCCGAGGCCTCGTAGGCGTCCGGGATGTAGTAGTCGCTGGTCACGACGTATTCCTGGCACGGCTGGATGCCCGCCTCGACGAGGGCGCGACGGTAGCCCGAGAGCCTGTCGGCGCCGGTGTTGGAGCGCTCGTTGACGATGCAGCCGATCCTGCGGTGGCCCTGGCGGATGAGCTCGCGGGTGGCGAGGTAGCCACCCTGCTCGTTGTTGAAGCGCACCTTGTCGCAGGCAAGCGAGCCGATGAAGCGGTCGACCATCACGTAGGGAATGGGCAGCCCCTCGAGGTCCTCGATCAGCCGCTCGCTGGGCGCGACCTCGTCGGAAACGACGATCAGCAGGCCGTCGACCCCATGGTTGACCAGCAGGCGCACGAACTCGGCGTCGTTTTCGGGGTCGCCGTCGGTGTTGGTGATGAACAGGGCGTAGCCGCTCTTGCGCGCACGGGCCTCGAGCGACTTGGCGAGCGAGGAGAACAGCGGGCTCGCGATGTTGGGGACGATGAGCCCGATGGTGTTGGAGTGCCTGGTCACGAGGCTGCGGGCGATCTGGTTGGGGACGTAGTTCAGGCGGCGTGCCGTCTCGCGGATGCGACGCTTGTTGGCGTCCGACACGCGACAGGGCCTGTCGTTGAGGACGAGCGAGACGGCTGTCGGCGACATACCAACGGCCTCGGCTATCTGCTTGAGCGTGACCTTGCGCGCCACGTGCCCTCCCCAAAGTCGACCCCTGCGACCCGCGCGTCCTTCTCGGCAGGCGCATCTGTTCCACGCCGCGCGACGGGCGTGGTTGTTTCGCCTTGTTTGCCCAGACCGACAGATTGTGCGAGGTTCGGACGCACGTGGCTCCCCCACAATATAATGCAGGGTACGCAAATTGGACGGGCGCCGATGCGCCGCCGAGAAGGGACAGACCCATGGCAATCACTTTCGAAGAGGTCGCCGAGACCCTCAACATGGTTTCCCAGCAGCACCTCGACATCCGCACGATCACCATGGGCATCAACCTGGCAGGTTGCGCCGACGAGGACATGGGCCGCATGTGCACCAAGGTCTACGACCGCATCACCGGCCTGGCCGCCGACCTCGTGCCCACCGCCGAGGCGCTCGAGCGCGAGTACGGCATCCCCATCGTCAACAAGCGCGTCTCGGTTACCCCGATCGCCCAGATCGCGGCCGCCTGCCCCGACGCCGACCTCGTGCCGCTCGCGCACGCGCTCGACCGCGCGGCCGAGACGCTTGGCATCGACTACCTGGGCGGATACTCCGCCCTCGTGCACAAGGGCATCGGCGACGCCGACCGCAGGCTCATCAACTGCATCCCGCAGGCCCTGGCCGAGACCAGCCGCGTGTGCTCCTCGGTCAACGTTGCCAGCCTGCACGCCGGCATCAACATGGACGCCGTCCTCATGGCTGCCCAGACGATCCTGGACTGCGCTCGCCTGACCGCCGACCGCGACTCCGTCGGCGCCTCCAAGTTCGTCTGCTTTGCCAACATGGTCGAGGACTCCCCCTTCATGGCAGGCGCGGTCCACGGCACCGGCGAGGCCGACGCCGTCATCAACGTGGGCGTCTCCGGCCCCGGCGTCATGGCCGCCGCCCTGGAGGAGCTGCCCGAGACCGCCGATATGATGCAGGTCGCCGAGCGCATCAAGCAGACCGCCTTCAAGATCACCCGCGCCGGCGAGCTCATGAGCCGCGAGGCCGCCAAGCGCCTTGGCGTCGAGAAGGGCATCGTCGACCTGTCGCTCGCCCCCACCCCTGCCGTCGGCGACTCCGTCGCGCGCATCCTGGAGATCATCGGCGTCGGCCAGTGCGGCGGCCCCGGCACCACCTGCGCCCTCGCCATGCTCAACGACGCCGTCAAGAAGGGCGGCGTCATGGCCAGTTCCAGCGTCGGCGGCCTGTCGGGCGCCTTCATCCCCGTGTCCGAGGACGCCGGCATGATCGACGCCGCCGAGGCGGGCGCGCTGTCGCTCGAGAAGCTCGAGGCCATGACCTGCGTGTGCTCCGTCGGCCTGGACATGATCGCCGTGCCGGGCGACACCCCGGTCGAGGCGATCGCCGGCATCATCGCCGACGAGATGGCCATCGGCGTCATCAACAACAAGACCACGGCCGTGCGCCTGATCCCGGCCATCGGCAAGTCCGAGGGCGAGTCCGTCGAGTTCGGCGGCCTGTTCGGACGTGCCCCGGTCATGCACGTGAACCCCAACGCTGGCCGGGTCCTGGCGCACCGCGGCGGCCGCTTCCCGGCCCCGCTGAACTCCCTCAAGAACTAGGGACGACGCTCAAGGCACGAGATCGCGCAAGATCGCACGCGCCCCGCACGTCACTCAGATCCGCCTACAGAGAAGGGCGGCCTCCCGACAACATCGTCGGGAGGCCGCCCGTTTAGTTGGCCATGGCTTTTTGTTGGCAGGTGCCCTAGAACTCGCCCAGGAAGCGCACCTCGGGCTCCAGGCGGACGCCAAACTGGCGCTCGACCTCGTCCTGCACGTGCGCGATGACGGCACGCACGTCGGCCGCGGTGGCGTCGCCCACGTTGACGACGAAGCCGGCGTGCTTGGTCGAGACCTCGGCGCCGCCGCAGCGATATCCCTGCAGGCCCGCGTCGGAGATCAGCTTGCCGGCGAAGTGGCCCTCGGGACGCTTGAAGGTCGAGCCGGCGCTGGGAAGCTCCAGCGGCTGCTTCTCCTCGCGGCGCTCGGTGAGGTCGTCCATCGTGGCACGGATCTCGGCCTCGTCGCCGGGCTCCAGCGCGAAGGTGGCCGACAGCACGAACAGGCCGTCATCGGCAATGCGGCTGTGACGGTAGCCCAGGTCGAGCTCGTCGACGCCCATCTCGCGAACCTCGCCGGCGGCGTCGACCACGCGGACCGACTCGAGCACGTCGGCGATCTGGCCGCCGTAGGCACCGGCGTTCATGAAGACGGCGCCGCCGACGGTGCCGGGGATCCCACAGGCGAACTCAAGGCCTGTCAGACCCAGGGCGCAGGCCATCTCGGCCGCGTCGGACAGGGTGACGCCCGACTGGCACACGAGCTTCTCGTCCTCCACCACCAAGTCGTCCAGGGCGTCGGCCATGCAGATGATGACGCCACGGTAGCCGAGGTCGCTCACCAGAAGGTCGCTGCCACGGCCGAGCACGAAGAAGGGCACGCCCTCCTCGCGGCAGACGGCGATGGCACGCTCGGCGGACTCGATCGAGTCGGGCGCCACGAAGACGTCGGCGGGGCCGCCGATCTCGAAGGTGGTGTGCTCGGAAAGGGGCTCGCTGAGGCTGACGCCGTCCTCCCCCACAACGTCTAGCAGGCGCTGGGCGACGGTCGGTCTGTCGGGAACCTTGTCGGACATGGGTTCAGATCACTCCTTGTGCGCACGACGGCGCAGGTTGTGGCGGTGCCCGCGCGGGGCTACCGGGCCAAACATACTAGCAACCGAGTATACAGGGCTTTTGCCGCGACCACTAAGACTCACCAATACCATGTCGTAACCATGACAGTGGCCGTCCCACTTGCGGCATGCCGCCCCGGGTGCTATCGTGCGTTGCCAGTTTCAGGGCGGGGTGGAATTCCCCACCGGCGGTGACGGGACGGCGCACGGGGCGCCCCACCCGAAGTCCGCGAGCCGCGACGAAAAGAGCGGCCGACCCGGTGCGAATCCGGGACCGACGGTCAGAGTCCGGATGGAAGAAACGGAGGCCACCATGGCTAACGCAACCACCGGCATGCGCCACGACAACCACTCGACCACCTCGCAGGGGGCCTGGTCGACCAAGCGCATCGCCACGACCGCGCTTTTGTGCGCGCTGTCGCTCATCTGCACGATGTTCATCCAGTTCCCGATCATCCCGGGAGTCCCCTACCTCATGTACGACCCGTCGGGCGCCGTCGCGCTGGTCGCGGGCTTCGCCTTTGGCCCCGCCACGGGCGCCATCGTGTCGACCCTGCCCAACCTCGTGCACGTGGTCAGCGCCGGCGGCGTCTGGGGCACCCTCATGGCCGTGCTGGCATCGGCGACCCTCGTCGTGCCCGCCGCGCTGGTCTACAGGCGCGACACCACCCGTCGCGGCGCCGCCGTCGGCATGGCGCTGGGTGCCGTCGCGTGCCTGGCAGCCTGCATCCTGGGCAACATCGTCGTGACCCCGCTGTACACCAACGTCACGACCGAGCAGGTCATCGGCATGATCGTGCCCGCGCTGCTCCCCTTCAACCTGGCCAAGATCGCCATCAACTGCGCGCTGGGCGCCCTCGTGTACAAGCCGGTCTCGAAGGCCCTGGCGGCCTAACGGCCCTTGTCAGACGTCATGTCGGACACCCCCAACAACACGCTTCCTGCCGAGAAGGACGTCGAGCCGACGCCCTTCTCGGCAGTCGTGTCCGCCGCGGCGGCGGACGCCGCAGGCGCAACGGGCGCCCCTGGCGCGGCGGGTGCCGCGTGCGCGACGGTCGCGCGACTGGAGCGCGTGACGTTGGCATACGAGCGCACGGGCGTCGCCCTCGACGACGTCTCGCTCGAGCTTGCCGCAGGCGAGCGGGTGTGCGTGCTGGGCGCCAACGGCTCCGGGAAGACGACGCTGGCCCTCGTGCTGTGCGGCCTTCTGGCCCCGGACGCCGGCTCGGTCAAGCTGCTGGGGCACGCGTGCTGCGTCGACGGCGCGCCGGATATGGACGCCTATCGACGCGCGCGCCGCGAGCTCGGCCTGGTGTTCCAGGATCCCCAGGACCAGATCGTGACCTCGGTCGTCGACGAGGACGTGGCCTTCGGCCCCGAGAACCTTGGGCTGGACGCGGAGGAAATCGGCAGTCGCGTGGCCCGTGAGCTGGGGCGCGTTGCCATGGGCGACTTCGCTCACGCCGACCCGTCGCGCCTGTCCGGCGGCCAGCGGCAGCGTGTCGCCATCGCCGGGGCGCTTGCGATGGACCCGCGCCTTCTGGTGCTCGACGAGCCCGGGGCGCTTTTGGACGTGCGCGGACGGCGCTCCATCATGCGCGTGATGGGGAGGCTTGCCGCGGCCGGAACCACCGTCGTGCACGTGACCCACTTCATGCAGGAGGCGCTCTCCGCCGACCGCGTGATCATCATGGACGCCGGGCACGTCGCCTTCGACGGGCGTCCCGACGAGGCGTTCTCTCACGTGGAGGCCATGCGCGGCCTCGGGCTGGAGGAGCCCTTCTGCGGCAGCCTCGCCGCGAGCCTTCGCGCCCGCGGCGTCGACGTGCCATGGACCTGCCGCGCCGACGAGCTCGTCGCCTCGCTGGCGGCCCTCCCCCACGCGACCGCGGACGCGACCGCCACGGGCGTCACCTCCACCACGGACGCTGCCCCCACCCCTACCGAGAAGGACACCGAGGTCGCGACCCCCGCGATCGTCTCCTGCGACAACGTCGGCCTGTGGTACGGGCGCCGCAACGGCGGCGCCGCGCTCGAGGGCGTCTCGCTCGAGCTTGCGCCCGGCACGTTCTGCTCGGTCGTGGGACAGACGGGCTCGGGAAAGTCCTCCCTGCTCAGGTTGCTCGCCGCCCTAGACGCGCCCGACGAGGGCACCGTCCGCATGTGCGGCGTTTCCACCAGCAAGAGGCGCGACCGCAGGCGCCTGCACGGGCGCGTGGGCCTGGTCATGCAGCGTCCCGAACGCCAGCTGTTTGCCGAGACCGTGCTCGACGACGTCGCATACGGGCCCTCCAACCAGGGGCTGTCCCGCAACGAGGCGCAGGCAAGGGCCCGCGAGGCACTCGCGACCGTTGGTCTGGTCGGACGCGAGGACGCCTCGCCCTTCTCGCTGTCGGGCGGCCAGCGCCGCCTGTGTGCCATCGCCGGGATCCTGGCCATGCGCCCGGAGGTCCTGCTCCTGGACGAGCCCATGGCAGGGCTCGACCCGCGGGGTCGCGACAGGCTGCGCGAGATTCTCGCCACCGTGCACGCGACGGGAACCACCGTCGTCCAGGTGACGCACTCGATGGACGAGGCCGCGCGCTCCGACGTCGTGGCCGTGCTCGACCGTGGGCGCCTGGCTGCCTTCGACTCCCCCGCGGCCGTGTTCACCCACGACAACGAGGCCAGGCTGCGCGAGGCGGGCCTGGGCCTTCCCCACCCCCTCGAGTTCGCGCACGCGCTGGGACGCAAGGGGCTCGAGCTCGACTGCGAGCCGCTTTGCGCGACGCAGCTTGCCGACGCCATCGCACGGGCCACAAGCCCGACGCACTTCTCGGCAGGCAACGCCGCGGGCGACGGGGAGGTGCGCTGATGGCCTTTAGGGTGAGCATGGGGCAGTACGTGGCGGGCACGTCGTGCGTGCACCGCCTGGACCCACGTGCCAAGATCGTGGGCGCCATCATCGTGAGCTGCGCGGGGTTCCTCGTCTCCAACGCGCCGCAGCTGGCGCTGGCCATGGGCTTCGTGCTCGTGGCGATAGCGCTGTCGCGCGTGGGCGTCGGCCGCGTGCTGGCGTCGATGCGGCCCATCCTGGCGATGCTGGTGTTTTTGGGCCTGGCAAACCTGCTGATTGTCAGACAAGGCGGCGTCGTGTGGCAGGCGGGACCCATCTGCGTGACCGAGGTCGGCCTGAGCTCGGCGATTCTTTTCCCGCTGAGAATGGCGGTCGGCGTCGCCGCGTTCGCGCTGCTGTTGCTCACGACGACGCCGTCGCAGCTGACCGACGCCTTCGACTCCTTCATGGCCCCGCTGTCGCGCATGGGGCTGCCAGGCCACGAGCTCGCCATGGTCTTCTCGCTCATGCTGCGCTTCGTGCCCACGCTTGCCGACGAGGCCTCCGCCGCGATCGACGCGCAGGCAATCCGCGGCGCGGGCATTGGCGAGGGCGGCATCGTGCGGCGCATGCGCTCGGTCGTTCCCGTGGTGACTTCGCTCATGGCGAGCTCGCTGCGACATGCCGACAGCCTTTCGCGCGCGCTCGACGCCCGTTGCTACGAGGGTGGCGCCGCGCGTTCGCACTGGCACCCGCTTTCGTTTGGCGCGCGCGACGCGGCCGCCGTGGCGCTTTGCGCGCTGCTGGTCGTGGGGCTTCTCGCCTTGGGGTAGGCGCCTGATTAGAAGCGCCTGATTCGAATCTGGGGCGTTTCGTGTGCACGCATTTCGCACGTTTGCGCAAAACGTGCCGGCTCGCACAGCCACATGCGATTTCTGGTGGCGCAAATTGGCACGTTTTACAAGAACGTACTGCTTTGCTCCCTATGAGAGGGCGTCGGACGGCACGTTTGCGAAAATCGTGCCAAATGGAACCATGCATCTAGGCGCCATCACCGCACGGTCTTTTGCATGACGAAAGAACCCCCAGCTAGAAGCTCCGCTTCAGTTTGTTGCAACACGTCACCCAAAAGACAGATGGCTCTACGCGGCACAGTTGCGCAAAACGTGCCTCCTCGCACCCTTCAAAAGCGCGCCAATCGACACGTTTTACGCAAACGTGCCATTCGCCGCCTTGCTGGCACGCCTAGGATCGCGAACAAGCGCATCGCGATCGGCATCTCACGCAACGCCACGAGGCAAGCCCCTGGCACCACCATGCGCTATATGAGCGAAAGCAGCAGGTAGAACGCGAGTCCAAGCACGCAGCACCACAACATCGAGCGCGTGACGCGCGCCACGACCGCCACAAGCGCGGCCGCGATGACGGGCACGGCGCAGGCCCAGGGGCCGGACGCCAGACGGGCGGGGTCAAACAGGTCGTTGGCCACCAGCGCGGCGAACGCCGCGGGAGGAATCAGGCCCAGAGCCTCGACGACGCGCGGCGGCAGGGCGCGCCCACGCAGGGCGAGCGCGGGGACCATGCGGCAGGCGAGAAGTGCCGCCGAGCAGGGAATCCACAACATGAGGAAGTCGTTGGCGCTCATCGGGGCGGTCACTCGACCTCACCGTCCTCCCCGGCGGCAGGGGTCGCGGGCGAATCAGGCTCAGCGGGCGCGGGGGCTGGCACGGTCGGCGCGGGCGAATCGGCGGTCGCGGCGGGCGAGCCAATCGCGAACGCGACCAGGCCGCAGGCCACACCCACGAGCGCGGCCACCAGAATCGCGACCGACGCAAGGCCGGCAAGCTTGAGCACGACCACGGCCACGGCGGCGGTCAGGGCCGCGACCACGTTGGGACGCACGGTGAGCTGGCAGTGCAGCAGGAACACGAACAGAGCCGTGACCATGAACGACACCACAGTCGTCGGGATGTCGACGGCCGACCCGATGGCAGCGCCCACCGCGCACGACACGCCCCGGATGAGAACGAGCACCAGGTTGAGCGCGAGGGCATGGCTCGTCGTCCACCCATCACCAGCGACGAGCTTGGCCAGGCTGATGCCGTAGGCCTCCTCGGTCAGGGTGGCCGAGATCGCGGCAGCCTTCGCGCGGGAGGCGCCCTTGAGGTACGGCGCGATCGACGCCGAGTACAGCGCGAAACGCGAACTGACGGCGACGACGCTCACCACAATCGAGGCAACCGGAACACCCGCCAGCCACAGGTTTCCCACCATGAACTGTCCCGAGCTCGTGAGCAGGGCCACGGCCAGCAGAAACGACATGGCGGGCGTCATGCCGGCCTTGGCCACCAGCATGCCGCAGGGCAGGCCGATGGCGACGTAGCTGAGCATGATGGGCCAGGCAACGTTGAGGGCCGCGGGCAGGACGCCCACGGCCCCCTTCTCCAAACTTGTTCGCATGGGTCTAGAGATACTTCTTCCAGTCGGGTTCGCCCTCGTCCCCGTCGTCCTTCTCGGGACGCTTGGGCTCGACGGGCTCGGCAACCAGCGGGGCGGTGTAGGGCTCCTCGTTTGCCTGCGGGAACTTGGCGAAGACGTGCGAGAACACGTCGAGGTTCTCGTCGTGGCGGCGGCGCGGGACGGCAAGCGTCACCTTGGACGCGCGGTGGGTGCCACAGGCAAGCTCCTCCAGCAGGATGCGCGCGACCGTGGCCGCGTCCCAGCCAAAGACGCCGCAGCCGAAGGCGCCCAGCACGAGCTTGTCGTGGCCGAGCGAGTCGGCAATCGCCATCACCAGGCGCACGCGGCCGCGCATCGCACGCTCGAGCACGTCGTCGCCGAGGTGGTAGTCGGCGCGGGCGCGACGCGCGTTGGGAGCGGCCGCGACGATGACGTCGGCATACGAGTGGTACTTCTCGCGCTCGAAGCGCACCTTGGGCACGACCATCGCGCGGTCGCGGTACAGCTCGCAGTTGATGTTGGCGCGACGGTTCTCGGAGTACCAGCCGTCGAAGCGGCGCAGCACGTTGTAGAGGAACGACTCGGCGCACAGCGACTCCTCCTGCGCCATGGTGCCGCGGTCGTAGCCGCCGCCGGGGTGCGTGAAGGAGGCGAAGTCGAGCACCGCCAGGTCGCACATGTCGGCACGGCCGCGTCCGCGCGCGAGCACCGCCGCGACGCTGTCCTCGTCGACGACCTCGACCTCGGGCACGACGCCCGCCTGGCCCGCGGCGGGCTTGGGCGCCGCGTCGAAGAAGAGGGTCCCGCGGACGGCACGGTCGATCTCGGACCCCAGGCGCTCGTCCATCTCGAACGTGTGCCTCTCGGCCTCCGCGCGTCGCGCGTTTTTGCGGTCGCTCGGGTTCCTGCGATCGTTCGGGCCGTTCTGTGGCTTGGCCATGGTGCCCCCTAAAGACGAGTCCGCACGGCGATTTGCCATGACAGTCTAGGCACATGGCGAGAAGTGCGTGCGAACACCCTGCGCATTTACGCGGATTGTAACGTTTCGCCTGATGCGTGCCTAGATGTCGCGCATGGCCAGCGCCACGGCCTCCTGCGGGTCGTCGGTGACCGCGACGAGTTCGGGGTCGAGCGCGGACACGTTGCCCGACGCGACCACGGTCCCGCCGATCCAGTCCAGAAGCCCCTGCCAGTACTCGGAGCCGTACAGCACCACGGGCATGTTCGCGATCTTGTGGGTCTGCACCAGGGTCAGAAGCTCGAACGCCTCGTCCAGGGTGCCGAATCCGCCCGGGCACACGATGGCGCCGCGCGAGTACTTGACGAACATGACCTTGCGCACGAAGAAGTACCTGAATGACACGCCCAGGTTGACCCACTCGTTGAGGCCCTGCTCGTGCGGGAGCTCGATGCCCAGGCCGACCGACTTGCCGCCCTGCTCGGAGGCACCGCGGTTGACGGCCTCCATCACGCCGGGGCCGCCGCCGGTGATCACGGCCGCGCCGCGCCGCGCGATGAGGCCGCCCATGGTGTAGGCCGCCTCGTAGACCGGGTCGGTGCGAGGGGTGCGGGCCGAGCCGAACACCGCGACGGCGGGGCCAAGCTCCGCCAGCGCGCCGAAGCCCTCGACGAACTCGGACTGGATGCGCATGACGCGCCACGGGTCCATGTGCAGCCAGTCGGTGGAGTCCTCGGGCGCCAGCAGGTTGCCCGTGGTGGTGGACTTGGGGATCATCTGGCCGCGCAGCAGCACGGGGCCGCGGCGGTAGGCGTCGCCCAGGGGGCTTTCGGCCTGCATCCGGCTTGCCGGCATGCCCTGCGGGCGCACGGTGTTTGCCGCGGTGCGCGCGACGTCCTTCTCGGCAGACGGCGAATCCGAGTGGCCGGACTTGTGGGAGTGCTTCTTGCTCTTCTTGGACACGGTTCCTCCTTGCCCGCGCGGCGCAGCCCCGCGCCGCGAGCATTCGTCTGTTAGGTATCTATTCCCAACGGCCGATGTTAGATGCGCGCCCATGTCGAGAAGGACAGCGGGCCGTAAGGCCTTCGTCAGAGCAGATGCCCCGACAGCGCCTCGGACCAGGCGGCCGTCAGGCGCTCGACCGACCAGGCGGCGTTGGCGGGGCTTGTGGAGGGCAGCGCGACCATGGGGACGTCGCCCACGGCGTCGGCCAGGTGGCGGCGGAACAGCCTCGCCGAGGTGCCGCCGTTGCACGCGACAAGGCGCACGGACGAGACGCGCAGGATGGGCGCGACGTCCACGGGCACCACGTTGCGTATGCTGGCGTCGCTCGAGCCGCGCACGTCGCAGCCGGCCACGACGTCCCACAGGGCGATGCCGTGCGCGAGCAACATCTTGCGCTTGAGCCCGACGGACTCGGCGAGCGTCGCTGCATGAGCGGGCAGGCCGTCCGCGGTGCCGGCAATCGGGTCGCCGGCGTTGGGCGGCACGTCGCAGCCACAGCACGCAGCGACCACCTGCCAGAAGCGGTTGCGCGGGTTGCCGTAGTAGAAGGCGTTCTCGCGGGAGAGCACCGACGGGAACGACCCCAGCACGAGCACGCGGCTGCGCGAGTCGAACACGGGGTCGAAGCCATGGTCTATGTGGGTGAGCTCGGCCATGGGCCAAGCATATCGCTACAGCGCGACCTCGGTGCCCGCGCCGGCGTTTCGCGCGGCGTCCACGACGCGCGCGGCGCACACGACGTCCTCGGCGGCGATGCCGACCGTCTTGAAGACGGTCACCTCGTCGGGAGAGGTGCGGCCGCAGACCTTGCCCGCCACGAGCTCGCCCAGCTCGTCGCACCGGTCGATGCCCGCGAGCGTGCCGTGGGCGATGGCGTCCAGGATCTCGCCGTCCTCCCCCAAGATCGCGTCGCGCGAGTCCACCAGGAGGCGGTCCGCACGACCCAGAAGCGCCTCGGGGAGCTCGTGCATCTCGGGCGTGTAGGAGCCCACGCCGTTCACGTGACAGCCGTCCGACACCCACGACGCGTCGAACACGGGGTCGTTCGACGTCGTGACGCACGTGATGACGTCGGCGGCGCGCACGATCTTCTCGGCATCCGACGAGGCCTCGATGCGCGTGCGATAGGTGCCGCCGAAGCGCTCGGACATGCGCTCGGCGAAGCGCTCGGCATACTCGGGGAAGTAGTCGGTGACGTAAACGACGTCCAGGTCACGGGTAACGAGAAGCGCCTCGAGCTGGCAGGCGGCCTGGCCGCCGCAGCCAAACAGCGCGCCCGTGCGCGCGTCGTCGCGGGCCAGAAGCCGCGTCGCCGCACCCGCCGCGGCCGCGGTGCGCAGCTGCGTCAGGTACGTGCCGTTGAGAAGCGCGGCGGGCATGCCCGTCGCCGCGTCCATCACGAGCATGGTCGCCGGGATCGTGGGCAGGCCGAGCCTGCGGTTGCCCTCGAAGAATCCCAGCGTCTTGACGCCCATCGAGTCGGTGCCCGCGGCGCGCTGGGCGTCGCCGCCCACGTAGCCGGGCATCACGATCATGTTGCCGTCGCGACCGGGGATGGGCAGGACGGTGCGCAGCGGCACCTCGGCTCCCCCTGCCGAGAAGGACTCGAACGCCTCGGCGACCGCGTCGATCGCGTCGGCCATGCCAAAGCACGCACGGATGTCTTCCTCGGAAAGGATGAGCATTGGGACCCCCTTCGCGGCCGTGTCGGCGGCGTGGGACCCACGCGGTCGACGCGGCTAGCCCTCGTCGTCTTCGTCGTCGGGCAGCGAGCGCGCGGCCACGTCGACGTGGTCGTCGACCGCGGGGTCCGGAAGCGAGTCCGCCAGGCCGAACGGCTCGTCGAGGTCGGCCAGGTCGGCCTCCCCGGACGGGCCCGCGACCCGCGCGCCCTTCTCGGCAGGCGCACCCCCGCCCTCGGGCGCGTCCCCCTTGGCACCCTCGGGCTGCCCTGGCAGCAAATCATAGGGCATGGCATGTGCCAGCAGGTAGAACACCAGCAGCACGGGCAACAGGACCGGAACGAACCTGATCGCGGCAAGCAACACGCAGCAGCGCGCGAGCAGGAACAGGGCGCGGCGCCAGCCGCGGCGCGGGCGCGTCTCGCAGGTCATGCGGACGAAGCCGCCACCCGGCGTGCTTCCGCCGTGCGTCGCCGGCACCAGCAGCTCGATCACGACGAACGAGGCCACCCAGATGCCCGTGCACAGCTCGTCGAACGACCCGATCCAGACGCCCCCGACCTGCGTGGCGATCTCGAGCCCGAAGGTGGCCGCCAGGTAGACCGCCATCACCAGGGCCATGTCGATGGTCAGCGCCACCCCGCGGCGCACCAGGCCGGGCGCGCGGCATATGTCCTGCTCGCCCAGCTTCCTGCGCGGCAGCAGGCGGTTGAGCACCGCCGCGAGGCACCACCCGATGGCGGCACCCGACGTGTTCCACAAAAGGTCGTCCACGTCGAAGCAGCGATACGCATACGGGTACATGCCGAACAACCCCGTGAGCTGCGATGTCTCGATCAGAAGCGACGTCAGCAGGCCCAAGGCAAGCGTCTGGGCGAACCCCCAGCCAAGGCCCCTGCCCACGACGATGCCCAGCGGCAGGAAGAAGGCCACGTTCGCCAGGATCTGGAAGACGGCCCTCGCCCCGCCGTCGCGCACGTCGGCGACGAACCCCATGGGGTCGAGCTGGGGCGCCACGCCAAAGGTCACGCCCGCGCCGCGGTCGCCCGACGGCAGCGGGTACAGCGTGAAGCACACGAGAGACAGCAGGTACAGCACCGTCAGGTAGCAGCCGAGCACCGTCCTCACGCCCAGGCGGCCGTCCCTGTGGTAGAGAAACGCCAGGATCGGCAGGGTCAAGGCGAGTGCCGCCAGCGGCCACAGCGATGCCGCGAGCCTAAAGCTCGGGCTGAACGCGACTAGATACGACATGCCTGAAGAACCACTACCTCGCCACTATCCAGAGCGCGGCCATCATGACGGCAAACACCACCGTCATCGTCGCGACCCATAGGCCCTGCTCGACAAAGCCCATCTGGCCCGAGACCATGCGCTCGTTGTTTTCCCAAAAGTCCCGCAGGCCACCCCGCGCGATTCGAACAATCATACCTTGCCCCCATGGCTCGGGGGGCGACGCGGCGCCTGGCGCGCCCGAACCCCCACGGGGCACGGCCCCGCACCAACCATGTTCGCGACATGCGTTTCGAGGCTCCATCGATTTGGCTTACGCCCGGCTCACGCTTTCGTAAGGCTGCTATCGTCGGGCAAAACGCCTGCAGAGAAGGACCATCCGTCACATGGACAACCTGATATTCAGCCTCAACGCAACGATGCCCGTCTTCCTCATGATGGTCGTGGGCTACGGCCTGCGGCGTTGCGGCCTGGTGTCCGACGAGCTCACGGCATGGCTGTGGCTTCTGCGCTCACTCGGCCTGGTGTAGAGAAGTGCCGCGCGCCGCGGCTACGCGGAGGTGGAGTCGGACGAGGTGGAGTTGCTCTTGCCCTGGTCCATCGCCATGAGCTCGTCGATGGTCACGAACTCGTAGCCCTTCTCCTTGAGGGTGGGCAGCGCCAGGCGCAGGGCCTCGACGGTCTGCGAGCGGTCGCCGCCGCCGTCGTGCATCAGGATGACATCGCCGGGCTGGGCACTCTCGATCGCGGAGGCGATGGCATCGGCGCCGGGACGCCTCCAGTCCTCGGTGTCCACGTTCCAGCCGATCTCTGCCGTGACGAGGTCCTTGAGGTTGGGGATGATGTCGCCGACGTAGTTGCCGCCCGGGGCGCGCAGGATGTGCTCGGGCTCCTCGCCGGTGACGCTCTTGATGGCCTCGTAGCCCTTCTCGACCTCCTGGCGCTGCTCGTCGGCAGTCATGTAGGTGAGGTTGACGCCCTGGCCGGAGCCCGCCGCGTGGTCCCAGGTGTGGGTCGCGATCTGGTGGCCCTCCTTGTGGATGCGCTTGACGACGTCGGCGTTCTCAGCAATCTGGTTGCCGATCTCGAAGAACGTGGCCTTGGCGCCGTTGTCCTTGAGGATGTCCAGGATCTCGCCGGTGGTGTCGGGCCAGGGGCCGTCGTCGAAGGTGAGGGCGATGGCCTTCCTGTCGCCGGTGTTGACGGTGTAGACCGAGTAGCCGGAGTCCTTGGCCTTCTTGGTGACCTTGGTCGCGGTCTTGCCGGAGACCTTGCCGGTGCGGACCTCCTCCTCGCCGGCCTCGCCGTCGGAGTACACGTGGATCGAGCCCGCCCAGTAGTTCTGGTCGGTGCCGCCGGCCACGGTGGGCTCTACGGTCCTCTTCTCGGCGGTGTACTCCTCCTCGACGTCGGTGCCGTCGGAGATCTTGACCTCGGTGCCGCGCGCGAGGTGCGCCTTGGGGTCGGTGACCTTCTTGTCGCCGATGGTGGCGGTGAACTTGGTGCCGCCGCCCTTCTCCAGGACGCTGCCGTCGACGGCCACGAGGTTGCCGGCCTTGGGCGAGGCCCAGCCGCCGTCGATGGCGTCCTGCACGGTGGTGAACCAGTTGCACATGTGGCTGACGTCGTTGACGCGGACGCTGTACAGCGGCGGGTTTACCACGCAGACGACGACCGCGATGACGAGAAGTGCCACGACGATGACGCCGGCAAACCTGCCGCCGCGCGAGCCGCCGCGACGCGTGGGCTTGTGGGCGCTGGGACGGCCGCCGTTGGGAACGCGCGTGGTGGCCTTGAAGCCGACCGCGCCGCGGGAGGCCTGGGCGTAGGGCGAGTCCGCGCTGGGGACGTAGCGCTGCGCGGGCGCCTGTCCTCCCGCGTGGCCCGCGGCGGCGCGGGACTTGGACGCGTGGGCTACGGGCGTGGTGCCGGCGGCACGGGTGGCTCCGTCGAACAGCGACCCGGAGCGGGCGTGGCCGGGCTTGGGGCGCGGGGCGGATCCGTCGTGGCGGGCATGGGGTCGGGGTGCGCCGGCGTGGCGGCCGCGGTTGTTCTCGGGCATGGGACTCCCCTATCTGTCGTGCCGTCGCGGCACGCGCGCCGCAGCTTGGCGGGCACGCGCGGGGCCGCAGGTCGGCTCGTGAGTCGTTCGGGCCTCGTCGGCACTTCTCGGCATGCCGAACATAGGTACCCCTGATTGTCGCACCAACCACCGACAAAAGCGATTCTTATGCAGAAACGCCACTTGCGCCCGCGACGGGAACGCCCACGGGTAGAGTGACTCGAGGATTTGAGAGAACGTGCGCCCCACAGACACTGTTGGCGCCGCCGCCTCGGACGGGCGAGCTGGCGACGGGGGCGCGCGACGCATCGGCCGCGTTTCGGCCGCAGGATCGAGACCCACACAACATGAGTGACAACCAGAGCACCACCACGCCCGACGCCATCGACGGGTCGGACGAGCGCGGCTTTTCCGACCTGGGCCTTTCCGAGAAGGTCCTCCAGGCCGTGGCCGACCTGGGCTACGAGAGCCCCACCCCCGTGCAGCGCCAGGCCATCCCCGAGGTGCTGGCCGGTCGCGACCTTCTGGCCGCGGCCCAGACCGGCACCGGCAAGACGGCGGCCTTCCTGCTGCCCGCGATGAGCACCCTTGGCCACCACGGCCGCGGCAAGGGCAGGTACGTCCGCCGCGGCCCTGGCATGCTCGTCGTGACCCCCACCCGCGAGCTCGCCCAGCAGATCGAGGACGTCTGCCGCACGATCGAGGCCAGGACCGGCCACGACAGCGTCACCGTCGTCGGCGGCGTGGGCTACGAGCCGCAGAAGCGCGCCCTCGAGCGCGGCTGCGACGTGCTGGTGGCCACCCCCGGCCGCCTGGTCGACCTGATCGAGCAGGGCTGCTGCGACCTGTCCGGCGTGCAGACCCTGGTCCTGGACGAGGCCGACCGCATGCTTGACATGGGCTTTCTCCCCTCGATGCGCAAGATCGTCGGACAGACCCCGTCCGACCGCCAGACGCTGCTCTTCTCGGCAACGCTGGACGAGAAGGCCATCGGCAACATCCGCGACCTGGTGGAGGACCCCGCCGTGGTCGAGATCGCGCACAAGGGCACCGTCGCCGAGACGATCGACCAGTTCGCGCTGCCCGTCTCGCTCGAGGCGAAGAACGGCCTTCTGGCCAAGGTCCTGCGCCGCGAGGGCCCCGAGCACGTGATCGTGTTCTGCCGCACCAAGCACCGCGCCGACTCGTGCTGCCGCAGGCTGCGCCGCGCCAAGATCTCGTGCGCGCCCATCCACGGCAACCGCAACCAGAACCAGCGCGAGCGCGCCCTGGCGGCGTTTCGTCGCGGCGAGTGCGACGTCCTGGTGGCGACCGACGTCCTGGCACGCGGCATCGACGTCTCCGACGTGCGCTACGTCATCAACTTCGACGTGCCCGCCGACCCCGAGGACTACATCCACCGCATCGGCCGCACCGGCCGCGCGGGCGAGACCGGCTGGGCGCTGACCTTCGTCACCGTCGACGACGCCGACGACCTGATGGCCATCGAGCGCCTGATGGGCAAGGTCGTCCCCACCTTCGAGCGCACCGACGACCTGGACCTGGGCGAGGAGCCTCCCGCGCTCGACCCGGACCGCGACGCGTGCGCCCCCGCCCGCGGCAAGTCCAAGCGCGGCGGCAAGTCCAGGCAGCGCAAGCGTGGCGGCGGCCGTTCGCGCGGCCCGCGTCGCGAGGGCGACGGCCCGGACGTCGAGGCTGCCGCCGAGGTGGCATCCGGCGTCGACGCGTCGGGCGCGCTGCTGACGCCCGCCGAGGTCAAGGCGCTTCAGGCTGCCGAGAAGAACGCCGAGAAGGGCGAGCGTGGCGGTCATGGCGGCCGTGGCGAGCGTGCGGACCGTGGCGGCCGAGGCGGTCGTTCCGGTCGCGGCGAGCGCGGCGGCAGGGGCAAGGGCGGCGACCCCGCGCGCAACGACCGCGCCGGACACGAGGGCCGCAACAACAAGCAAGCCAGGGGCGGCAGGGACGGCCGCGCCGGTCAACCTCGTCGCGAGGGTGGCCGCAAGCAGGGAGGCAACCGCGGCGGCAGGCAGAACGCCCAGACCAGGGGCGGCGCCGGCAAGCAGCGTCGCCGCGTCGGCGACAGGCTCGGCGCGCGCGGCAGCAGGCGTTAGGGTCGCCCGACGCAACCATCTGCGCCAACGGCGACGATTACAAACCGATCGAGGTCATGGCCCTGGCTCCCGGCAGTCCGTCCGGGGCCGGGGCCCTTCTGATGGGTGTTGGGCTTGCCACCTCAGGCCAGTGGCGCAACGGGTGGTCGGCGACTTGGTCAATGGGCCTCTCTTCTTCGGATCTTCCTGGTCAAAGGAGCCCTGTTCTTCGGATGGGGCCTCTGGCGCCGGTCACTCGAGCCGAAGTCTTCGGCTCCGTTGACCACGCCGCCGGCGTTCGCCCAGGATTCGTTTGTGGGAACCCGCCTTCCGTGGTCACTCGTGCCGAAGTCTTCGGCGCGAGTGACCACAGCGGGAGAGCCCATCCGAAGAAGTAGGCCCGACTGACCACGGGAATCCGAAGAGGAGGGCCCGACTGACCGAGCGGGCGCCCGTCGCTCGCACACCATCGTCAACCCGGCGTCACAACTACGTCACGACATCCCCGCGCGGCACCAACCAGGACTAGCATGTTGGGGCGCGAGCAGCACGGCGCTCACGCGACACCGAACCGACACCCACCCCGCACGGAGGAACATGTTCAAACTCAGGCGATACCTGCGAGGTCGCTACCTGGAATGCGTTCTCGCCCCGACCATGAAGGGACTCGAGGCGATCCTGCAGCTTCTGGCACCACTCGTCATGGCGCAGGTCATCGACGTCGGGATCGCCAGTCGCGACGCGCGGTTCGTCCTGTGGCACGGCCTTCTTCTCGTGGGCATCGGCGTTTTCTGCTACGTGGTCGCCATCGTCGCCCAGTACTACTCGTCGAAGCTCGCCGCCCAGTTTGGCACCGCCCTGCGAGACGACCTGTTCCGCCACGTCATGACCCTGTCGCGCGAGGACATCGACCGCCTCGGCAAGGCCAGCCTGATCACGCGCATAACCAACGACTCGCAGCAGACGCAGGACGGCCTCAACATGTTCTTCCGCCTGATCCTGCGCTCCCCCTTCATCATCGTCGGAACCGTCGTTGCGACGTTCCTGGTCGACGGCTGGGAGGGCGCCTGCCTGCTCGTGTCGACGACGGCCTGCGTGGCGACGGTGCTTCTCTTCATGCGAGTCACGTCCAGGCGCTACCGCCGCATCCAACAGGGGCTGGACGACGTGCTTCTCAAGACCGACGAGAACCTGGAGGGCGTCCGCGTGCTGCGCGCGTTCCGCCGCGAGCCTGCCGAGAAGGACGCCTTCTCGACGGCCGCCAACGACGTTCGTGACCTGCAAGTCTCCACGGGCGACATGGCCGGGCTGGTCAACCCAATCACCTACGCGCTGGTCAACTGCGGGCTGATCGCGCTTCTGTGGGTCGGCGGATGCCAGGTGCAGGTGGGCAACCTGTCGCAGGGCCAGCTCGTCGCGCTGGTCAGCTACGTCAGCCAGGCGCTGGTCGAACTGCTCAAGCTGACCAACCTGATCACCATGCTCGCCAAGGCGCAGGCCTGCGCCGGGCGCATCAACGAGGTGTTCGACACCGCCCCGACGCAGGTCGACGGCACCCTCGGCCTCGACGCGATCGGTGTCGCGCCCACGGCCGCCGCCGCATCGGCCGACGCGCCCGCGACAGCCACCACCGAGAAGGGAACGCCGCCCGAGGCGGCCGCCGGCGCCTCCCCCGTCCCCGCAATCGAGTTCCGCGACGTGAGCTTCGCCTACCCAGGCGCGGGTGGCGAGGCGCTGACCTGCGTCTCGTTCTCACTCGAACCGGGACAGACGCTCGGCATCATCGGTGGCACCGGCTCCGGCAAGACGACCGTCGCCAACCTGGCCATGCGCTTCTACGACGCAACGTCCGGATGCGTCCGCGTCTTCGGGCACGACGTCCGCGAGCTCAGGCAGCGCGACCTCAGGCAGATCGTCGGCCTGGTCGAGCAGGGTCCCAGGCTCTTCTCGGGAACCATCGGGTCCAACCTGCGCTGGGGCAGGGCCGACGCGACCGACGACGAGCTCGCGGCCGCCGTGGGCTGCGCGCAGGCCGACGACGTCGTGGCATCCAAGCCCGAGGGCCTGGCCGCGCGCGTCGAGCAGTACGGCAGGAACTTCTCGGGCGGCCAGAGGCAGCGGCTCGCCATTGCCAGGACCGTCGTGCGCAGGCCGCGGGTACTGGTGCTCGACGACGCCTCGAGCGCTCTCGACTTCGCGACCGACGCGGCACTGCGCCGCAGCGTCAGACGCGAGTTCGCGGGCGACTGCGTCATCACCATCTCGCAGCGCGTGACCGCGATGCGCGGCGCCGACCGCATCCTGGTGCTGGACGGCGGCCGCGTCGCCGGCCTCGGCACCCACGACGAGCTGCTGCGAGACTGCGGGGTCTACCGCGAGATCTGCGAGTCGCAGCTGACCGAGGAGGAGGTGTCCCGATGAGCGATACCGAGGTCGTCCGCCGCATGCTCGGGCTCTTCTCGGGCAGAAGGGTCGGGCTCGCAGCTACGGTTGCGCTGGTCGCCGCCGTAACCGTGGGCACCCTTGCCATCCCCGCGCTTGCCGGCCGCGCCATCGACAGCGTCGTCGGCGTGGGGCGGGTCGACTTTGCCAGCCTTGCCGCCACGCTGCGCGAGGTCGCGCTGATCCTGGGCGCGACCGCCGTATGCCAGTGGGCGCTCACCGCCCTCACCAACAGGCTCGCGTTCGACGCGGCGCGCGACCTGCGACGCCAGGCGTTCGACCACGTGCAGGACCTGCCCATCTCTTACATCGACTCCCACGAGCACGGCGACTTGGCCAGCCGCATCGTCACGGACGTCGACCAGATGACCAACGGCCTGGTCATGGCCTTCCAACAACTTCCCACCGGAATCCTGACGATCGTCGTGACCCTCGCGTTCATGTTCCGCATGAACGCGACCATCGCCTGCGCGGTCACCGTCCTGACGCCCTTCTCGGTATTCGCCGCCAAGTTCATCTCGTCCCACGCGTCGCGCCACTTCGCCGGCCAGACGCGCCTGCGCGGCGACCTGACCGCCGTGACCGAGGAGATCGTCAACGGCATCGGCACGGTCGAGGCGTTCGGGATGCAGGACGAGGTCTGCCGCCGCTTCGCCGAGGTCGACCGCGACCTGGGGCGGGAGAACTACAAGGCCGTTTTCTTCTCGTCGCTGGCAAACCCCACGATGCGCTTCGCGAACTCGCTGGTATATGCCGCGATCGGCGTCTTCGGCGCGTTCGTGGCGCTCGCCGGCGGCATCAGCGTGGGCGGGCTGTCCGCCTTCCTGGGCTACGCCGACCAGTACGCCAAGCCCTTCAACGACATCACGGGCGTCGTCACCGAGCTGCAGAACTCCGTCGCGTGCGCGCGCAGGCTCTTCTCGCTCGTGGACGAGCCGGCCCAGCCTGCCGAGAAGGACGACGCGCTCGAGCTCGTCCCGTCGCAGGTGGCGGGCGACGTGCGCCTCGACCACGTTCGATTCGGGTACTCCGCCGAGCGGCCCGTGCTTCTCGACATCGACCTGCACGCCCGCCCGGGCAAGAGGATCGCGCTGGTGGGACACACCGGCTGCGGCAAGACCACCCTCATCAACCTGCTGATGCGCTTCTACGACGTGGACGCGGGCGGCGTGAGCGTGGACGGTCACGACGTGCGTGACCTGACCCGTGCGAGCCTGCGCTCGACGTGGGGCATGGTGCTGCAGGACACCTGGGCGCGCCGCGCGAGCGTGCGCGACAACATCGCCATCGGACGTCCCGACGCCAGCGACGACGAGATTCGCGCAGCCGCGCGCGAGGCATACGCGGACGGCTTCATCCGGAGGCTGCCGCAGGGATACGACACCGTGCTCGACGGGAGCTCCTCGCTTTCCGCGGGCCAGCGCCAGCTGCTGTGCATCGCGCGCGTGATGCTTGCCAGGCCGCGCATGCTGATCTTGGACGAGGCGACCTCCAACATCGACACCCGCACCGAGATCCTGGTGCAGCGCGCGTTCGAGAACCTGATGCGCGGGCGCACGAGCTTCGTGGTGGCCCACCGCCTGTCCACCATCCGCAACGCCGACGAGATCTGCGTCATCGACGGCGGCCGCGTGGCCGAGCGAGGCACCCACGAGGAGCTTCTCGCCGCGGGCGGCAGGTACCGCGACATCTACGAGTCGCAGTTCGCCCCCGCGGAATGACACGGCGATATTTGCCGCGCACAGCGGGTACATAGACCCCGATACGGAAACGCCACCGGCAAGGTGGCATTATGGCGGGCGCCACGCGACGCCCGCGGGAGGGACGGTTCGTCATGGCACTGGACGCCAAGGTCGGTGACCTTCTCAACACGCAGGTCAACAAGGAGCTGTACTCCGCCTACCTGTACCTCACCTTCGCCGACTACTACGAGGGCAGGGGTCTCAAGGGGTTTGCCAACTGGTACATGGTGCAGGTCGAGGAGGAGGTCTCCCATGCCAAGATCTTGCGCCGCTACCTGCTGGACAACGACTACGACGTGAGGATGATGGCCATCGACAGGCCCGACAAGACCTTCGACAACGACCTCGACCCGTTGCTGGCAGGACAGCAGCACGAGGCCTATGTGACCTCCCTCATCAACACCTGCTACGCCGCCGCCAACGACGTCCACGACTTCCGCACGATGCAGCTCCTGGACTGGTTCGTGAAGGAGCAGGGCGAGGAGGAGACCAACGCCTCCGACATGGTCAAGAACATGCAGCTGTTCGGCAGCGACCCCAAGGGCCTGTACGACCTCGACCGCGAGTACCAGGCGCGCACCTTCGTCGCGCCCACCATGCCGATGTAGCGAGGCCGCGGGCCGCAACCCACACGAGCCGCCGCCCGCACCCCACGACCACTAGCGCAGTCTCAACGGCTGCCGCCCGGCGCCCTGCCGAGAAGGGCGCACGGGCGGCAGCCGCCTTTTGTCGGCGTCGCGGGTTGCGGGCAGTTTTCGCGCGTTCGCGCGAACCGGGCACAACCACGTGCCCGGTGTAGTATCGGCTCGAGGAAAGGGGTCCCATTGTCTACGTTTCTCAACGCGAGCCCGGTGTTCGGGCCCGTCCACAGCCGAAGGCTCGGCATCTCGCTGGGCGTCAACATGATGCCCGCTGCTGGCAAGATTTGCTCGTTCGACTGCATCTACTGCGAGAACGGCTTCAACTGCCAGCGCCGATGCGCCGAGGGCCACAACGACGCCGCCACGGTGGCGGCCGGGCTCGAGGCGAGGCTTCGTGCCATGCGTGACGAGAGACAGCTTCCCGACGTGATCACGTTCGCCGGCAACGGCGAGCCCACGGCAGCGCCCGAGTTCCCCCAGGCGATCGCCGCGGCCCGTGAGCTGCGCGACGAGCTGGCTCCCTCCGCCAAGATCGCGGTGCTGTCCAACGGCACCTTCGCCGACAGGCCCGCCGTGCGCGAGGCGCTTCTTACCGTGGACGACAACATCCTCAAGCTCGACAGCGTCGACCCCGACTTCATCGAGCTCGTAGACCGCCCGGTGGGTGCATACGACGTCGAACACCAGATCGAGACGTTCGCCTCGTTCGGCGGCCACGCCATCATCCAGACGATCTTCCTGCGCGGCAGCTTCGAGGGCCGCACGGTCGACGACACCGACGAGGCCCACGTGGCGCCCTGGCTCGACGCGATCGCGCGCATCGCCCCCGAGGCCGTGACCATCTACACCATCGCCCGCGAGACGCCCGCACCCGACCTCGCCAAGGCCGACCCGCAGACCCTCGACGCGATCGCCGGGCGCGTGCGCGCGCTGGGCATCGCCTGCAGCGTCTCCTACTAGCGCGGCACCCGCGGCCGGAAAGGGCACATCACGTGAACCTGCAGCAGCTCAGGTACGTCATCGCCATCGCCGAGGGCGGCTCGATCAACTCGGTGGCGAAGTCGCACTACATCTCCCAGTCGAGCCTGTCGGTCGCCATGCGCGACCTGGAGGCCGAGCTCGGCATCACCATCTTCAACCGCTCGAGCAAGGGCATCACGCTCACCAGCGAGGGCGTCGAGTTCCTCGGCTATGCGCGCCAGGTCGTCGAGCAGGCCGACCTTCTCGAGCAGCGCTACGACCGAAGCTCGGCGCGCCACCCCAAGAGACTTGCCGTCTCGTCGCAGCACTACGCGTTCGCCGTGCGGGCCTTCATCGAGTTCGTCTCCGAGCGCGCCGGCGACGAGTCCTGCGAGTTCAGCCTGCGCGAGACCCGCACCGCCGAGATCATCCGCGACGTCGCGGCATTCCGCAGCGACATCGGCATCCTGTACCTGAGCGGCTACAACGAGGTCGCCCTGCGCCGTCGCCTGGACGAGGCCTCGCTCGCGTTCACCCCGCTGTTCCGCGCGCGCCCGCACGTCTTCGTGCGCGAGGGCCACCCCCTGGCCAGGCTCGAAACGGTCCGCGTGGCAGACCTCGAGCCCTACCCGCGCTACACCTTCGAGCAGGGCGCCGAGAGCTCGTTGTACTTCTCGGAGGAGCCGCTTTCCGCGCTGCCCCACAACCGCCAGATCACCGCGAGCGACCGCGGCACCATGACGAGCCTGCTCACGGGCTACGACGGGTTCCTCGTGTCCACGGGCGTCATGTCCGACGAGATGTTCTCGGGCATCGTGAGCCTGCCGCTGGAGACAGACGAGGTCATGAACGTCGGCTACATAACCCACTCCGAGCGCAGGCTCAGCGGCCTGGCGCTCGACTACGTCGGCAAGCTCGAGCGCCTGATCGTGGGCTTTGGGGACGAGAAGTGCGTGGTGCCGTCGCGCGTCACCCAGAAGGCGACCGTCGGCGGCGCGACCGACGGGGGCGCCGCATGAGCGACGCCACCTTCCGCGCGACCGACGCGCAGCACGACAAGCTGCGTGAGCTGCGACGCATTCTGTCCGACATGGGCAGCGTGGCCATCGCCTTCTCCGGCGGCGTCGACTCGTCGCTGCTTCTGCACACGGCGCACAAAGAGCTTGGCGAGAAGTGCCTCGCGGTCACGGCGTCGCTTCGCTCAACCCCCACAGACGACGCGTCCGCGGCCGAGGCCTTCTGCCAGGAGCACGGCATCCGCAGGCGCGTCGTCGAGGTGGACGAGCTTGGCGTCGAGGGCTTCTCGCAAAACCCGCCCGACCGCTGCTACCTGTGCAAGTCCACGGTCCTGTCCCGCATAGGCGAGGTCGCACGCGAGAAGGGCTGCGCCTGGGTCGCCGAGGGATCCAACGTCGACGACGAGGGCGACTGGCGCCCCGGCATGCGCGCCGTCGCCGAGCTGGGCGTCCGCAGCCCACTTCGCGAGGCGGGCCTTCTCAAGGCCGACGTGCGAGCGCTTGCCCGCGAGGCGGGCCTGGCGGTGTGGGACAGGCCCTCGGCCGCCTGCCTGTCGTCGCGCTTCGCCTACGGCCAGACCATCGACGCCGAGCGCCTCGCGCGCGTCGACGCCGCCGAGCGCTTCCTGCACGGTATGGGCTTCGGGCAGCTGCGCGTCCGCGTCCACGAGGGGTCGGGCGACCTGGCGCGCATCGAGGTCCTGCCCGACGAGATCGGCAGGCTCTGCTCGCCCGAGGTCCGCGACGCGGTGCGGGGGCGCCTGCGCGAACTGGGCTTTGCCTACGTCAGCGTCGACCTCGAGGGATTTCGCAGCGGCAGCATGAACGAGGCGCTGCCGCACTAGCGACAACGCCTCGCAGGTCAGACGCTATGTTTCTTACGTGCCACGACCTGCGCCGGACTCACGCGGCGCGGCGGGCCCTCCCGCTACTCCTCGGGCGAGAAGTACCCCAGGGCGATGGCACCAGGGCCCACGTGGGTGCCGATCGTGCCGCCCACCTGGCTGATGGGGAGCTTCTCGACCTTGCCCTCCCACAGGTAGGCGCTGTCCAGGATGTACTTGCGCAGCAGCTTGTCGTCCATGCCGGCATAGCCGAGCGACAGCGGCATGTCGTAGTCGATCCCGCCGTGCTTCTCGACATACTGGTTGAGCATGTTGCGGCCGTTCTTGGAGCCGCGGGCCTTGCCCAGGATGTCCACCAGGCCGTCGGTGACGGTGATGGCAGGCTTGATCGAGAGCATGGTACCCACGCCCGCCGCCGCGGCCGAGATGCGGCCGCCGCGACGCAGGTACTCGAGCGTGTCCAACAGGGCGATCACGCGCACGTACTCGCGCTTACGCTCGAGCTCGTCGGCGATGGCGTCGGCGTCCCAGCCCATCCGGGCAAGGCGCAGGGCGTACTCGACCTGGACGCGCTCGCCCACGCAGACGTTGAGGCTGTCGACCACGCGCACGTGGCAGGCTGCCTGGCGCGCGGCGGTCGCCGCCGACTGGTTGGTGCCCGACAGGCGAGACGACAGGGTGATGCAGACGACCTCGTCGCCGGCGGCAGCGGCCTCGTCGAAGGCCTGCGAGAAGGCATAGGGGGTGACCTGGCCGGTCTTGGGCAGCTCGTCGCTCTCCACCAGCAGCTCGTAGAAGCGCTCGTGGGTCAGGTCGACGCCGTCGCGGTACTCGGTGTCGCCGAAGACGATGGTCAGGGGCAGGACGGTCAGGTTGTCGTGGGCCTCGACGATGTCGGAGCCGGAGTCGCAGACGATGCGGACGGACATTAGCGTTCCTCGCTTTCGGCGATTGCGGTCAGGTTGGAGAGGATGGCACCGAGCGCGCGGTACATGGCGGCGCGGTCGGACGCGGGCACGCCGCGGACGGCGCCGGCGACGAACTCGTCGATCACGCCCATGAGCTCGCCGGCGACCTCGCGCCCGCGGCCGGTGAGCGTGACGGGTGCCCGGTACCCGCGCGAGCCGGGGGTGTCGTCGGCATCGGCGCGCCGGCCCACGCAAACCAGCCCATCGCGCTCGAGCGCGGCCAGGGTGCGCGACGTGGCAGCTCGGTCGACGCCCGCCAGGCGCGCGAGCTCGGACGACGTGACGCCCTCCGGGTTGCGCGCGAGGTAGTACAGCGCCATGACGTCGGTGCCGCGCAGGCCCCAACGACGCATCTGCGTCGCCTTGATCCTCTGGATCTCCTTCGAGCAGCGCGTGATGACGCCGACGAAGTCCTCGAAGCTGCCGTCAGCCTGAGCCATGCGTTCCTCCCGTTGCGCGAGCGGGCCGCGACCCGCCGTCCTTCTCGACAGGAAATCATCTTACGCATGGATGTTGAGGTGTCAACGTCTTTCCAACCGAGAAGTGCGCGCGACACGCCGCCGCCACAATTGGCGCCCGCCACATGCGATTGGCGCAGGCCACATTTGGTACTGTGGGGAGCGCGACGCGCGGGACGGCACGTCGACGGACGACGACGCACAACGGACGACGGCGGGAGGAACGCATGAACCTGAGCGAGGCGATCGAGCACGCGGGTGCCCTCAGCTTCCCCGGCTTCGTCACCGACGACGCGACCCTCACGGCCGACCGCATGGCCAACGAGGAGGCCATCTCGCTTCTGTCCGACGCCTGGTGGCAGGCGGAGGCGGGCGCCGAGCCCTTCTCGTTCGACCTGATCCGCAGCCTGGCCGACCGCAACCGCCCCACCTGCGACTCGTTCGGCGCCGACCGCCTGCGCGACACGCCCGGCTCGGGCCTGGCGCGACGCCTGTCCGACGACGACCTGGTCCGCGGCGTGGCCACCCTGCAGCACCGCGACCCCGCCGAGGTCGCCCGCACCGCCGGCCCCACCCTCGACGACCTGAACATCGCCTACGTCGAGGCACCCGTCTCGGGCCTGGTCATGGGCATCGACATCGAGACCACCTCGCGCGAGCCGTCCCGCGGCTACATCGTCAACGTCGGCCTGGAGTTCATGCGCATGACGCCCGACGCCAAGCCGCACGACCCCTTCAGCGCCTACTTCGGCCTTCCCGACCTCTATCGCGAGAAGGGCGTTCCCCTCGCCGAGATCCACCATATCGCCTGGGACGACGTGAGCGGACGCAAGCCGTTCCGTCAGGACCGCAAGGCACAGAGGGCCCTTCTCGCCTGCATGGAGCGCTTCCCCTACATGGCGCACAACGCCGCCTTCGAGGACTCCTGGTTCAAGCTGCACATCGACGGCTACGCCGAGGCGCGCAAGGCCGGCCGCATCGTGCCCATCGACACGCGCGACGTCTGTCGCCGCGTGGACCCCGAGACCAAGCTGCTGCCGCACGAGCAGCGACCCGCCTCGCTGGAGAGTTGGGCGCGCCGCCGCAAGACGCTTCTGACCGGCGAGTCCGAGAAGCACCTCGGCCTGGAGGACGTAGAGCTGATGCTACGTACGGTCCAGGCCGAGTTCGCCGAGCGCAATATGTTCGCCTAGCAAGGCACGGGTCGAAGCCTGCGGGTCGGAAGGCCGCAGCCCCCGGGTCGAGACCGAAGGGCTAGAGGTCCTCCTGCCTCAGAACCTTGAAGCCCGCCTCCTCCAGCTTGAAGGTGGCCTCGGCCGCCTTGGCAGCGTCGCGGATCTTGAAGACGTCGACGGCCGTCTCGCCGGCGTTGGAGAAGCAGTAGCCGTACTCGATGTTGAGGCCCAAATCCTCCAGGGCGGCGAGCAGGCTCGCCAGCCCACCGGCGGCGTTGGACACCTGGATCGCGGCGACCTTGGAGACGGTGGCGCGGAAGTCGGCGGCCTGCAGGGCCTCCATGGCGGCGTCGGTGTCGCGCGTGATGATGCGAACCAGGCCGTAGTCGGAGGTCTCGGCGATGGTCAGGGCGTGCATGTTGACTCCGGCATCGCCCAGGCAGCGCGTGAGTGCGAGCAGGCGGCCCTTCTCGTTATCCAAAAAGACCGTGATTTGCTTGATCATGTGCTAGTTCTCCCCCCTGAGGTCGATGACGCGCTTTGCCTTGCCCTCGCTGCGCGGGATGGAGTGCGGCTCCACCAAGCGCACGCGGACGCCAACCGAGAGCGCCGCCTTGAGGGCCGCCTGAATCTGGCGCTGCAGGCCCTCGATGGCGGACATGTCGTCGAAGTCGAAGCCGGGGTTGACCTCGGCCTTGAGGGTGACGACATCGAGGTAGTTCTTGGTGGTGAGCTCGATCTGGTACCAGGACGAGACGGCGTCGAAAGTCTCCATGACGTTCTCGATCTGGCTCGGGAAGACGTTGACGCCGCGGATGATGAGCATGTCGTCGGTGCGGCCGTGCAGACGGTCGATGCGACGGTGGGTGCGGCCGCAGGCGCACTGCCCGGGGATGATGCGGGTGATGTCGCGGGTGCGGTAGCGCACGACGGGGCTGGCCTCGCGGTCGAGCGTCGTCAGGACGAGCTCGCCCCACTCGCCGTCGGGCAGGACCTCGCCGGTGGCGGGGTCGATAATCTCGGCGTAGAAGTGGTCCTCGGCCAGGTGCAGGCCATCCTGCTCGAGGCACTCGACGGCCACGCCCGGGCCCATGGTCTCGGTGAGGCCGTAGACGTCGAGCACGCGGTAGTTGAGCTTGCGCTCGAGCTCGCGGCGGAAGTTGTCCGAGAAGGCCTCGGCACCGTGGATGCCGGCGCGCAGGTGGAACTCCTTGGCGGGGTCGATGCCCATCGAGATCGCGGTGTCGGCGATGTGCATCGCGTAGCTGGGGGTGCAGCACAGGATGGTCGAGCCCATCTCGCGCAGCACGCGAATCTGGCGCTCGGTGTTGCCGGCGCTCATCGGGATGGTCAGCGCGCCAGAGTGCAGACCGCCATAGTGGGCACCGAGGCCGCCGGTGAACAGGCCGTAGCCATAGCAGACCTGCACGATGTCGTCGGGGCCGGCGCCCGCATAGGCGATGCCACGGGCAAAGCAGTCGCCCCAGAAGTCGAGGTCGTGGGCGGTGTAGCCACCAACGGTGGCGACGCCCGTGGTGCCCGAGGACATGTGGAGCTCCTTCACCTCGGACAGGGGGACGGCGAACATCCCATAGGGGTAGTTGTCGCGCAGGTCCTGCTTCGTGACGAAGGGGGCGCGGGAAAGGTCGTCGAGGCTGGTCACCGAATACGGGTCGAATCCCGCGTCGTCAAAGCTCTTCTTGTAGAACGGCACGTTCTCGTAGCATGCGACGACGGTCTTCCTGATGCCCTCCAGCTGGATTGCCTCGATCTGGTCGTGAGGCATCGTGAGGACGTCCTTCTCTGTTGGCATTCGACTCCCTTCCCGTTGGAACGACGGACCTGCCCGGGCGCTCGCCGCACAGCCACGCGAATTTCGGGGCCATACAGGTCGGACGGGCGATCATTTGCTAAAGGGTGGCACAAGCGGGACGGGGCGCGAGGCGGCGTCGGCAGCTGGTTTCCGAATTGTTAAACAGCCCGCCGTACCCCGCCGACCAAAAACGACGCCCACCCAAGGCCCGCCCGGCACGACAGACGCCGCGAATGGGTAGTAACGTAGGGAACTCAGACTCCGATCGCGGCACGCCGCGTCTACCGAAAGGCCCACCATGGCTAAGCTGACCGAGGGCAACGCCCTCTACCTGTACCGACTTCTCCGCGACGAGCTTGGCGCGGGCAGGCAGACCCCTGTCGCACGCGTGGAGGAGGTCCTCGCCGCCGATGGGATCGCGCCCGCCGACGTCGGCTGTTCCGACGTGGCCGAGCTGCTGGGCAAGCTCGACGCCTTCGTGCGCCTGACCACCTTCAAGAAGGGTCGCCTGTACGCGACCATCGTCGCCAACGATCCGATGGACCGCGCGCTGGAGAAGGCGGGCGACGCCGACCCTGCCGAGAAGGGCGCGAAGAACGGCAAGCCCTGGAAGCGCAAGCGCGGCCCCAAGTCGGTCCGACCGACCAAGCCCCGCCACATCGAGCCCAAGGCCCAGAAGCCCGCCAAGGCCGAGCCCTCCCCTACCGAGAAGAACGCCGAGGTCGAGGCCGAAACAACCGAGTCGGTCGAGGCACCCATCGCCTCGGAGGCGACCGCAGCCGAGACGACCGCGGTCGAAAGCCTCGCAGCCGAATCGACCACGATCCCCGCGCAACAGGCCGAGGCCGTCGCCGATTCCATGACCGCAGCCGACGCCAACACCGACGCCGTGGCAACGCCCGAACCCGAGGCAGCCGACTCGGCGACCACCGTGGAAGCCCCTGCCACGACCGAGGAGCCCGACGCACCCGCGGCGACCGCCGAATCCGTGGCGGCAACTGCCCCCGAACCCGAGCCCGCAAAGCCCTCCATCACGCTCAACATCACCTACGACCCGTACGAGGGAGCCGAGGACGGCCTGCTCGACCCCGCGCCCGAGAACGACATGCCCGGACCCGAGCCCAATCCCAGGGTCGAGGCCCCGAGGGCCGACGCCACGCCAACCATGCCCACGCATGCAACCGCCGCCACGCAGGGCGCGCCTGGCGCCGCGGCCGGTGCCGCCACCCCCGTCGCGGCCGCGAGCCGCGTGCCCGCAGGCTCCCCCGTCGCGGCCGCACCGCACGCCGACGCGGAGCCCGCGGCTCCCGCCGAGCTCGCCGAGGCGGCCGAGCCGCGTCCCCAGGCCATCCCGGTGAGGCTGCAGTCCGACCTGCCGCAGGACTTCTCGGCAGAGGTCCACTGCAAAGACGAGCTGCTCAACATGCTCTATCGCATCCTGCCGCTGGACGAGGACGTCATGGCGCTGCTGGACGAGGACTGGCGCGTGGCCAGGTCCACCGGCTCGCTGTCGGGAACGCGCAGCAAGGTCAGCTTCCCGCTGCGCTACCTGCGCGAGGACGGCTCGACCCCCGTCGAGGTGACGCTGCGCCGCACGACCAAGCCAACCGCGGGCAAGCGCTGGAACCTCGCCTACGTCGACGGCGACGACGGCACCGGCTCGCTTCACGAGGCGGCCGGGCTGGAGGGGCTGCCCAAGGCCGACGAGGGCGCGTGGTCGGACCTGTCCGGCAGGCGCAACGGGGCCGCGACCAAGAGCCCCGCGCGCGAGCTGGCGCAGTTCGCGGTGATTGGCTCGTGGGATGCCTTCCTGGGGTCGCTCGCCACCATGTGCGCGCCGGAGCGCTGGAACCTCCCCGACGAGGGCGTGGGCAAGCCGAGTCGCTACGGCGTGCTGCGCGAGTACGTATGCGTGACCTTCGCGCGCGTGATGGCCGAGGACAAGCTCGCGGTTGCGGCCGACGGGTCGCTCGCCGCGTTCAACACGGGGCTTCTCACCCCGTTCTACCAGGACGTCATTGCCTGCTTCGAGCCCCGCAAGGGTGACATCGCATGGCAGTTCGCGGGCTTTGCCACCGCGGGCTCGGGCGAGCTGGGCGCGCGCGTCGCCGCCGCCTTCGACCCGCTGCCGCAGGTGCCCGACTACCTGCGCGGACTGGGCGACGTTGCCCCCGAGCGCAACCGTCTGGCGATCCTGGACACCGACGCCCTGCTGGGCCGCCAGCTGGGGCGCCTGCCCCTGGCCTTCCTGGCGGAGGGACTGGAGAGCAACCCGAACGCGTCACGCCTGGTCGCCGAGCTCGGACGCGCCGACGCCACGCGTCGCGGCGAGGCCCTCACCGAGCTGGCGCGCGCCATCAAGCAGGACCCCGGCAGCTACCGCAGGCTCGGCCGCGACCTGGAGGACGCCTGCGAGCTGGCCCTGCGCCGCTGCCGCGCCAGCTACCGCGTGGCCGCCCCCGCCTGGGACCCGGCGACCGGCGAGATGCGCCTGCTCGTTCCGATGGCGCTTCTCGACGACGCGCGCGCGGACTGCGCGCTGGTGCTGGCTCCGCAGCCCTCGGGCAACTACCGCGGCGTGGCCGTCATGTCGCTGGCGCGCGCCTATGTCTGCGCCCGCGTGGTGAGCGCCGAGCAGCCCGCCTGGCTCGCCGCGGACGTGGCCCTCGCGTAACGCCTTGGTGTCCGCGGCCGCCTGCCCGGCGCGCTCGGCATACAATCTGGGCAGCGTGCGACCCCTCGCGGCACTTCTCGCCAGGGGTCGCGCCGAGACCGACGACATCCGCCTACCACGGGAGAAGACCATGTCCAAGATCCAGATGAAGACCCCGCTCGTCGAGATGGACGGCGACGAGATGACCCGCATCATGTGGCAGATGATCAAGGACGACCTGATTCTGCCGTACGTCGACCTCAAGACCGAGTACTACGACCTCGGGCTGGAGCACCGCGACGCCACCGACGACCAGGTCACGATCGACTCCGCCGAGGCGACCCGCCGCCTGGGCGTCGCCGTCAAGTGCGCGACCATCACCCCCAACGCCCAGCGCGTGGAGGAGTACGGCCTCAAGCGAATGTGGAAGAGCCCCAACGGCACCATCCGCGCCATGCTGGACGGCACCGTCTTCCGCACCCCCATCATCGTGCGCGGCATCGAGCCGCAGGTCCGCTGCTGGAAGAGGCCCATCACCATCGCGCGCCACGCCTACGGCGACGTCTACAAGAACGCCGAGATGCGCGTCCCGGGCCCGGGCAGGGTCGAGCTCGTCTACACGGCAGCCGACGGCACCCAGACCCGCGAGCTCGTCCACGAGTTCGACGGCGCCGGCGTGGTCCAGGGCGTCCACAACCTCGACGGATCGATCGAGAGCTTCGCGCGCAGCTGCTTCGAGTTCGCCCTCGCGCAGGGCCAGGACCTGTGGTTCGCCACCAAGGACACCATCTCGAAGACCTACGACCACCGCTTCAAGGACATCTTCGCGGACCTTTACGAGGCAGAGTACAGGGGCCGCTTTGCCGAGAAGGGCATCGAGTACTTCTACACCCTCATCGACGACGTCGCCGCGCGCATCATGCGCACCGAGGGCGGCTTCATCTGGGCCTGCAAGAACTACGACGGCGACGTCATGAGCGACATGCTCTCGTCGGGCTTCGGCAGCCTGGCCATGATGACGTCGGTGCTGGTGAGCCCCCACGGCTACTACGAGTACGAGGCCGCCCACGGCACCGTGCAGCGCCACTACTACAAGCACCTGAAGGGCGAGCCCACCTCCACCAACTCGGTGGCCACGATCTTCGCCTGGACCGGTGCCCTGCGCAAGCGCGGCGAGCTCGACGAGGCCCCCGAGCTGGTCGAGTTTGCCGACCGCCTGGAGCGCGCCACCATCGACACGATCGAGTCCGGCCGCATGACGGGCGACCTCGCGCGCATCACCACCCTGCCCGACCCCCGCGTCCTGGGCACCGAGGAGTTCATCCTCGCGATCCGCGACACCATGGAGTCTGCCGAGAAGAACGCCTAGTCGCGACGGAGGTTCGCATGGACGTCGTCCTGATCGCGTTGGGCCTGGCAAGCGTCGGCTACGGCCTGAGCGTCATGCTCGTGTGGTCCGGATCGAGCTTCTTCGCCGTGTGGTACGCCATCGGCGTCACGCTCGCGGGCGTGGGGCTGGCCATGCGCATGGGCGCATGGCAGCAGCTGCCGCACGCGCTGCGCGTGGCAGCCGGCGTCGTGGCGGGGGCCACCCTCGTGGTGACGCTCGCCGTGGCCGCGCTGATTCTGACGACCGCGAGCGAGCCCGCGCCCGCCGCCCTCGACGAGGTCGTCGTGCTCGGTGCGCAGGTCCGCGCCGACGGGTCGCCCAGCACCGTCTTGCGCTACCGACTGGACACCGCCGCCGACTACCTGCGCGACAACCCCACGACGCGCGTGGTCGTCTCGGGCGGGAAGGGTCCCAACGAACCCTGCACCGAGGCAGAGGCGATGGCGCGCTACCTGGAGTCCAAGGGCATCGACGCGAGTCGCATCGTGCTGGAGGACGCCTCCACCACCACCGTCGAGAACCTCCGCTACTCCAAGGCACTTCTCGGCAGCGCGAACGACGAGGTCGGCATCGTGACCAACGACTTCCACGTGCTGCGCGCGACCCGCATCGCCGCCAGGCAGGGCTACGCCCACGCGCACGGCATCGCGGCCCCCTCGGACGCCTGGTACGTGCCAAACAACGTCCTGCGCGAGGTCATGGGCGTGGTGAAGGACGCGCTCCTGGGCAACATGTAGGGAGCGTTGCGCCCTTGCATCGCGTGGCTCGCGGCCTACACTTGTGGCACACCCACGACGCCGGCGCGCCGCGAGTGTGACACGCCGCGCCAAAGCGGACACATCACACCGGAAAGGTTGACGATGGCAAAGAACACCGTTCTCACCCTGCGCAAGAAGGTCGACGAGGGCGGGAAGGTCACGATGCTGACCTCCTACGACTACACGATGGCGGCGCTCACCGAGCAGGCGGGGATCGACATGATCCTCGTGGGCGACTCGCTGGGCATGACCATGATGGGATACGACTCCACCCTGCCCGTGACCATGGACGACATGGTCCACCACACCCGCTGCGTGACGCGGGCCACAAGCGACACCTTCGTCGTCGGCGACATGCCGTTCGGCTCGTACCAGACAGACGTCCCCACCGCCGTCGCCAACGCCGCCCGCCTGATGAAGGAGGGCCGGTGCCAGGCCGTCAAGCTCGAGGGCGGCGCCGGCGTCTGCGAGCAGGTCCGCGCCATGGTCGACGCGGGCATCCCGGTGGTCGGTCACATCGGCCTGACCCCGCAGTCCGTCAACGCGTTCGGCGGCTTCAAGGTGCAGGGCAAGTCCGTTGAGGCGGGCCGCCAGCTCGTTGCCGACGCGCTGGCCGTGGAGGCCGCGGGCGCCTTCGCCATCGTGCTGGAGTGCGTGCCCGCCGACCTCGCGGCACTTGTCACCAGCAAGCTGACCCGTGCCTTTACCATCGGCATCGGCGCGGGCAACGGGTGCGACGGCCAGGTGCTTGTCGTGCAGGACATGCTCGGCATGACGCCGGGCGGCTTCAAGCCCAAGATGGTGCGCCAGTTCGCGCAGGTCGGCGAGACCATCGTGGGCGCCATGCACGCCTACGACGAGGCCGTCCAGGCGGGCGAGTTCCCCGCCGCGGCCGAGAGCTACAAGATCGATGCCGAGGTCATGGACCAGATCAGGAGTGATTGCTAATGAAGACCGCTACCACCGTCGCCGAGGTTCGCGAGCAGGTTCGTGAGTGGAGGCGCGAGGGCCTGACCGTGGGCCTCGTCCCCACCATGGGCTTTCTGCACGAGGGTCACAAGAGCCTGATCGTTCGCGCCGCCGCGGAGAACGACCGCGTCGTCGTGTCTGACTTCGTGAACCCCACGCAGTTTGGCCCGACCGAGGACCTGGAGAGCTACCCGCGCGACTTCGACCGCGACTGCAAGCTGTGCGAGGAGGCGGGCGCCGCCCTGGTCTTCCACCCCGAACCGTCCGAGATGTACGCGCCCAACGCCTGCACCTACGTCAACATGGACGAGCTGACCCACGAGCTGTGCGGCCTCACGCGACCGATCCACTTCCGCGGCGTGTGCACTGTCGTCTCGAAGCTGTTCAACATCGTGACGCCGGACCGCGCCTACTTCGGCCAGAAGGACGCCCAGCAGCTCGCCGTCATCCGCCGCATGGTGCGCGACCTCAACTTTGGCATCCAGATCGTCGGCTGCCCGATCATCCGCGAGGGGGACGGCCTGGCCAAGAGTTCGCGCAACACCTACCTCTCCGCCGAGGAGCGCACCGCGGCCCTGTGCCTGTCGCGTGCCGTGTTCGCGGGCCAGAAGATGGTCGAGGACGGCGAGCGTGACGCCGCAGTCGTGCTCGACGCCATGAGGGCCATCATCGAGGCCGAGCCGCTCGCCAAGATCGACTACGTGAAGATGGTCGACTTCGAGAACATCGTCCAGGTCGAGAAGATCGCCGACGAGCCGGTCCTGTGCGCCATGGCCGTCTACATCGGCAAGACGCGCCTGATCGACAACTTCATCTTCGACCCGAAGGCCGAGTAGTGGCCGCCAAGACCAACGGGGCCAAGCTCGAGGGGCGCGTCGCTTTTGGCGCGCCCCTTCGCGTAGGCTTCGTCGGGGCTGGCAAAGTTGCCTGCTCGCTCGCACGGTATCTGCAGGCCGACGCCGCCATCGGGCAAACTGGCTTCTGCAGCAGGTCGGCCGAGCATGCCCGCGAGGCTGCCGAGTTCTGCGACGGCTGCGCGTATGGCTCGCTTGCCGAACTCGCCGAGTTCGGTCAGGCCATCTTCCTGACGGTGCCCGATGGCGCGATCGCCCGGGTCGCGGAGGAGCTAGCCGGCTGCGGCGTGAGCCTCGCCGGTAAGATCGTCGCGCACTGCTCGGGGGCCATCGCCTCCGACGCGCTCGCCGCATGCCGCAACGCGGGCGCATACGTGGCATCGATGCACCCGCTGTACGCCGTGAGCAGCCGCTTCGGCTGCTGGCAGGAGCTCGAGCGAGCGTGGTTCTCGCTCGAGGGCGACGACGTGGCCGTTCGCACGCTCGAGGCACTTCTCGACAGGCTGGGCAACGCTCATGCGAGGATCGACGCTTCCGACAAGCCCCGCTACCACGCCGCCGCCGTCATGGCGTCGAACCTGGTCGTGGGGCTGTACGACATGGCCGCCGGCGAGCTGGCCCGCTGCGGCATCGACCGCGACGAGGCGGAGTCCGCGCTCGCGGCGCTCTTCCTCGGCAATGCGCGGCACGTGGCGTCCGACGGGGTGGAGGCATCGCTCACCGGCCCCGCCGCTCGCGGCGACGAGGCAACCATCGCGCGCCACCTGGACGTGCTGGCAGACGACGCCGGGGTCGCGAGCGCATACCGCGTGCTGACGGAGCGCTGCCGCCGGATTGCCGCCCGCACGCGCTGACGGGTGACGCCGACAAACCGCACTCACGCACGCCCGCAGACCGCGACGTCGGCCCGCAGGCGTGTCCGTTATGCATAGATTTGTGAACAAGGGACGCGAATTTGCTCCGGGGCGTCCCACGCGTCCTATCATGTACGCGCTTCCCGTGACGGCCCCGCACGCGTCGGGCGCGACGGGCGCCAAGGCCACACGGCACTTCTCGACAGCCAGACACGAAAGGCTCACCACATGGTTCTGGACATGCTCAAGGGCAAGATTCACCGCGCGACGGTCACGCAGGCCGAGATCGACTACGTGGGCTCGATCACGATCGACCGCGACCTGATGGACGCCGCGGGAATCCTGGAGTACGAGCGCGTCCAGGTGGCCGACGTCGAGCGCGGCACCCGCCTGGAGACCTACGTCATCGCGGGCGAGCCCGCAAGCGGCGTGATCTGCCTCAACGGCGCCGCCGCGCAGCTGGTGGACGTGGGCGACAAGGTCATCATCATGGCATACGCGCAGATGACCCCCGAGGAGGCCGCTGCCAACAAGCCGCACGTCGTCTTCGTCGACGAGCACAACAAGATCGCCCGCCTGACCCGCTACGAGCGCCACGGCCGCCTGGAGGACATGGCCTAGCGCCGCGACGCATCGCGGCGTGCCGCGGCGTCGGCACGATCCCGCGGTCGCGACCCCGCATTCGAAAACTCCATCCCCACACGGTAAAGTTGTCATCCGGACACAATGGTTTGCGCGGACGGAGAAAGGGAGCCCATGGTCATCACCCACGACGAGTTCCGCTCGCCGAACGACCTGCGCAACCTGCGCATATGGCTGCCCGACAACTACTGGCAGACCGAGGAGCGCTTCCCCGTCACCTACTTCCTCGACGGGCAGTGGGTCCTGGGCGACCCCACGACCCCCACGGACCCGCCTGCCAACAACGCTGCCGAGAAGGACGCGCGGCGCGGCACCGCATCCGCCGCCCACAGGCGCAAGGCGCCCAAGCCCGTGGCAGCGCAGACCCGCCGCGGGCTTTGTCTGGAAGACTACCTGCGCACCTGGCACAAGCCCATGATCGTGGTGGGCGTGCCCAGCCCCGAAGCCGAGGACGAGCGCGCCGCCGAGCTGTGCCCCTGGCCCGCGCGCATCCGCCACACCGACATCGCCCGCGCGGGCGGGGCCGAATTTGCCGACTGGCTCGCCGACGTGGTCAAGCCGCATGTGGACGCGCGCTTGCGCACCTGGTCTCACCGCGAGGCCACCGCGATCTGCGGCTTCAGCCTGGGCGGCATGGCGGCTGCCTACGCCACCGCGGCACGCAACGACGCCTTCTCGAAGGCGGGATGTCTCTCCCCCAGCGCCAGGACCTGGGAGCGCCAGCTCCGCCGCGAGGTCGCCGACGCCGCGCACGATCGCAGGCTGAGCCCCGACACGCGCGTCTTCCTCTCGTTCGGCTCGCGCGAGTGCGGGCGCAAGCCCCAGGGCGGCGACCCCGCGCACACCAGCCAGGAGGCGCTCGCCGCGTCGCGGCTGGCACACGCCCTCGACACGCATGGGGCAGCGAACTGCGTCCTGTGCCAGCGCGGCGGCCGACACCGCATGTCGGACTGGTCGCGCCTGACCGACGCGATGATGGGATTCCTCTGGGAGGCGCGTCTTCCCTAACGAACCGGGTACGTTACTCGGATACGGCTTGCCACCTGCGGCGCATTGCCCGCGGCAAGGCAGGTCCGACCCAGGCGGGAGGAGCCAAGCATGAGTGACGCGCACACGAACAAGACCAGGCCCGACGACCATCCCAACCCCCTTGGCAGGCCCGCCATCGAACACGGCCTGTCAGATGCCGAGAAGAGCGTCATCTCGCAGATCACCGCCTCCGACTCCTGGGTCGGGCGCGTCGACGCGACCGCCATCGCCATCCAGAACCGCGCACGCGAGCTGTGCCTGGAGCTCGACCGCGTGAGCCCGGCGGACACCGCGGAGCGCAACCACATCCTGGGTGAGCTGCTGCCGCCCGACAGTCACCTGCCCGTGGTCATGCCGCCATTCAGGTGCGATTACGGCTTCAACATCCACTTCGAGGGGTTCGCGTTTCTCAACTACGGGGTCACGATCCTGGACACGTCACCCATCAGGATCGGCCATGGCACCTTCATCGCGCCGGGCGTCACCATCAGCGCGGCGGGACATGCCCTCGACCCAGCACAGCGCGCGCAGGCGATCTCGACCTCCGAGGCGATCGCCATCGGCAGCAACGTGTGGATAGGCGCCAACGCCACCATCTGCGCGGGCGTCACCATTGGCGACGACTCCGTCATCGGCGCGGGCGCGGTCGTGACCCACGACATCCCGGCGGGCGTCGTGGCCGCGGGCGTGCCGGTGCGCGTCCTGCGCGAGCTGGGGCCCGACGACCGCGTCACGCCGACGTTGTCCTAGGCAGCCCGGGACGTCCCCGACAGAAAGCTAACAGCTGACGGACACCTGGCGGTAGCTGATGCCGCACGACGACAGGATCCGCTTGGAGATGCGGTTGCCGTCGGTGCCGTCGTACTTGTCGTCCAGGTAGACGACCTCGCCAATGCCCGCCTGCGCCAGGATCTTGGCACATTCGTGGCACGGGAACAGCGTGACGTAGACGCTCGCGTGCGAGAGGTCCTTGAGCGAGCCACGATAGTTGAGGACCGCGTTGGCCTCGGCGTGGACCACGTAATTGTGCTTGTCCTGCAGCGGGTCATCCGAGGTGCCCCACGGGAAGTCGTCGTCGTTGAGGGCGGACGGCGTGCCGTTGTAGCCCACCGAAAGGATGCGGTGGTTGGTGTCGGCGATGCAGGCACCCACCTGCGTGTTGGGGTCCTTGCTGCGCAGCTGCGCGGCGATCGCGACCCTCATGAAGAACTCGTCCCAGGTGATAACGTCCCTGCGCTTGTCTGGCATGCGGGCCTCCCCATCGCGCGCCACGCCCGTCGCGGCGCGCCCATCGTGTTTCCTGCGTCGCACGATGACGCATCGGGCGACGTCTTGCAAGTGCGCGTGATGCCGCGCGGCCTAACGCCGGGCCAACGCGCGCAATGCCTCGGTCGCGCGCGGCTCGTCCACCGAGTCGTAGCGCACCACCAGCCGGCGCAACCCATCCGCCGCGGTCGCGTTTCGCGCGTCGTACGCTAGCTCGCCCATCGGCCGCGCCTTGATCCCCCTGCTGCCGAGAAGTGCCGCGAGCTCGGACTCCGACCGTCGCGCGTCGACCGCAAGCACGCAGTGCAGGCCCGCATCGGCCGCCTCCATCCGCACGCACCCGGACGCGACACTTGCCTCCAGCGCGCGGCGCAGGGCGTCGCGCTCGTCGCGGGCGCGCTTGCGCACGCGGGCCACGTGGCGCTCGTAGCTGCCGTCCGTCAGGATGCGCGCGAGGGCCAGCTGGTCGATGGTGCCCACGGTGGAGGAGTAGAACCCAAGCTCGCCCACGTAGCGACGAGCCAACTGCGGCGGCAGAACCATGTAGGCAAGGCGCAGCGCCGAGCCCAGGCCCATCGAGAACGTGTTGGTGTAGATGACCCGCCCGCAGGCGTCCACGCTCGCGAGGGACGGCACGGGCCTTCCCGCCAGCCGAAACTCGCAGTCGTAGTCGTCCTCCACAATCCAACGGTCGGTGTTGGCACGCGACGCCCAACCAAGCAGCTCGTAGCGCCTGGCGATGCTCGTGACCAGGCCCGTCGGGTACTGGTGCGACGGCATCAGGTGCACGACGTTGGCACCGCTTTGCTCCAGGAGGCCGCAGCGCATGCCCTGGGCGTCCAACGGGATGTGTTCGACGCGGGCGCCATGCGCGCGATACAGAGACGTCAGGCGAGGGTAGCCGGGGTCCTCCAACGCGACCGAGAGGCCATGGCGCCCCAACAGCTGCACGATGGCGCCGTCAAGCACCTGGGCGCCGGCCCCCACGACCACGCATTCGGGGTCGACCTCCATCCCACGCGTCTGCCGAAGGTATCTCGCTATCGCCTCCCGCAGGCGCGGCAACCCCTGCGCGGGGCTCGCGGCAAACAGCGAGGCGTCCGGCTCCTCCGCAAGCGTCGCGCGCAACGCACGCGTCCACAAACGTCCCGCCTCCGTCGCCGAGCCGCCCATGCGCCCGGTCGCCACACGTGGGGCCGCATCCCCCACGCGCACGTCACCCTCCTGCCGAGAAGTACCACGGGTCGCAGGCACCACCGGCGCGGTCGCGCCCGTCGCCACAGGCACCCCCGCCATGCCGGCGCCCGCCATGGCGTGCGCGCCCGCAGGCAGCTCGCACACGTAGAAGCCGCTTCGCGGACGGGAGGCCACGTAGCCCTCGACCACCAACTGCTCGTAGGCGCCCTCGACGGTGACCACGCTCACGCCAAGGTGCTCTGCCAGCGCGCGCTTCGACGGCAGCCGGTCGCCCGCGGCAAGCCTGCCGGCGACGACATCGTCGCGAATCGAGCGGTAGAGAAACTCGTAGAGGGGAACGTCGCCGCGCGCCGACAGATCGTAGTCGAGCAACTGACCTTATCGCCACCTTGCGTCTGGCCTTACACTGACCCGACGATTTTCTCACCAACTGGGTGTTTTGCCAATGTCAGACCAACCCTATCCTTACGGGAATCCAACACGGACACACGGTGGCAAACACGTCACCGCACGACGAAGGGAACGAGAATGGCACAGGACACCCAGGACCGCGGCGCGCTCAACAGGGAACTCGCGCAGATGTTCAAGGGCGGCGTCATCATGGACGTCACCACCCCCGAGCAGGCACGCATCGCCGAGGAGGCGGGCGCCTGCGCCGTCATGGCACTCGAGCGCATCCCGGCCGACATCCGCGCCGCCGGTGGCGTCAGCCGCATGAGCGACCCCAAGATGATCAAGGGCATCCAGCAGGCCGTCTCCATCCCCGTCATGGCAAAGGTGCGCATCGGCCACTTCGTCGAGGCGCAGATCCTGCAGGCCATCGACATCGACTACATCGACGAGTCCGAGGTCCTGACCCCCGCCGACGACACCCACCACATCGACAAGACCAAGTTCGCCGTGCCGTTCGTCTGCGGTGCCCGCGACCTGGGCGAAGCCCTGCGCCGCGTCGCCGAGGGCGCGAGCATGATCCGCACCAAGGGCGAGGCTGGCACCGGCGACGTCGTCCAGGCCGTCCGCCACATGCGCAAGATGCAGAGCCAGATCCGCGAGGTCGCGGGCCTCGCCGAGGACGAGCTGTTCGAGAAGGCCAAGCAGCTCCAGGTGCCCCTCGACCTGCTGCGACAGGTCCACGAGACCGGCGAGCTGCCCGTGGTCAACTTCGCCGCAGGCGGCGTGGCGACGCCTGCCGACGCCGCCCTCATGATGCAGCTGGGCGCCGAGGGCGTCTTCGTCGGCTCGGGCATCTTCAAGAGCGGCAACCCCGCGAAGCGCGCCGCCGCCATCGTCAAGTCGGTCGCCAACTACACCGACGCGGCACTTATCGCCAGCCTTTCCGAGGACCTGGGCGAGGCCATGGTCGGCATCAACGCCGGCGAGATCGACGTCATCATGGAGGAGCGCGGCCTGTAGGCCACGGGAAGGCGGGAAACGATGAGCAGGAAAATCGCCGTCCTGGCCGTTCAGGGCGCCTTCGCCGAGCACGAGCGCATGCTCGAGGGCCTTGGCTGCGAGTGCGTCGAGCTCCGCCAGGCGGCCGACCTCGAGCGCGACTTCGACGGCCTGGTGCTTCCGGGCGGCGAGTCGACCACCCAAGGCAAGCTGCTCGACGAGCTGGGGATGCTCGAGGGACTTCGCGACCGCATCGCGGGTGGCCTGCCCACCCTCGCCACCTGCGCGGGCCTGATCCTTCTGGCGCGGCGCCTGGACGCCCACGACGACCGCGGCACCCCTCGCCTTTCCACCATGGACGTGGAGGTCCGCCGCAACGCCTACGGTCGCCAGCTGGGAAGCTTTCGCACCACGGCCACGGTCGAAGGCGTCGGCGAGGTGCCCGCGACCTTCATCCGCGCGCCCTACGTCACGCATGCCGAGAAGGACGTCGAGGTCCTGGCGCAGGTCGACGGTCGCATCGTGGCGGTGAGGCAGGGCAGGCAGCTGGGCCTCGCCTTCCACCCCGAGCTCGATCCCGACACGCGCCTGCACGAGCTGTTCCTCTCGCTGTAGACACCGCGACCCACGGGGTCCAACGGGAGCCCACCGGAGCCAGACAGTCATCCGACGGCATCCCGACAGCATCGAACAACATTCCAACAAGAATGGGGCCGCCCGAGAAGATCGGACGGCCCCATCTCATTGCGCGATTCTTGTCGCGTGTGACTCGACGCGCGGCAGGCGAATCCTAGTAGCGGTTGCCGCCACGGTAGCCGCCGCGGTCGTTGCCGCCGCGATAGCCACCACGATCGTTGCCGCCACGGTAGCCGCCACGGTTGTCGCGGCCGCCGAAGCCGCGATCGTTGCCGCCACGGTAACCACCACGGTTGTCGCGGCCGCCGAAGCCGCGGTCGTTGCCGCCACGGAAGCCGCCGCGGTCGCCACCACGACGGTCGTCACGGCCGCCGAAGCCGCCGCGGTTGTCGCGGCCGCCGAAGCCGCGGTCGTTGCCGCCACGGAAGCCGCCGCGGTCGCCGCCACGGTTGTCACGGCCGCCGAAGCCGCCGCGGTCGCCGCCACGACGGTCGTCACGGCCTCCGAAGCCGCCACGACGGTCGCCGCCACGGTCGCCGCCGCGGAAGCCGCCACGGTTGTCGCGGCCGCCGAAGCCGCCGCGACGGTCGCCGCCACGGAAGCCGCCGCGGTCGTTGCCGCCACGGCCGCCGAAGTCACGGTCGTTGTCCAGGCCCATGGCAACCAGCGGGTCGATGACCTTGTCGAGCATGGCGAACAGCTCGTCGAGCTCCTCGTCGGACAGGCCGGGCACGTAGCGCTCGGCGTCGACGCCGGCAGCCTCGGCCTCGTCGGCGGCACCCTCGGCGGCGCGCACGACGACGTGGCGCTTGTCCTCGTCCTCGGGGACGATGCGGGCCACGAGGTCCTTCTCCTCGGCCTCGGCCAGGATCTCGTCCAGGGCACGGACGCCCATGCCCAGCAGGTCAGCCATCTCCTTCTGCTCCATGCTCGGCTTGAGCTCGAGCAGGCGCAGCGCGCGGACCAGGTCCTTCACGCGGCCGGCCTTCTCCTCGGCGGCGTCGTTGATGGCGTTGCGGCGGTTGCGCAGCAGGCGAGCGGCACGGTTGCACTTGTCCAAGAGGGTCGCGTCGTAGTCAGGCTCAACCTCGTCGTCCTTCTCGGCATCCTCGGCCTCGTCGTCGGCCTGCTCCTCGTCGAACTCGGCCTCGTCGAAGGACTCGACGGTCTCGTCGATGGCGTCATCCATGGCGTCGTCGATGTTCTCGCTCTCGAAGTTCTCGTTCTCGTAGTTCTCGTTCTCGGACATGCGTCCCTCTCCTTCTGCGCCGACCCTTCGGCGCGTCACGTGCCCCTCGCGGGGGCAGCACGCCTTCGTCGCGTGCGATTCAAACGGGCGGTGTCCCGATGCGGGACCCGCGTTCCATGGCCGGCCGCCCCATGCGACCGACAAAACCTGACCAAGTTTAGGGGCGCGGACACCCGATGCGTGCCCGCGCCCCGTTTGCCCACGAAAGGCCCACGTCATGTGCATGTTTCCTGCAGAGAAGTGCCTCGCGCGCAGGACGGTCCCCGCGGGTCCCTACGCCTGCCTGTACGTGGAGAGGAAGTCGGCCAGGTCCTCCATGCACTCCTTGAGGACCTCCATGCGCGGCAGGTAGACGATGCGGAAGTGGTCGGGCTCCGCCCAGTTGAAGCCACCGCCGCGCGTGATCAGGATCTTCTTCTGGTGCAGCAGGTCGAGCGCGAACTGCTCGTCGTCGGTGATGTTGAACTTCTTCACGTCGAGCTTGGGGAAGATGTAGAACGCCGCCTTGGGCTTGACCGCCGTGACGCCATCGATCTGGTTGAGCGACTCGTAGACGTAGTTGCGCTGCTCGTAGACGCGGCCACCGGGGCGGATGTACTCGTTGACCGACTGGTAGCCGCCCAACGCGGTCTGGACGATGGACTGCGCCGGCACGTTGGAGCACAGGCGCATGTTGGACAGCATGTTGACTCCCAGGATGAAGTCCCTCATCGAGGCGATGTTGCCCGACAACACCATCCAGCCCACTCGGTAGCCACAGATCATGTGCGACTTGGACAGGCCCGAGAAGGTGACGCAGGGAAGGTCGGGCGCGAGCGACGCGATCGAGACGTGCTCGAAGCCGTCCATGATCAGGCGATCGTAGATCTCGTCGGAGAAGATCATCAGCTGGTGCCTGCGCGCGATCTCGACGATGCCCTCGAGGATCTCGCGCGAGTAGACGGCGCCCGTGGGGTTGTTCGGGTTGATGATGACGATGGCCTTGGTGCGCGAGGTGACCTTGCTCTCCATGTCCTGCAGGTCGGGGTTCCACTCGTTGGCCTCGTCGCAGACGTAGTGGACGGGGTTGCCGCCGGCCAGGGTGACGCACGCGGTCCACAACGGGTAGTCCGGGCTGGGGATCAGCACCTCGTCCCCATCGTCGAGAAGGGCGTGCATGCAAAGCTGGATGAGCTCGGACACGCCGTTGCCGGTGTAGATGTGCCTCATGTCGACGTTGGGGATGTTGCGCAGCTGGGAGTACTGCATGATCGCCTTGCGCGCGGCGAACAGGCCACGCGAGTCGGAGTAGCCCTCGCAGTCGGCCAGCTGCTGGCGCATGTCAAAAACGACCTCGTCCGGGGCACGGAAGCCGAACGGCGCGGGGTTGCCGATGTTGAGCTTGAGGATGCGGGCACCACCCTCCTCCATACGGGCGGCCTCGTCGACCACCGGGCCACGCACGTCGTACAGGACGTTGTCGAGCTTGTCGGACTTCTTGAACTGTCGCATGGGTGTCTCCCCCTGGATGTCGTTACTGACTGTGGTTACGGGTGCGGATGCGCTCGCAGGTGACGCGGTGGTCGATACGACCGAGGTGGCAGAAGGCCCGGGCGCGGCGTTTTCGACCGCGGCGGTCGGGCTCGGGGTGGCCGGGGCCATGCCCGGCCCGCTAGCTCGTGCGGGAAGCACCGGGTTAGCTGCCGGAACGCGGGCGACGCGCGGCGCGGGATCGTCGGCTGGGACTCCCGCGAGCCAGGCGGGGTCAACCCGCAACAGGTCGGCAAGGAGCGACATGGCGTCGCGACGGGGCGTGACCTTGCCGCTGACGTACTGGCTCACCTGGGACTTACCGAGCTTGGCGCCCTTCTCGGCAGCCATTCGGACGAGGTCGGACTGCCTGATGCCCGCGGCATCCATCGTGGCCGCGAGCCTGTCTTTGAACGAGTTGCCTGGCATGCGAGCGTCCTTCCGGTCGTGCGATTGCCCTGGAGGTGGATGGTGGAATTGAACTAGTTCAATTTCGGTCTTCTCGGCAGGGCCGTTAGTTCAATTTTGTTGAACTATAGCACGTTGGAATTGAACTGATTGAACTTCATGGCAGCAACATCTGGCGGGCGGCAAGTAGCGCCCTACCTCTCGCGACGGAGCGTCTCGAGCATGTGGCGGGGCACCGCATGGCGAGCGCAACTGCCGATGACGTTTCCCGCGGCGCGCTTGGCATCGGCCGAGCCGTTGCTCGTTGCATAGGCATGGCCGAACGCGGCGAAGCGCTCGAGCATGCAGATGTCGTTGCCGCCATCGCCGTACACCGCGACCTCGTCCTCCCCCAGGCCCAGCCATCCCGCGAGCCACGCGAGGGCCGAACCCTTGTCGACGCCCGCCGCGGTGACTTCGAACATCGTGGGATCGAAGGGGGCGTTGACGACCTCGGGATGCCCTGCCAGAAACGCCGACACCTCGCGGGCGACCTCGGGCGGCTGGCCCTGCAGGTGGAGGTTGACCTTGCAGACGGGCAGCGACGCGAGCTGGGCGGACGTGCAGCCGTAGACGTACTCGGGCCCGCCCGTCATCCTCATTCCTCGCGTGGCGATCCTCCAGTAGCGCGGGGCGTCCGCGAACGCGGCGGCGTGCTCGTCCTCCGAACAGCGGTGGTAGGTGTGCTCGGCGGTCACAAACTCGAAGGGCAGGTCGCCAAACTCACTAACCAGGTCCACGCAGAACGCGGGGTCGACGGCCTCGGCGCGAAGGACCTCGTCGCCCTCGCCCAGCACGATCGACCCGTTGGCGCACACCACGCACATCCCCCCGCAAAAGCCGAAGTCGCGCGTCGTGCGGAACACTCGCCCGGTGGCCACCGAGAAGTGCGCGCCGGCCGCACGGACCCTGCCTATCGAGGTCAGGATCGTGCGGTCGGTCATGTGCATGGAGTTGAGCAGGGTCCCGTCGAGGTCTGCCGCGAAGAGTCTGATCATGCGCGATTCCTTACGTAGCGGCGCGGGCGGAGCGGACCTGCGAGGCGGGAGCGTCACCCTTGCGCCTGCAGGCGTCGTTCGGCATCAGGCATCACGCCAGTCGAGGCGCGGCTCGGGGCAGACCAGCTGCCGCGGGTCGGCGCCCTCGGCGTCGGCGAGGCTCACCCAACGGACGGCGGGGTCGTCGTAGGTGCTGTAGTAGTAGCGACCCGTCCGGGCCGAGAAGCAGCTGGTGTAGAGGGTCTTCTCGAAGGAGCCGTCGGCCATCGCCGCGGCACCCTCGACCATGGCCACGCCCTCGAGCGTGCGGAACATGCGCACGACGTTGTCGACCTCGGAGTCCTTGACCGGGTAGTGCGCGTTGAGGTAGGCAACCTTGACGAAGCGCGACGGCGAGTAGCAGTCGCCCGGGATGCCGCGCATGCCGGCGCCCACGCCATAGGGTGCGAGCTTGGCGCGGCCCCACTCGCTCGCCTGCGGGAATGCGTTGTCCGCCGTCACGTAGCTGCGCAGGTTCTCCAGGTGCCACTCGAGCGAGGGCTGGTTGGTCAGCACGTCCACGGGGTCGTCCAGCACGTGCATGCCGTCGGGGCGGCACTCCACCACGATGCTGCGGGCCGCGTCGCCAATAATCCAGTGCAGGTAGCTCACGCCCAGGCCCTCGCCCGCGGGCTGGCCCACGACCACCGTGTCGCGCAGCGCGGCCTCGGCCTCGTCCACTGTCGAGAAGTGCGCGCAGACCCACAGCGGAAACTCATAGGCGCACACGTTCGACCTGCCCTCGACGGGCGCGTCGGCGTACTCGGCAAAGCCCGGGAAGTTGAGGCCGGCGACGGCCAGTCCCGCGTCGTTTCCGCAGTCGAAGAACATGGGGTAGCCGTCCATGGCGACGCACATGCCGATGGTGGCGTGGGCGGCCGGGGCGTCGTCCACGTAGCGGTAGGCCACGTCGTGGCCCTTGGGAACCACACGGACCTTCTCGCCATAGCCGTGGTTCCAGTCGAGGTTGCGCCCGAGGAACATATTCCCGTCGGAACCGTTGAACCTAACAGCCGTGCACATGGTGCGCCTCCGTCCCTGTCACTCGGCGGGCGCGGGTGCGCCCGGGTAGTGCGACAATCGGTTGTGTTCGCTCGATTGTCGCACTAACACGACGGTCGGGGCCTCAGACGGCGGGAGGGCACCACATGGCCACACCAAACGGGATCGGACGCAGGGGCGCCGTGGCGCTCGCTTCCTGCATACTGGCCTTGACCTGCGCGTTTGCCTGCGGCTGCGCGGACATTGGCGCCACGGGCGAGTCCGAGCGCGAGGCCATCGCCGCGGCCGAGCCCGCCTACGAGCAGCTGTGCGACGCGATCGACCAGCACAAGGCAATCGTCGCCATCGATGGTTCGGAGACGGACCTGTGGCGTGCCTGCTGGCGCGCGGCGCTGGACCCCGACAACGTCTGTCTTGACGAGACACCCCAGCCGACGTTCACCGTCATGGGCAAGACGCTCGTCCTTCTCAGCTACAACTACCCGCACAGGCGCGGCATGGCCACGCTCGCCCGATGCGAGCGCCAGGCGCAGGCGATCGCCGACATGGCGCCCGCGGGCGATGACTGGGAGCGCGCCCTGTACGCCCATGACGCGATCTGTCGGATGGTGCGCTACGACCCCGACGAGGGCGGCAACGACCTCATCGGCTACGACAACCACACCCGCAGGGTCGACGGCGTGTTCGTCGACCACGTGGCCGTGTGCCAGGGCTACGCCGCCGCCTACGAGCTGGTCTGCGACAAGATGGGCATCCGGTGCGACACCGTGGTGAGCGAGGACCACGCCTGGAACGTGGTCACCATCGACGGCCGTCGCTACCACGTGGACCTGACGAACGACGACATGGACGAGAGGGACTCGTCGGGCCGCGAGTACGTGTGCCACGACTACTTCATGCTCAGCACCGACGAGATGGAGGCCGCGGGCGAGAGGGTCTCGCAGGACGAGACCCCCTGCGACAGGCTCGACGATACCCGCGACGGCTACTTTCGCAGGATGGGGGCGCTGTTCGACGAGTACGACCCCAAGCGCGTGAGGGCCGCCCTCGAGCGCCAGGTAAAGCTCGGGCAGAACGCCCCCGCGGTGCGCTTTACAAACAAGGAGGCCTACCGCGCCTGCTGCGACGACCTCGACCACGGGGACGGCAGCGCCGCGCCCGACGGCGCGTCCTCCTACTGGCCGGACGACGAGCTGTACGTGGTCACCGCCGTGATGGACTAGATCAGCTTGCCGTTGCAGTGGTCGACCATGTGCTGGACCACCTGGGCCATCCAGCCCAGGAAGTCCGCCTGGCGGTTGACCAGCTTGCCGTCGACCAGCTCCTGGTACTTGACCTTGACCTTCGCGAAGCGCTTGACCCTCTGCTCCTCCTCGCGGGTGAGGCAGCCCTCGACCACCTGGGCGGGCGCCAGGCCGAGCAGGATGTGCGGGTTGCACATGACGCGGGCACGGTCCTTCTCGTCCACGTAGGCGAACATGGCCTTGGTGACGCCAATCTGGTTGGCGGCGAGGCACGCGGCGTCGTCGAGGGAGGCGAGGGTGTCCAGCAGGTCCTGGGCCAGCTCGGCGTCGTCGGCCGTGGCGGGCTTGCAGCGCTGGGAGAGAATGGCGTCGTCGGTGACGAGTTCCTTGATCATGGGGTTCCTTCCATATGCGGTATCGCTGCGCACAAGCGTAGCAAATCGCGACGCGGGTCGGCGGGCGACGGGCGCCCCTGCGCCTGCAAACCATGTGTAGATGTTGACATATCAACGTAATTGCGCCGTGCGGGCCCTACAATCCCTTCCGAAAGATGTTGCGCCATCAACAACAAGAGACGGGCCGGGCCACACGCGCCGCACGCGCGCCGTCCCACCGCAGCCAGAAGGAGACCCGCATGAACCCCATCCGCCGAGCCTGGTGCCGCACGTTCCAGACCGCGTTCCGCATCGCCCTGCCGCTTCTGCCCTACCGCGAGCCGAAGATCCTGCACTCGGTTGAGGAGGTCCCCGGCGTGCTTGCGAGCCAGGGCCTGACCTCGGCACTTCTCGTCACGGACACGGGCATCGCCAGGCTGGGCCTCACCCGTGCCCTGGAGGAGGCGCTCGCCGGCGCCGGCATCTCGTGCGCCGTCTACGACGGGACCGTCGCCAACCCCACCGTCGCCAACGTGGAGGCCGCGCTCGGCGTCTACCACGACCACGGCTGCCAGGCCATAATCGGCTTCGGCGGCGGCTCGGCCATGGACTGCGCCAAGGCCGTCGGCGCGCGCGTCGCCCAGCCGAGAAAGAGCGTCAACTCGATGGGCGGCCTTCTGCGCGTGCACCGCAAGCTGCCCTGCCTGATCGCGGTCCCCACCACCGCCGGCACCGGGAGCGAGGTCACGCTCGCCGCGGTCATCACTGACGAGAGGACCCACCACAAGTACCCGATCAACGACTTCTTCCTGATCCCCACCTATGCCATGCACGACTGGCGCCTGACCGAGGGCCTGCCCGCGAGCGTCACCGCACAGACCGGGATGGACGCGCTGACCCACGCCATCGAGGCGTACGTCGGCCGCAGCACCACCCGCCTGACCCGCGAGAAGGCCCTGTCGGCCTGCCGCCTGATCCACGACAACCTGGCCGACGCCTACGACGACCCCCACAACGCGCGCGCCCGCCACAACATGCTCAGGGCGGCCTACGACGCGGGCATCGCCTTCAGCCAGTCCTACGTCGGCTACGTCCACGCCATCGCCCACAGCCTGGGCGGCCTGTACGGAATCCCGCACGGCCTGGCCAACGCCGTCATCCTGCCGCATGTCCTTCGCGCCTACGGCGAGGCCGCCGAGCCCAGGCTGGCAGACGTCGCCCGCGCCTGCGGCATCAGCCCCGAGGGCGCGTCCGACCACGACGCGGCACGCTCGCTCATCGGCTGGATCGACGCGGCGAACGCGCGCATGGGCATCCCCGACCACCTCGAGGGCATCCGCGCGTCCGACGTCACGGCCATGGCGGCGCACGCCGATGCCGAGGCCAACCCCCTCTACCCGGTCCCCGTCGAGTGGGATCGCGCCCAGCTCGAGGCCATGTACCATGTTGTCGCGGGCGGCACCCTCGCCGACGAGGCCGGCGCCGCGCCCGCGGCAGCCGCGCCCGCGCACGACGCCAACAACCGGACGCACTTCTCGGCAAAAAACGCCACTGCCGAGAAGGACCAGGAGGTCGCAGCATGAGTCCCGAGCAGATCGCCAGCATCGTCGAGCGCCAGCGCGCCCACTTCCGCACGCATGCCACCGCCGACGTCTCGCGCCGCCGCGACGCGCTGCGCAGGCTCCACGCGGCCGTGCGCGCCCACGAGGACGACATCGCCCGCGCGCTTCGCGAGGACCTGGGCAAGTCGCACGACGAGGCCTACATGTGCGAGATCGGGATGTCGCTGTCCGAGATTCGCTTCCAGGAGTCGCACGTCGAGCGTTGGGCGGGCCGCCACAGGCGCCGCACCGACCTGGCAAACGCCATCGCGTCGAGCCACGTCGAGAGGGTCCCGTACGGCGTGACCCTCGTCATGGCGCCGTGGAACTACCCGTTCCTGCTGACGCTGGAGCCCCTCGCCGGCGCCATCGCCGCGGGAAACACCGTGGTCGTCAAGCCCAGCGCCTACGCGCCCGCCAGCTCGGCGGTGCTGCACCGGATCTGCGAGGAGGCCTTCGCGCCCGAGCTCGTGAGCGTGGTCGAGGGCGGCCGCGCCGAGAACACCGCGCTTCTGGACCAGCGCTGGGACAACATCTTCTTCACCGGCAGCGTCGGCGTGGGCAAGCTCGTCATGGGCCGCGCCGCCGAGAACCTGACGCCGGTCACGCTGGAACTCGGCGGCAAGAGCCCCTGCGTCGTGTGCGCCAACGCCAACCTGCGCGTGGCCGCCCGACGCGTCGCGTTCGGCAAGTGGCTCAACCTGGGCCAGACCTGCGTCGCGCCCGACTACGTCCTGGTTGACCGCCGCGTGCACGACGAGTTTCTCGCCCTGCTGCGTGAGGAGGCCACCCGCATGTACGGCGACGACGCGCTGGCCAACCCCGACTACGGCCACATGGTCAACCGCAAGCACTACGACCGCGTCTGCGGCCTGATTGATGCCGAGAAGGACGGGCGGGTCCTGATGGGCGGACGGCGCGACGACGAGACCCTGCGCATCGAGCCGACCGTGCTGGACGGCGTGACGGCGTCCTCCCCCGTCATGGGCGAGGAGATCTTCGGGCCCGTCCTGCCCGTCATGGCCTACGACGAGCTCGACGAGGCACTGGCCTTCGTCGAGTCGCGACCCACGCCGCTCGCGTTCTACCTGTTCACGGCCAGCAAGTCGCTCGCACGCCGCGTCATGCGCGACGTCGCGTTCGGCGGCGGCTGCGTCAACGACTGCATCATGCACCTGGCCACGAGCCACATGGGCTTCGGCGGCATGGGCAACTCGGGCATGGGCAGCTACCACGGACGCAAGAGCTTCGAGGCGTTCACCCACGAGAAGAGCGTCGTGTCCAAGGCGACCTTCTTCGACGCCCCGTTCCGCTACCAGCCCTACGCTGGCTGGAAGCGCGCCTTCGTCAGGATGTTCGTCCACTAGCGCGCGAGCGATCCCGCGGCGGCGCCAACCCCCATGACCTCGGCCGCCGAGCGCCAGGGGCGCAGGCGGGAGGCGTCGCACGGCACGTGGGCGTGCGCGGGCACCTCGGCCCACTTGACCGTGTAACCCGCGCCGTGGCTGCAAAAGACCGAATCGGGCGTGTTGGGCAGGTCGGCCTCCGGGTCGTAGCCCGCCTCCTCGACCACGCGGCGAGCGTCGTGGCAGGGCTCGTAGCCCGACAGCTCGAGCGACAGCCTACCCAGCCCGCTCGTGTACTCGGCGAGCTCCAGCGCGTAGTCGCCCAGCTCGGAGGCGGGAACGCTGCCCGTCAGGCGGGCCTCGTCGCCCGTCTGGTCGGGCACGCCGAAGCGGGCCGACATCCGCGTGAGGTCCGACATGGCACGTCCGACCTTCTGCACGGGAAGCTCCAGCTCGAAGGCGTACCACGGCTCCAGAAGGACGCACTCGCCCCAGGCGCGCGCCACCATCAGCGCCTGGCGCATCGCACGGTAGGTTGCCTGGCGGAAGTCGCCGCCCTCGGTGTGCTTGGGGTGGGCGCGGCCGGCAAGAAGGGTCACGCGCACGTCGGTCACCGGCGCGCCCGTGAGCACGCCCGACAGGTCGCGCTCAGCCGCGTTCGTCAGGATCAGCCGCTGCCAGTTGAGGTCGAGGTCGTCGGTCGAGCACTCCGACCCGAACGTGACGCCACTGCCGCGAGGCGCGGGCTCCACGCGCAGGCTGACCTCGGCATAGTGGCGCAGCGGCTCAAAGTGCCCGACGCCGACCGTGGCCTGCGAGACGGTCTCCTTGTAGAGGATGGCGCCCGGCCCAAACGAGATGTCCAGCCCGTGGCGGCGCGCCACGAGGTCGCGCACGACCTCAAGCTGCACCGCGCCCATCAGGCGAAGTCGGATCTGCTGCAGCCGCTCGTCCCACGAGACGCCCAGCATCGGGTCCTCCTCGGCAAGCTCGCGCAGGGCCACCAGGACCGTGTGCGGGTCGGCCTCGCCGCAAAGCACGCCATAGGTGAGCACGGGCGCCAGCGCGGGCCAGCCCTGCGCGGGCTCGGCGCCCAAGGCGTCGCCCGGCCGCACGCTCGAAAGCCCCGTCACGGCGCAGACGCCCCCCGCTTCCACCCGCCGAACCGACTCGAAGCGCGACCCCGTGTAGACGCGCAGCTCGTTGACCTTCTGCGACCAAGGCTCGCCGCCCGTCACACCCTCCACCTGCTGCTTGGCGAGAAGGGCACCACCCGTGACCTTGAGCCAGGCGATCCTCTCGCCGCGGTCTCCGCGGCTCACGCGGTAGACGCGCGCCGCGAACTCGTGCGGCCACGTGCGGTCGGGCGCAAGCTCCGCCAGCATGTCCAGAAGCTCGGCCACGCCCTCGCCCCTGAGCGCCGAGCCAAACAGGCACGGGTAGACGCGTCGTCGCGCCACCAGGTCGCGCGCCGTGGCCTCCGCGAGCGACCCACGCTCCAAAAACTCCTCGAGCGCGCCCTCGTCGGCCATGGCGGCCCGCTCGCCGCGAAGCTCGTCGGCGCCGACGCACCCCTCGTCCAGGCGCGAGCGCATGGTCGCGAGCAGCGCGTCCTTCTCGGCAGGAGAACCCGCGTCCGGCAGAAGATCGACCTTGTTCACGAAGACGACGGTCGGGATGCCGTGCCGCTCGAGCAGGCGCCACAGGGTGCGCGTGTGGCCCTGGACGCCGTCGTTGGCGCCCACGACCAATACCGCCATGTCCAGCGCGGCCAGCGTACGCTCGGCCTCGGCCGAGAAGTCCACGTGGCCGGGCGAGTCCACCAGCGTGATTGCGACGCCCGCGTGCTCGATCGCCGCCTGGGACGAGAAGATCGTGATGCCACGGTCGCGCTCCATGCGGTCGGTGTCCAGGTGCGAGTCGCCGCGGTCGACGCGGCCCGCCGCGCGGATCGCGCCCACGTCGAGCAGCATCGCCTCGGCGAGCGTGGTCTTGCCCGCGTCGACGTGCGCCAATATGCCGATGACCGCCTGCCTCATTCGCCCGTCCCCCTCGACCTCGCGCGTGCTTCTCGGCAGCACGGCCCCGTAGGCCGCGCGCCTGTCGCCCATTATCGTGGAGGTTGTCGCGCCTGTGGGCAAACGGACAGCGCGGGGCGACTTCGGGGTACCCTAGGCACTGTATCGACGAGACGCAAAAGGAGCCCCAATGGCCACCAACCAGCCCGTGAAGATCGTCATGCTCACCGGATACCTCGGTGCCGGCAAGACGACCCTCCTCAACCACATCCTGTCCAACGACGGCGGCATCCGCGCGGCCGTCATCGTCAACGACATCGGCGAGGTCAACGTCGACGCCGGCCTCATCGCCGACGGCGGCCTGTCCGAGACCGACGACCTCATCCCGCTGACCAACGGCTGCATCTGCTGCACCTTGGCCGACGACCTGGCAAACCAGCTGTCCGACCTGGCCGACTCCGGCAGGTTCGACTACATCATCATCGAGGCATCGGGCATCTGCGAGCCCGTGCCCATCGCCTACACGATCAGCGACTTCTGCGATGCCGAGAAGGTCGGCGGCAAGCCCAAGCTCGCCCTGGACAACATCGTCGCGGTGGTCGACTGCAAGCGCATGTACGACGAGTTCGAGGGCGGTCGCAGGCTCTTGGCCGACGACATCGACGAGGACGACATCGAGAGCCTGCTCATCCAGCAGATCGAGTTCTGCTCGACCCTGGTGCTCAACAAGGTCGACACCGTCACCGACGAGCAGCTCGCCGGCCTCAAGGCGATCGTGCGCGCCCTGCAGAAGGACGCCGTCATCGTCGAGGCGACCCAGGGCGACGTCCCCATGGACCAGCTGCTGGACACCGGGCGCTTCGACTTCACGGCCGCCTACAACTCGGCCGCATGGGCCGAGGCCATGGAGCACCCCGAGGAACACGAGGACCCCGAGGTCCTCGAGTACGACATCCAGACCTTCGTCTACCGTCGTCGCAAGCCATTTGACGCCGAGAAGTTCCGGCGCTTCGTCGAGACCGAGTGGCCGGACGAGGTCGTGCGCGCCAAGGGCATGCTGTGGGCCGACGTCGACCCCGACATGTGCTACGTCTTCGAGCAGGCGGGCCGCGAGATGCGCATGATGGAGAACGGCCTGTTCGTGGACAGCGCCCCCGAGGACGAGAAGGCCCGGATGCTCGCCGACAACCCCGAGCTCGCCGAGGACTGGGACCCGGTCTGCGGCGACCGCGAGACCCGCCTGTGCATCATCGGGCGCCACATGGACCCCGCCAAGGTCACCGCGCAGCTCGACGAGCTGCTGTGCGACTGGACGCCTGGGAACTAGTCCGTGGCCACCGGTCGCGACAACCCCGGCGAGAACCGCGTCTGCGCGGGAGCGGGCCACGACTGTGCCTTCTCCCGCGTGGGCAGCTCGTGCATGGACAACATCCGCCTGTTCGCCGACCTGCCGGTGGACGCGAAGCGCGAGCTGCTCTCCTGCTCGCGCCACTCCAAGCACGACCAGGGCTCGATCGTCGTGCACGAGGGCGACCCGATCGAGTCGATCATCGTCGTGCGCTCCGGGCGCATCAAGACGTTTCGCAACAGCGCCGGCGGCGAGGAGTACGTGCTCGACGTACTGCACGACGGCCAGGCCCTGTGGCACGGCATGTTCCTCGAGGACCACACCTACCACTACTCGGTCGAGTGCCTCACGCCCGTGCGGCTGTGCCGCTTCCACCGCGCCGACTTCGAGGCACTTCTCGCCAACCACCCGGACGTCGCGCTGGGACTCATCCGCATGATCACGACCGACCTGGACGACGCGGAGGAGCGCATCATGATGCTGTCCATCCGCGACCCCAGGCAGAGGCTCGCCGAGTACCTGCTCATCCGCGACAGGCGATGCTCCGGCCCCGAGATCCGCCTCAAGCTCGACGACATCGGCGCGAGCGTGGGCCTGCGCCCCGAGACCGTCAGCCGCAACATCGCCCGATTCGTGCGCGAGGGGCTGGTACAGCGCACCGGACGGGGACGCCTGCTCGTGATCGACCACGAGGGACTGCGCGAAATCAGCTCGCCAGGTGGCAAATAGGCTCCCGTAATGTGCCAATTTCCACACACTTTAGCTGCGTGTTTACCGTTCACGGGCAAATACATACCGTTCACCAGCAACAAATTCGGTGCGTAAATTATTTTTGTCGTTGTTTGATTCTGGTCAAGGAACTACCCCCTTCCCTCCCCCTACATTCATAGCTGGACAACCACAAGCAAGGGAGGTGCGCCATGCAGGGACGTGTTCACTCGACGGAATCCTTTGGTTCGGCCGACGGCCCCGGCGTGCGTTACATCGTCTTTTTGCAGGGCTGCCCCATGCGTTGCCGCTACTGCCACAACCCGGACACCTGGAAGGCGGGCACCGGCGAGCTGATGGGTGCCGACGAGATCCTGGACGCCGCCGAGCGCTACCGCGGCTACTGGGGACCCGAGGGGGGCATCACCGTCTCGGGCGGCGAGGCCCTCATGCAGGTCGACTTCGTGGCCGAGCTGTTCGAGAAGGCCCATGCGCGCGGCATCAACACCTGCCTGGACACGTCGCTGTCCACGTTCACCCGCGAGGAGCCGTTCTTCTCGGCATTCGGGCGGGCGATGGACGCCTGCGACCTGGTCATGGCCGACATCAAGCACATCGACCCCGAGCGCCACGAGTGGCTCTGTGGGCGAGACAACGACAACATCCTCGACTGCCTGCGTCTTCTGGCCGAGAAGGGCCAGCCCATGTGGATCCGCCAGGTGCTGGTCCCGGGCATCACCGACGACGAGGCCACGCTGCGCCGCACGCGCGAGTTCATCGCGTCGCTGGGCGACGCCGTCAGGCGGGTCGAGGTCCTTCCGTACCACACGCTGGGCATCTTCAAGTGGGACGAGCTCGGCATCCCCTACACCCTCAGGGACGTCGAGCCCCCGACGCCCGAAAGCGTCGAGTTCGCCACCAAGGTGCTGAGGGGTCAGATCTAGGCAAACATGCGTCGCGGGGAGTGACGCAGGGAGAAAGCGAAAGCTAGGAGGAAACATGCAGCTTCGTGAGGAGTGGGCCGGCTTCAAGAAGGGCCACTGGGTCGACGACATCAACGTCCGCGACTTCATCCAGAACAACTACACCGTCTACGACGGCGACGAGTCGTTCCTGGCCGGTCCCACCGACGCCACCAACACCCTATGGGACAAGGTCCAGGAGCTCCAGGCCGCCGAGCGCGCCAACAACGGCGTCCTCGAGTGCGAGACCGAGATCGTCTCCGGCCTGACCGCCTATGGCCCCGGCTACATCGGCGAGGGCACCAAGGACCTCGAGAAGGTCGTCGGCCTTCAGACCGACAAGCCGCTGAAGCGCGCCTTCATGCCCTACGGCGGCATCAAGATGGCGCAGCAGGCCGCCGAGAACTACGGCTTCCACGTCAACGACAAGTACAACCAGATCTTCAACGAGTACCACAAGACCCACAACCAGGGCGTCTTCGACGCGTACACCCCCGAGATGCGCGCCGCCCGCCACTCCCACGTCATCACCGGCCTGCCCGACACCTACGGCCGCGGCCGCATCGTCGGCGACTACCGTCGCGTCGCCCTCTACG
>CAKVON010000007.1 GCA_934792625.1 uncultured Atopobiaceae bacterium
GCTACATCATCAAGGGCTTCAAGATGGTCCGCGACGTCAAGCCGGGCGGCACCTTCCTGGTCAACTGCCAGTGGTCCGACGAGGAGTTCGCCGAGCACATGCCGGCCGTGGCCAAGCGCTACATCGCCAAGAACGACATCAAGGTCTACCTGATCGACGCCATCGACCTGGCCGCCAAGGTCGGCATGGGCAAGCGCACCAACACGGTGCTGCAGTCCGCGTTCTTCTCGCTCGCCAAGGTGCTGCCCGCCGAGGAGGCCCTGCAGTACATGAAGGACGCCGCGACCCACTCCTACCTCAAGAAGGGCCAGGCCATCGTCGACGCCAACCACAAGGCCATCGACGCCGGCGCCACCGCCTACCGCGTCTTCGAGGTTCCCGCCGACTGGGCCGACGCCACCGACGAGCCCAAGAAGCTCACGCTCGAGGGCCGCGCCGAGATCGTCAAGCAGGTCCAGGAGCTGCTCAACCCGATCGACCGCATGGACGGCGACAGCCTGCCCGTGTCCGCCTTCTCCTGCAACCCCGATGGCCAGTGGGAGCTCGGTGCCTCCGCGTACGAGAAGCGCGGCGTCGCCGTCATGGTCCCGCACTGGGACGAGTCCAAGTGCATCCAGTGCAACCAGTGCTCGTTCGTGTGCCCGCACGCCACGATCCGCCCGTTCGTCCTCGATGACGACGAGGCTGCTGCCGCCCCGGCCGAGACCCGCATGCTCGACGCCATGGGCCCCAAGGCCAAGGGCAAGAAGTTCACGATCGCCGTCTCGCCGCTCGACTGCATGGGCTGCGGCGTCTGCGTCGGCGCCTGCCCCAAGGATGCCCTGACCATGGTCGAGCAGCAGCAGGAGCTCCCGCAGCAGGAGGTCTTCGACTACTGCGTCAAGAACGTCGCCGAGAAGCCCGAGCTCGTTGCCGCCAACGTCAAGGGCAGCCAGTTCGCCAAGCCGCTGCTCGAGTTCTCCGGCTCCTGCGCCGGCTGCGCCGAGACCATGTACGCGCGCCTGGTCACGCAGGTCTGCGGCGACCGCATGTTCATCTCCAACGCCACCGGCTGCTCCTCGATCTGGGGCAACCCCGCGGCGACCTCGCCCTACACCACCAACGCCTGCGGCCACGGCCCGGCGTGGAACAACTCGCTGTTCGAGGACAACGCCGAGCACGGCCTCGGCCTCGAGGTCGGCTACACGGCCGTCCAGAACAAGCTCGTCGCCGACACCCAGGCCCTCATCGAGGCCGACGGCGTGAGCGAGGACTTCAAGGCTGCCGCCCAGGCATGGCTTGACGCCCGCAACGACACCGAGGGCTCCAAGACCACGGCTGCCGCCTACATCGCCGAGCTCGAGAAGAACGGCTCCGACGCCGCCAAGGCCGTCCTGGCCGACAAGTCCTACCTCACCAAGAAGTCCTTCTGGATCTTCGGCGGCGACGGCTGGGCCTACGACATCGGCTTCGGTGGCCTGGACCACGTCCTTGCCTCCGGCAACAACGTGAACGTCTTCGTCTTCGACACCGAGGTCTACTCCAACACCGGTGGCCAGGCCTCCAAGGCGTCCAACATCGGCCAGGTCGCCCAGTTCGCTGCGGCCGGCAAGGTGACCAAGAAGAAGAGCCTCTCCGAGATCGAGATGAGCTACGGCTACGTCTACGTGGCGCAGGTCGCCATGGGCGCCAACCCCGCCCAGGCCCTGAAGGCCATCCACGAGGCCGAGGCCTACGACGGCCCGTCGCTGATCATCGGCTACAGCCCCTGCGAGATGCACTCCATCAAGGGCGGCATGAAGAACTGCCAGGCCGAGATGAAGCGCGCCGTCGACTGCGGCTACTGGAACCTCTTCCGCTTCAACCCCGCGGCGCCCGAGGGCAAGAAGTTCACGCTCGACTCCAAGGAGCCCGCTGGCGGCTACCAGGAGTTCCTCATGAACGAGGCCCGCTACAGCCGCCTGACGCGCGAGTTCCCCGAGCGCGCCGAGGAGCTGTTCCGCGAGAACGAGGAGGCTGCCATGGCTCGCTACCAGCACCTCCTGAAGCTCAAGGACCTCTACGCCGAGGCCTAAGGGACCTGACGCGTCCCACGCGCGTGACCCTGCGCGCGGGCACATAGCGTGACCGGCGGGGCCGGGTGGATTCGTCCGCCCGGCCCCGCCTCCCTTGTGCGTCACGGACGGCTTCGTGTCGTTCGCACGAACGCCGGGCCGTGGCGGTGGCGACCCCCACCCGCTTGCGATACCCTTCTTCCTACGCGGGACTTGCGCCCGCGCTCTCGGCATACACGCAGATGCAACGGAGGACACATGCCAAGAGGCACTCTCGTCGGCGGGGATCCCAACGACGGCAAACAGCAAATCAGGCGTGCCGGTCGCGACGCCATCACGCGTCGCCAGGCCCTGCGCCTTCTCATGGGCGTGGGCGCCAGCCTCGCCCTCGCGCCCGCCACGGCGCTCGCCAGGCCCTCTGCTACCAAGGAGACGACCGAGAAGCTCGAGGCAGCCAAGAAGCGCCTCAAGGAGGTCCAGGACCAGCTCAAGGAGATCGGCGCCGAGTACTCGAAGCTCGCCATCGAGCAGTCCAAGACCCTCGACAAGATCGAGGAGGTCCGCTCCGAGATCGACGCGACCCAGGATGAGATCGACAGCCGCCAGGCGCAGCTCGAGCAGAAGCAGGAGGTCCTCGCCAAGCGCATCGGCGCGACCTACAAGAGCGGCGGGACCGACATGCTCTCCGTCCTTCTCGCCAGCTCGTCGTTCGAGGAGCTGGCGAGCAACCTCTACGTGATGGACAAGGTCAACAAGTCCGACCAGGAGCTCATCAACGAGGTCAAGGACGCCAAGGCCCAGCTGGAGAGGACCAAGGCCAGCCTGGAGTCGCAGGAGAAGGACCTCGAGAAGCTCAACGAGGAGCAGAAGAAGAGCCTCGAGCAGATGAAGGCGAAGAAGGAGAAGATTGCCTCCATCATGAACGGCCTGGACAGCGACGTTAAGTCGCTGATGGCGCAGTACGACAAGGAGCTCTTGGAGTCGCAGCAGGCCGAGGAGGCCGAGCGCCTGGCCTCCGAGCAGTACGGCGGCTCGCTTGCGGGCACCGGCGGCAGCCCGACCGGAAACGCCCAGGAGCGCATCGTGTACAACTGCCGCCACGTGGGCTCGCCGGGCGTGGGCCTGTGCGCCATGTGGGTCTCGATGGTCTACCAGAAGTCCGGCCTGGGATATCCGGGTGGCAACGCCTGCGACATGTACGCCAACTTCTGCAGGAGCTCCAACCGCGCCAACCTCAAGCCGGGCATGGCCGTGGCCGTCTCGACCCACCCGCACACGCTCGCGGGCTCGATCTACGGGCACATCGGCATCTACATCGGCAACGGCGTCGTGATGGACAACGTCGGCTACATCCGCACCATCAGCCTGAGCTCGTGGATCTCGTACTACGGCTCCGTCGTGCCCGTGCGCTGGGGCTTCTGCATGTAGCCCTTCCGCGTTCGGCACCAACCCCGCATTCGAGAGCGCCCCGATCGGCTCGTTGCCGGTCGGGGCGCATCCGTTGGCATGGGTTATCAGTGGGGTCGGACTAGCGCTCGGCGCGCCAGGCGTCCAGAAGCGGCGTCATGGGGCCCTGCGAGACGAGCGTGACGCGGTGCATCGCGCGTGAGATGGCGGTGTAGAGGCGGCGCTTGGCCAGCGGGGTGTCCGGGTAGGTGGCCGCCTGCGCGTCGGGGACGATGACCTCGTCGAACTCGAGGCCCTTGGCAAGCGCCAGATCCATCAGCACCACGCCGTCGGCGGGCAGCGTCTCGTCGCCGGCGACCACGCGCACGCTGTCGCCCAGCTGGCGGGAGAGCCAACGCACGCGCGAGCGGTCGTCGCACACGACGGCGGCAAGGCCCTCGCGGCCCGCGGCGTCCGCCACGAGCGAGCGCAGCTCGGCGAGGTAGGCGTCGTTGGCCTCGCGGACCTTCTCGGCAGACGCCGGGTCATGGTCATCGGGGGTGCCCGCCTGCGCGAACTCCACCAGCCGCGGAGCCACGCCGGCACGGCGCACCGAACTCAGGCGGGCGCGCTCGGACTCGTCCATCAGGCTGGCGAACAGCTCGGTGATTTCGGGGGAGGAGCGGTAGCTGGTGAGAAGCTCCAGCCGCTCGACGCCGCCGTGCGTGCGCGAGAAGATCTCGTCGATCTGCGGGAAGGTGGCGGTCCCGGGGCGGATGGCCTGGTTCTCGTCGCCCAGAAGCAGGAAGTGCGCGCGCGAGAAGTACCGCGACAGGACCGTGAGCTGGGTCTGGGTGTAGTCCTGCACCTCGTCGACGAGGACGTAGCGCGTGTTCTTGGACGAGTTGCCGGTGATCAGCAGCTTGAGGTAGAGCCACTCGGCGCCGGTCAGGCCCTGCTTGCCCAGGATGCGCATGCCGATGCGGTCGACGCGCAGCCAGTCGGCGCGCTCGATCAGGTCGTGGGCGACGTCGTAGCGCAGCTTGAGGTACTCGCGCGCGCAGGCGACGGTCTCGGCCTCGTCGAGCGGGTTGATCGTCTCGCCGAACATCTCGATCTGCTCCTCGATGCCGAGCGAGAGCATCTCCTCGTGGACGTCGGCGGACTTTGCCATGGTGGCCAGGCGACGGTCGAGGCGGTCGTGCAGCTCGTCCTTTACCAGCGACGAGAAGCGCGGGCAGACGCCGAAGCGCTCGAACTTGGCGGCTGCCGAGGTCACCTGCCCCGCCTTGAGAAGGACCGTGTCGCCCACGCGGATCTCGCGGAAGTCGCCGTCGCCGAGCGTGAGGCCGGCCAGGCCGCGCTCGAGGGCCTCGAGCGAGTCGGGGCTGTCGCCGGCGCCGGAGCCGCGCTCGGACAGGCCGAGGTCGCGCATGAAGTCGTCCCAGGTAAAGACCTGCGGGTTGGACTCGCCCAGGGAGGGCAGGACCGTGTCGATGTAGCTCTGGAAGACCGAGTTGGGGGTGAACAACGTCACCTGGTCGGGGGTGAGCGTCTCGCGCTCGCGGTAGAAGAGAAACGCGATGCGCTGCAGCAGGACCGACGTCTTGCCCGAGCCCGCGATGCCGTTGACCAGCAGGCACGGCACGTCCTCGTGGCGGACGACCTCGTTCTGCTCGCGCTGGATGGTCGCCGTGATGGCGCGGAGCTTCTCGGAATGGTGTGACTTGAGGGCGTTGAGCAGCAGGCGGTCTTCGATGGCGACCGTGGTGTCGAAGTAGCCGTCGAGCCTGTCCTCGTGGATGTCGAACTGGCGGCGCAGCTCGAGGGTGGCGTGGCGCACGCGCCCGTCGACGGTGTAGGTGGTCTCGCCCATCTCCTGGTTGTAGTAGGTCTCGGCCACCGGAGAGCGCCAGTCGACGACGATGGGGCGGCGCCCCTCGTCGGTGACGCCGGCGGCGCCGATGTAGATGTCGCGGGCGGGGCGGCCCGGGCGCATCTTGAGGCGTACCTTGGCGAAGTAGGGGCGGCGCAGGAGGAGAAGGACGCGGCGCAGCTGGTCGACCGTGAAGTCGTGGTACTGGTTGTACGAGTCGATGACGAAGTTGAGCGTCTCGATCGCGGCGAGCGTCTCGATGGTCTCGTCGGCGCCGCCGAAGTCGACGCGGACCTCGTCGCTCATCTCGCGGATCTCGTTGGCCATGCCCTGGTGGGAGACCTCGATCTCGGCGGTCATGTCGTCGCGCAGCCTGACGAGCTTGGCGTACGTCTGCGCGAGGTGCTCGCGCTCCTCGGCCAGGATGGGGTCGTCGTCGGGGTTGAGCTGCGGATCGTTTGGCTGCTGGTTCTCCATTGGGGCCTTCCCGTCGCTCGCGAATTCGTGACATACCATCGTAGCGCAAGGAACCGCGCGTCGGCGTGCGCCGCGTGGCACGTTGGCGGCCCACGCGCGGCACGGCGCATATCGGCAGGGCCGCAACACGCGCGTCCTTCTCGGCAATGCAATGGGATTGCTCGATAGGACGTGAATATTGCATTTCCCCGTACCGTTCACGGATGGGGGGTTGCACCAAGGGGGCTATAGTCTTCAGAGAGAAGAACGCTCCCTTTTTCAGACGCGGCCCGTGGTGGCCGCAGGAGGAGGTACCGTGCCTAACACGATGGGACAGGACTGCGAGAGGCAGGCCGAGGCCCAGGCGGCATCCGAGGCGCTGGCCGAGGTCAGCATCCCCGACGCCCTCAAGGACAACATGACGCTGTTCCTGCGCCTGGTCCGCAAGGTCCTCGACGAGTACGACCCCGAGCTGCGCGAGACGTTCGACCGCCTGCTGGCCGACGCCATCGGCGCGAGCAACGACGACGAGGGCAACGCCTCCGACGCGGCCGCCGCGTTCGCGGACTCGGTCGAGGTCTTCGACTCCCTTCCCGTCGAGCGCGCGACCATCCTCATGAGGGCCTTTGCCTCGTACTTCCACCTGGCGAACACCTCCGAGGAGAACTACCGCGTGGCCTCGCTGCGCACCCGCGAGAGCGTCGTGCCCACCTCCGAGGACGAGGACCCGATCAACGACATCACCGTCGCCTACCGTCGCCTGGTCAACGAGTGCGGCCCTGAGCGCGCCCACGAGCTTCTGGAGAAGCTCGAGTTTCGCCCCGTGTTCACCGCGCACCCCACCGAGGCTCGCCGCAAGGCGATCGAGGGCAAGATCCGCCGCATCGCCGAGCTTCTGGAGCAGCGTCCCCGCCTGGGCGGCGCCGACCTCGCCGAGAACGAGCGCAAGATGCTGCAGGAGATCGACGCGATGTTCCGCACCTCGCCGATCGCCCTGAAGAAGCCGACGCCCGTCGAGGAGGCCGACACCATCGTCGACATCTTCGACAACACGCTGTTCGACACCATCCCCGAGGTCTACCGCCGCTTCGACGACTGGGAGCTTGGCGAGAAGGCCGGCACCGTGCCCCCGGTGTGCCCCGCCTTCTTCCACCCCGGCTCCTGGATCGGCTCCGACCGTGACGGCAACCCCAACGTCACCGCCAAGGTCTCGCGCCTGGTGGCCGAGAAGTTCCGCGTGCACATGCTGCAGGCCCTCTCGGAGCGCACGCGCTACGTCGGCCGCAACCTGACGCTGGACACCACCTACACCAAGCCCTCCGACGCCCTCGTCAACCTGTGGAACCACCAGGTCGAGATGAGCGAGGTCCTTACCCGCAAGGCCGCCGAGACCAGCGCGAGCGAGCTGCACCGCTCGGTCGTCCTGGTGATCGCGGCGCGCCTGGAGGCAACCATCGCCCGCACCGCCGACGTCATGTACGCCTCGGCCGAGGAGTACATCGACGACCTCAAGGTCGTCCAGGACTCTCTGGTCGCCGCCGGTGCCGTGCGTACCGCCTACGGCCCCATGCAGAAGCTCATCTGGCAGGCCGAGACCTTCGGCTTCCACATGGTCGAGATGGAGTTCCGTCAGCACTCCGTGGTGCACGCCCGCGCCCTCGCCGACATCCGCGAGCACGGCCGCTGGGGCGAGCGCGGCGAGCTGGCGCCCATGACCCGCGAGGTCCTGGACACCTTCCGCGCCATCGGCTCCATCCAGCGCAAGAACGGCGTCAAGGCCGCCCGTCGCTACATCATCTCGTTCACCCAGAGCGCCCAGAACGTCGCCGACGTCTACGAGCTCGCGCGCCAGGCCTTCGCGCACGAGGAGGACGTCCCCGTGCTCGACGTCATCCCCCTGTTCGAGCAGGTGGAGGACCTCGAGAACGCCGTCGACACTCTGAACCAGGTCATCGAGCTGCCCGACGTCCAGCGTCGCCTGGCCCAGACCGGCCGCAAGATGGAGGTCATGCTCGGCTACTCCGACTCCTCGAAGGACGCTGGCCCCACCTCCGCCACCCTGGTCCTGCACGCCGCCCAGGCCGCCATCGCCCGTTGGGCCGAGGACCACGACATCGACCTCACCCTCATGCACGGCCGCGGCGGCGCCGTCGGCCGCGGCGGCGGCCCCGCCAACCGTGCGGTCCTGTCGCAGCCCAAGGGCTCGGTCAACTGCCGCTTCAAGCTCACCGAGCAGGGCGAGGTCATCTTCGCCCGCTACGGCGACCCGACGCTGGCACGCCGCCACGTCGAGTCGGTCGCGGGCGCGACGCTTCTGCAGTCGGCCCCGTCCATCGAGTGGGTCAACACCGAGACCACCCAGAAGTACTCCGACATCGCCTGCGCCCTGGACCGCTTCTCCCGCGAGCGCTACATCGACCTTCTCCACACCGAGGGCTTCGCCGAGTGGTTCTCGACCGTCACGCCGCTGACCGAGATCGGCCTCATGCCCATCGGCAGCCGTCCCGCCAAGCGTGGCCTGGGTGCCAAGTCGCTCGACGACCTGCGCACGATCCCCTGGATCTTCTCGTGGTCCCAGGCGCGCACCAACCTGGCCGCCTGGTATGGCCTCGGCACCGCCTGCGAGCGCTTCGGCAACCTCGACCGCCTGCGTGACGCCTACTCCGAGTGGCCTGTGTTCACGACGTTCATCGACAACATCGAGATGTCGCTGTCCAAGACCGACGAGCGCATCGCGAGGATGTTCCTCGAGCTCGGCGACCGTCCCGACCTCAACGAGAAGGTCCTCTCCGAGATGGCCCTCACGCGCAAATGGGTCCTCGCCATCACCGGCAACGCCTGGCCGCTGGAGCACCGTCGCGTCCTGGGCCCGGTCATCCGCATGCGCCTGCCCTTCGTCAACGTCCTGTCGGTCGCGCAGGTGCGCGCCCTGGACGCCGTCCGCAAGGGCGACGGCCACCTGACCCCGGAGGAGCGCGAGCGCTTCATCTACCTCATCCTGTGCACCGTCTCCGGCGTCGCCGCCGGCCTGCAGAACACGGGGTGATGCCCGCGGGCGCCATGAGGCTTACTTGTTGATGACCCCCAATGACCTGCAGGTCATCGGGGGTCATTGTTTGGGATGCTGTTGCAGTTGCGGGGCTTACGGGGCGAGTAACGGCCGTTCGGTGTAGGGGGAGAGAAAGACGGTGTTTTTAAATGAAATGCAATGTGATACATTCACTATACAATGCATTTCATTTGGAGGCTCATGATGGCAAAAACCGCAGCAATCAGCATGAGGATCGATCCCGAGGTCAAGAGTGACGCAGAGTCGATTTTCAGCAGCCTAGGCCTCTCCCTTACCGAGGCGATCAACGTATTTCTCCACATGTCCATTCTCGAGGGCGGGCTTCCGTTTGACGTACGCCAGCCGCGCTACAACAGGAGCACCGAGCGTGCCATTGCCGAAGCCCGTGACATCATGGTTGGCAAGATCGAAGCGAAGGGGTATGACTCCGCCGAAGCAATGTTCGCCGATTTGGATAAGTAGCTTAATTTGATGAGTGACGCTTAGTCGTCCTGCGGCTCCGCGGCGTCCCCGGAGCGCTTGGCGGCCGCGCTCGCGGCGATGTGGCCCTCGAGCTCGGCGAGGGTCTCGCCATAGCCCGCGTTGCCCCCGACCAGTCCCTCGAGCTCGTCCAGGCGCTGGCGTGCCTCGAAGTTGTGGCCGTCGTCGGCCAGGGCGAGCACCATGCGCCTGAGGAACTCGGCGCGTGCCTCGAGGGTGTGCGTGTCGCGCGCCCACTCGTCGTAGTCGCGCGCGAGCTGCTTCTTGGCGTGCGTCTCGGCGTAGCTGGCCATGATCGGCTCGACCGTGCGCACGTCCGCGGCCTCGGCGGAACTGCGCTTCATGCGGAAGCTGACGTAGCCGACGCCGGCGAAGACGCCGACGACGCACAGCACGACGAGGCCCGCGACGAGCGGGTGCACATGCAGCGTCCCGATGAGCCAGCTCTGAAGCAAGATAACGGCGGCGCAGCACGTGACGATGGTCACGACCTGGCCGGCCTTGTTGAGTCCGTTGCCCGAAGTCTGCTTTGCCATTGTGGCTCCTTCTCGTCGTCGCGCGCCGCGGGGCATGGCGTGGGGTGTGGCGCGGGATTTGTCGCGGATTGCGAGGTCGTGCGGCTAGGCGTCGGCCTGGCCCTGCTCGGCGGCGCGGGCGGCCTGGTTGTCGCGGATCTTGGCCTCGACCTTCTCGCGGAACTCGGCGACCTGCGCGCGCTGCTCGTCGGTGACGCACATCGCGTCGAGCTCGCCCAGACGCATGCCTGCCTCGGTGTTGTGGCGGTCGTTGGCAAGCAGGGTGATGACGTCCTCAAGGAACTGGACGCGCAGGTAGGGGTCGTGGTCGCCGGCGGCCCAGTTGTCGTACTCGCGAAGCAGGCGCTTCTTGTTGTGGTCCTCGCGGTAGTTCTGCAGGATCGGCTCCACGATAAGGGTGCGGTCGTTCTCGACGCCGTTGTCGGCACTCATGCGCTCGGCCCAGACGTACAGCGCGCCCACGAGGGCGAGTCCGATGGTCACGGTGGCGGCCGCGCCCGTGAGGTCGAGGCCCATTCGGACCACGAGCCAGATGACGGTGCCGACGAGTGCGATGGACATCAGGATGACGGCCACCAGGTGGGTGAAGTGGGACGTGTGCTTCTTGGCCATGGTTCGGCTCGCTTTCGGTGGTGACTTGCCGCGGCGTCTCGACACGCGGCACAACAACCCAAAATCTTACGGCATTTGCATGCCCGGCGCAGGGACGGCCTTTGCCGAGAAGTGCGTCGCGGTTGCGCCCCGCCACGCGGCCTAGCCGCGCCAGGCCTCGATCGCGCGCACGAACCTCTCGCCATAGCGACGGACCCTGTTGGCGCCCATGCCGCTGACCTCGAGCATCTCCTCGCAGGAGCGGGGGCGCCTGGCGCACATGTCCTCCAGCGTGGCGTTGGTGCAGATGACGTAGGGCGGCACACCCTGGCTCTGGGCGAGCTCGCGGCGAAGGGCGCGCAGCTGCTCGTAGAGGCCCTCGTCGGCGCCATGCAGCCCCGCGGCCGCGCTGCCGCTGCCGCCGAACGGGCCGTGCCCCGCGCTGGCCTGTCCGGCCGCCGCGCGAGACAGCTTCGGGCGCGGCTTGGGCACGCGCATGGTCAGGGCTGCGCCGAAGGGCTCGTCGCGACGCAGGAACGCCATGCTCGTGGCCGTGAGCGTGACCACGGGGTACTCGCCGCCGGTGCGCGCCAGAAGGCCGCGCCGCTCGAGCTCGCCCATAAGGTCGCGCAGCTCGCGCCCGCTGCGCTCGCGCAGGATGCCGTAGGTCGACAGGGTGTCGAACCCACGGTCCAGGACCTTCTGCGCCGTGGACCCCCGCAGGACGTCGACGATGGTGGAGACGCCGGCCGTGGCCCCTCTCTGCGCCAGGCGCGCCACGCAGCTCACGGCCTTGAGGGCATCCTCGGTCACGTCGCGCTCCACGAACTCGCCCGTGCAGTTCCCGCAGTTGTCGCAGCGGGCGGGGGAGTCCTCGCCAAAGTAACGCAGGATGAAGTGGCGCAGGCAGTCGGGCGTGGTGCAGTAGAACGTCATCTGCCGCAGGCGCTCCTCGTCGCGCTCGCGAAGCGCGGCCAGCTCGTCAGGGGCAAGGTCGTCGCGCTCGGTGTGCGACATCAGGTACTCGGCGGTGTGGACGTCGCCCGGCATGTAGAGAAGGACGCATTCCGCCGCGGTGCCGTCGCGACCGGCGCGGCCCGCCTCCTGGTAGTAGGCCTCCAGCGACAGCGGCATGTTGTAGTGGATGACGAAGGCAACGTTCGACTTGTCGATCCCCATGCCAAACGCGTTGGTCGCGACCATCACGCGGCGTCGGTCAAACAGGAAGTCCTCCTGGTTGCGGGCGCGCTCCTCGGGCGTGAGGCCGGCGTGGTAGCGCGTGGCCGCGATGCCCTTCTCGCAAAGAAGCTCGCAGGACTCCTCCACGGCACGGCGGCTCGAGCAGTACACGATGCCCGAGCGTCCCGCGCGCTCGCGGCACAGTGCCACAAGCATCCGGTCGCGCTGCCTGCGGGTCTCGGGACGCTCGACGGCAAAGCTGAGGTTGGGGCGGTCGAAGCTGGCCACCACGCGCAGGGGGTCGTCCAACCCCAGCGTGGAGGCGATGTCGGAGCGGACGCGCTCGGTTGCCGTTGCGGTGAGCGCCATGATCGGCACGCGTGCGCCCAGCGCGTCGACGAAGCCGCGGATGCGCTGGTAGCTGGGGCGGAAGTCGTTTCCCCACTGCGATATGCAGTGCGCCTCGTCCACGGCGAGAAGGCATGCCCCGCACGCGTCCACCGCCGAGACGAGCCTGGGGTCGTCCAGCCTCTCGGGCGCGACGTACAGGAGGTCCAGCAGCCCGTCGCGCACCTGCGAAAGCACGGCGGTGCGCTCGGGGCCGGTCTGCGCGCTGGTGAGGCAGTCGGCGGCCACGCCCGCCTGGCGCAGCGATCCCACCTGGTCCGCCATGAGCGAGATCAGGGGCGACACGACCACGGCCACGCCTGGCAGCATGATGGCGGGCACCTGGTAGCAGATCGACTTTCCCGCCGACGTGGGCATGACGGCGAGCACGTCGCGCCCGGCCAGCGCGGCGCGCACGATCCGCTCCTGGTGGGGGCGGAACTCGCGGTAGCCGAAGGTCCGCCTCAGAACCCCGACCGCGTCCGCGTCCGTTTGCCCCGTAACTTGTGCCATGCGCCCGCCACCCCTTCCGTTGGTCGAACTGAGTTGCAACTTACCAGTCCGATTGGACAGGAAATAGCTATTCTATGCACCTTGTGAGAAAAAATATGCACCTGAAAGGGGGGCAGCCATGAGCACGCCTGGAGAGAAGAACTTGGAACAACGCGGCATGACGATGCGTGTGGCACAACCGGGCGACTTGGCTCGCATCCTCGAGATCGTCGAGGCCGCGCGCGCGTTCTTGGCTGCCGAGGGCATCGACCAGTGGCAGAAGGGCACCCCCGCGCCCAGTGACTTCGAGCGTGACATCGAGCTCGGCTGGGGCCGCGTCGTCGTGCTCGACGACCAAATCGTGGGCTACGCCGCCCTCATCGACGGCCCCGAGCCCTACTACGGCTTCGTCTACTCGGGCGAGTGGCACCCGCGTCCCGGCTCCCACGGCGTCGTCACGCCGCCCGACGACTACTACACGATCCACCGCGTGGCCATCGCGACCGAGGCCCGCGGCCTCGGGCTGGGCCGCCTGCTGCTTGCGGCCCTCGCCGACGAGGCGCGCGAGCGTGGCGCCCGCGAGGTGCGCATCGACACGCACCACGACAACCTGCGCATGCAGCACCTGATCGAGCGCATGGGCTTTGCCCGTGCCTGCGAGGTCTGCCTGTACGGCGACAGCCAGAACCTCAGGATCGCCTTCCAGCTCTTCCTGTAGCGCGTGGCCGCCGCGGCGCGCTAGGCGTCGGCCTCGTCCTCGGACTCGGCGTCGCTGGCCGCGGGGTAGCTCTCGAAGAAGGTCGTCTGCTCCAGCGGCTTGCGGCGGCGGTGCAGGTAGGAGGCGCGGCTCTTGTCAGAGGAGTAGCCCAGGGGCATGACGGCGACGATGCGGAAGTTGCCTGGGATCTTAAGGCCGCGGCGCAGCTCTGGCGGGTCGATCAGGCCGACCCAGCAGCTGTGGACGCCCAGCTCCTGCGCGGCGAGCGAGATCTGCGTGCCCACGATTGTCACGTCGACGATGCCGTAGTCGACCACGTCTGCGTTGCGCGCGGCCTCGGTCATGTCGTAGGCAAGCACCAGGACGCACGGCGCGCCGAAGCGGCACTTGGTCGCGCGGTCGACCTTGGCCAAGCCCTCGGGGCTCTGCACCACCAGGATGCGCTGCGGCTGGTAGTTCTCGGCGGTCGGGGCGATGCGTCCCGCCTCCAGGATCTGGGCGAGCTTCTCGGGCTCGATCGGGGTGGGCGAGAAGTGCCTCTCGGAGTAGCGCTCCTGCGCGAGGTCCATGAACGACATGCGTGCCTCCTTGTGGTCGCGTGGCCGCCGCCCTCATGCGCGCGGGGTGTCCCGCACGGCCGTGAGCTGCGGTTGGTTTGACACGATGGTAGCGCGTCCGTGCGGGTGGGTGCCGCCGCCCGCCGATGGTCGCCCACGGGTGGCGCGCACTTCTCGCCAGGCGCTTGAATTCGTCGCATGCCCGGCATAGACTCGCCTGAGCAATTGGTTCGTGCATCTGGCATGAAAATGGGTGGGACCGGCCGCTTTAGGGTGACCGGCCCCGCTTTTTTGTGCCGTGCGGTGGGGAGGATTCGATGGAGCGCGTCGACGGGGGCCGTCCCGACAGGTGGGCGATTCTGTTTACCGTGCTGGTGATGACGTTCATGGTCTGCCTGGACTCGAGCGTCGTGACCGTGGCGCTGCCGGTGATGCAGCGCGAGCTGGGCGTGGGCCTCAGCCAGATCCAGTGGGTCTCGTCGGCCTACCTCATCGCGGTGTGCCTCCTGGTGCTGTGCTTCGGCAGGCTGGGCGACTCCCGCGGCAAGGTCCGCGTGTTCCAGGCGGGCGTGGCCACCTTCACGGCCGGCTCGCTGGCGTGCGGCATGTCGCCCACGCTGGGCTGGCTGGTGGCGGCGCGCGCGCTGCAGGGCGTGGGCGCGGCGATGGCCATGGCCAACAACATGGGCATCATCACCGAGGCGTTCCCCGCCCGCGAGCGCGGCCGCGCCATGGGCCTGCTGTCGACCTTCGTCGCCCTGGGCATGATGGCCGGCCCCATGCTGGGCGGCGCGCTGGTCTCGGTGTTCCCGTGGGAGTCGATCTTTTTGATCAACGTGCCGGTGGGCGTCGCGTCGTTCCTGGTTGGCCTGCGCACCCTGCCGCGCGACGAGGTCCCTGCCGAGAAGGACGGCTCCGCCTGGCCGCTGTACGTGTTTCGCAACCCCGACTTCGTCCTCAACCTGGCAACGATGCTGATCACGTTCGTGGGCATCGGAGCGGCGGAGTTCACCATCCCGTTCTTCCTGCAGCAGGCCCATGGCCTGACGCCTGCCGTGGCCAGCCTGGCGTTTCTGGCGCTGCCGGTCACCAACGCGGTCGCGGGGCCGGTTTCCGGCTCGGTCTCCGACCACGTCGGCGGCGAGGTCCCCACCATGGTCGGCCTGGGCATCTACGTGTGCGCCCTTCTGGGCATGTCGCAACTCACGCCGCAGACGCCGATGTGGCTGTGCGTGATTGCCATGGGGTGCATGTCGCTTGGCAGCTCGAGCTTTCAGTCGCCCAACAACGCCCTGTTCATGGCGTCGGCGCCCGCCGAGGCGCTGGGCTTTGCCGGCAGCGTGGGTGGCCTGGGCCGCTACCTGGGCATGGCCGTGGGCACCATGGGCGGCTCGGCGCTTCTCTACGGCTGCATGGGCGTCGCGGCGGGCCATCCCGTCTCGGCCTACGTCGCCGGGCGCCCCGACATCTTCATGTTCGGGTACCGCGCGGTGTTTCTGTGCTTGGCGTCCCTGGCGGCCGTGGGCTTCGCGCTTACCGTGTGGCGCTTCGTGCGCACCCGTCGCGCGAATTAGTGTCCGGGCGCACGGATAGAATCTGGTTCGATGGCTTTCCGACCCGACCGCCCTTCTCGGCAGCGCTGCCGTGGGCGGGGGAGGGTGCCGCTCAGACCACGCCTCGCGCGAAAGGGGTTCCATGCGCCTGCTTCACATCGCCGACCTGCACATCGGCAAGAGCGTCTGCGAGTTTCCCATGCTGGAGGACCAGCGCCACGTCCTGGCGCAGGTCGTGGGCATGCTGGCCGCCGACGGCTCCGACGCGCTTCTGGTGGCGGGCGACCTCTACGACAAGTCGCAGCCCTCGGCCGACGCGGTCGGGCTCGTGGACTGGTTCTTCGCGCAGGTGGCCGCCACCGGCAAGCCCGCCATCGTCATCCCCGGCAACCACGACTCGGCCGAGCGCGTGGCCTACGCCTCGGGCGTGCTGTCGGCGCATGGCGTGCACGTGGCACCCGTCTACGACGGCCGCATCGAGCCGGTCCGCCTGGGCGACGGGCACGGCCCGGTGGACGTGTGGCCGATCCCCTTTGTCCGTCCCGCCACGGTGCGCCACTTCGTGGAGGGGTCCGAGGCATCCGACTACACCTGCGCCATGCGCGAGCTCGTGGCCACGCTGGACGTGGACCCGACGGTCCGCAACGTCGCCGTGGTGCACCAGTTCGTCACCGCTACGGGGGTCGGTCCCGACCGCACCGACTCCGAGCTGTCCGTCGGCGGCATCGACAACGTCGACGTGGACGTCTTCGACGCGTTCGAGTACGTCGCCTGTGGGCACGTGCACCGTCCCCAGCGCATAGGGCGTGACACCGCGCGCTATTCGGGGTCCATCCTCAAGTACTCGGCATCCGAGGTGTACGACCACAAGGGCGCGGTGCGCGTGACCCTGGGGCAGAAGGGCGCCGAGCCCACGATCGAGCTCGTGCCGCTCGAGCCGCTTCACGACATGCGTCGCATCGAGGGCCCGTTCGACAGGCTCGTCTCGCCCGAGGTCGCGACCAATGCCGCCGTCGACCGCATGGACTACGTGCACGCGGTCCTCACCGACCGCGACCCCGTGCCCGACGCCATGGCGCGCCTTCGCGACGTCTACCCCAACGTCATGAGCCTGGAGTACGACAACGAGCGCACCCGCGCGCAGGGCCTCGACGAGGCCTGCGCCGCCCCCGACGACACGTCCGACCCGCTGGAGCTGTTCGAGGAGTTCTTCGAGGCACAAAACGGCGTGCCCATGGACGACGACCAGCGCGATGCCGTCGTCGCGGAGTTCCAGAGGATGCAGGTGATGTAGATGAGGCCCCTCAAGCTGACCATGAGCGCGTTCGGACCGTACGCGGGCACCACGACCATCGACTTCGAGCGCCTGGGCACCTCCGGCCTGTACCTGGTGTGTGGCGACACCGGCGCCGGCAAGACGACCATCTTCGACGCGATCGCCTTCGCGCTGTACGGCCAGGCCTCCGGCACCGACCGCAGCCCGCGCTCGTTGCGCAGCGACTTCGCGGACCCGAACGTACCCACCTACGTCGAGCTGGAGTTCGAGTGCGCGGGCAAGCGCCACACGGTCCGCCGCAACCCCGAGTACGAGCGCCCCAAGCTCCGCGGCACGGGAACCACGACCGAGAAGCCCGCCGCCGAGCTCCACGAGCAGGGACTGCCGCCTGTGACCAAGCCCTCCGACGTCGACGCGCGCATCATCCAGATGCTCGGCATCGACCGCGACCAGTTCTCGCAGATCGTCATGATCGCGCAGGGCGACTTCCGCAAGCTGCTCCGCGCGAACACCGACGAGCGCGCCAAGATCATGCGCAAGCTCTTTGGCACGGCCCCCTACCTGGACTTCCAGAAGTCCCTGCAGCGTCGCGCGACGGAGCTCGGCGCGCAGGGCAAGGGCGTGCGCCAGAGGCTTGCCGCGCTGGCGCCCAACGTGCTCGTCGACGGCTCCGCCGAGCGCTCCGAGCGTCTGGCAGCACAGGCCGCGTCCGAGGCCCTCAGTGCCGACGCGCTGCTGGACATCCTCGCCGAGCAGGACGAGGCAGACGCCGCCTTGGGACAGAGTCTCGAGGCTGCCGAGAAGGACGCCGGGGTCGAGGTCGATCGCCTGGCCGAGCTTGCCCGTCGCGCGGAGCGCGTCGAGGCGCTCAAGCTCGAGTGCGAGCGCGACAAGGGGTCCCATGAGGCAAGCCTTGCGAACCTGGAGTCCTCCGAGGCCAGGCTCAAGGTGCAGGAGGCTCGCGTCGCCGAGCGCGAGCAGCTCGATCGCAAGGTCACCCTGCTGCAGAGCGAGCTCGGCCACTACGACGAGCTCGACGCCGCGCGTGCCGAGCTCGCGGCCGCCCAGGCCGCGGCGAATGCCGCGCATGCCGACCTGCAGGGTGCCGATGCCGCCCGGGCGGCGGCCGACGAAAGGCTCGCCGTTGCCCGCCAGGGCGTCTCCGACCTGAGCCAGGCACCCGCCGAGCTTGCCCGCGCGCAGGCGCGACAGGCGGACGCGATGCGTGCCGCCGACGAGGCGGCGACGCTGGTCGTGTCCTGCGAGGAGCTCGTCCGACGTCGTGCGAACCTCGCTCGACTGGAGCGTGACCTCACCGCCGCGACCGAGGCCCTCACGGTTGCCCGCCAGGCATCCGAGGCCCATGAGCGCAAGCTCGCCGACCTGCAGGCATCCTGCGATGGGCTGTCGGGTGCCACCGCGTCAGCCGAGCGGGCCTCCGCGGAGGTCGAGCGCCTCGAGTCGCGTGCCCGGGAGCTGGCCAAGTCCCAGGGCGAGCTTGGCAAGAGGCAGGCCGCGCTGCATGATGCCGATACCAGGCTCGAGGCCGCCCAGGCCGCCTATGCGACCGCCGCCGCCGAGCTCGATCAGGCGGAAGGCGCCCACGCGCGGCTCCAGCGCGCCTATCTCGACGCGCAGGCGGGCGTGCTTGCTGCCGGCCTCTCGCAGGGCATGCCCTGCCCGGTATGCGGCTCTCTCGACCACCCGCACCCCGCCTCGCTCGCGAGCGAGGTTCCTGGCGAGGTTGACGTCAAGGCAGCCGAGACGGCCCGCGCCGCGGCTGCCGAAGCCGCCTCGCAGGCGTCGTCTGTGGCCGCCGCTGCCAAGGCCGCCCGTCAACTCGCCGCCGACGAGCTCGGCGCCCTTGTTGCCGAGGTCGGTGACGAGGACGCCCTTGCCGAGCAGTCCAAGGCGACGGCCGAGCAGCTTGCCGCCGCGCGCACTTCTCTGCAGGAGGCGCAGCGCGACGTCGCGAAGGCCGAGCGCCTCGGTGCCGACCTCAAGGAGCTTCGTGCGCAGGGGCCGCTCCTGGCGGGCAAGGTCAAGGCTGCCGAGGACGCGGTTGCCGAGGCGCGCTCGAGCCGCGACACCGCGCTGTCCGCCGCGACCGAGTTCGAGGCGGGGCTCGAGGTGACCGACGCCGACGTCGCCCGTGGAAACAAGTCGCTGGCGGACAAGGCACTTGCCGCGGCCAATCGCGAGGTCGAGGTTGCCCATGCCAACGCGGACCAGCTCGAGGCGCTTACGGCCTCGATCGGGGACCTGGAGCGCGCCACGGGCGACGCGGGCATGGCGCTCGAGACCGCGCGCACCGCCGCCACCCAGTCTGACCAGGCCGTGGTTGCCGCCGAGACCCGAGTCCAGTCCCTTGCGGCAGGGCTTACCCACCCGGACGCGAGCGCTGCCCGCTCCGAGCTCGAGCGCATGTCCGACGTCGCCGCGCGGATGGCGTCCGAGCACCGCGCCGCCTCGGACGCGGTGTCCCAGGCCCGCACGCAGGCCGCCGCGGCAGAGCAGCGTGCCGCCTCGAGCCGCAAGCGCTACGAGGAGGAGCTCGGCGACGACGCGCAAGACCTGGCGAGCGCCGCGACCCTCCTCGCGGGCGCCAGGCAGACCCGCGACGAGCTTGCCGAGAAGCGCCAGGCGCTTCTCTCCCGTCGCCAGTCCAACGGCCGCATCGCCGAGCAGCTGCGCGAGCTCCAGCGACAGGGGGCAAGCATCGCTGCCCTCCAGGGCAAGATGGACGTGCTGGCTCGCACCGCCTCCGGCCAGCTTCAGGGCAAGCGCCGTCTGAGCTTCGAGACCTATCTGCAGGCACGCTGGTTCGACCGCGTTCTCGTCGCCGCCAACCAGCGCCTGCGTGTGATGAGCGACGGCCGCTACGAGCTCGTGCGCCAGACGCAGGCGCGCGACGCCATGGGCAACAGGCAGGTCGGACTCGAGCTCGACGTGCGTGACGCCTTCACCGGCAAGCCGCGCTCGGCGTCGTCTTTGTCCGGTGGCGAGGCGTTCCAGGCCTCGCTGGCGCTGGCGTTGGGCCTGTCCGACGTCGTCCAGGCGCATGCCGGCGGCGTGAGGCTGGACACGATGTTCGTGGACGAGGGCTTCGGCACTCTCAGCGAGCGCTCGCTGGCCCTGGCGGTACGCACCCTCACGGAGCTGTCGGGCTCCAACAAGCTGGTGGGCATCATCAGTCACGTGGAGGAGCTGCGCGAGTCCATCGGCAACAAGATCGTGGTGCAGTCCGGTCGCGTCGGCTCCGAGGCCAGGCTGGAGCTGGAATAGGGTCCCACGCCAACCGTCGGTGCCCATCGCTTACGACGAGAGGGGATGCCCCCGCAGGGACATCCCCTCTCGTCGTCTTGGCCGACCTTCTTGGTCGAGGCACTTGCGCTTCTTGTCGCGCGCCTTCGGCCCTAGAGGTCGGTGGTGCCGAACCACTTCTGCTTCAGCTCGTCCATCTTGCCGTTCTCCTCGAGGTTGGCGAGCGACTTGTTGACGGCAGTCTGCAGGGCCGTGTTGTCCTTGGCCATCACGATGCCGTACTGCTCGCCCGTCGGGACCTCGGCGCAGATCTTGAGGTCCTTGTAGGAGTTCTTGACCAGGTAGCCGGCGACGGGCAGGTCGGCGACGCAGGCGTCGTAGTTGCCCGCCATCGTGCCGGTGAAGCAGGAGACGTAGTCGTCCAGGGGCAGGACGGTGGCGTTGGGCAGGTTCTCCTTGGCCCAGGCCTCGCCGGTGGTGCCGGCGGAGCAGACGACGGTCACGCCCTTCTTGTTGAAGTCATCGAGCGAGGTCGCGGTCGAGTCCTTGCCTGCGAGGATGGCCTGGTTGGAGTCGAGGTAGGGATCGGAGAACGCGATCTCCTTCTTGCGCTCGTCGTTGATGGTGACGGCGGAGATGCAGACGTCGGCCTTGCCTCCGGCCTTGATGGTCGGGACGAGGGTGTCGAACTTCTGGGTCGGCAGGATCTCGGCCTCCAGGCCCATGTCCTCGGCGACGGCCTTGATCAGGTCGATGTCGAATCCGGTGACGTCGTTGGAGCCGTCCTCGGAGAACTCCATCGGCGGGAAGCCGTTGGAGAACGCGACGGTCAGCTTGCCGTCGCTCACCAGCTTCATGTCGGAGGCAGCCGCGTCGCCGGTGGTGGCGTCGCCGGCACTCGTGCCGCCGCAGGCGGTGGTCAGCGCGCAGGTGGCAACCAGTGCGACGCCCATCAGGGCGCTGGCGATTCCCTTCTTCCAGTTGGCCATGGCTTGGTTCCTTTCGAGACTCGTGATTACCGGTCGTTTGCTTGCGAGAAGGACCGCGTGCTCGCGGCACTTCTCGGCAGTGCCTTGCCTAGAGGTCCTCGCGCCAGATGGGCATGCTCATGCAGCGCGGGCCGCCCTTGCCGCGGGACAGCTCGGAGCCGTCGAACGTGTGGACGGTGATGCCCGCCTTGTCCAGAAGGTCGAGCGTGACGGGGTTACGGTCGTAGGAGACGACCTCGCCCGGACGGACGGTGAGCAGGTTGGCGCCGAGGTTGGAGGACTCCCAGCGGCCGGTGATGACGTCGCCGTTGCCGACGGGGATGAAGCGGACGGAGTCGACACCGGCTGCCGCGGCCAGGGCGTCGGCCCAGCCGCCGTCGACGAGGCTCGCCTGCACGCCGCCGTCGCCGGCCGCGGTGAGCTTGAAGACGGAGACGCTGTCCTTGATGAGGGCGTTGCACATGAAGGTGTCGCGGTCGATCATCGTGAGCATGCCGTCGAGGTGCATCACGTGCGGGTCGCGCGTGTGGAACGCGTAGACGGCCTCGTAGCCGCGGGCGAAGACGGACTTTGCGACGGACTCGATGGCGCCGGGCTGGGTCCTGCCGAAGCAGCCGATGCACAGGGCCTTGTCGGAGGCGACCATGACGTCGCCGCCCTCGATGCTCCACGGCGCGCTCATGTCGTATATGTCCTCGGCGGGATCGTTCGCGTACAGGTCGGCGTAGGCGTGGACGTACTTCATCAGGAGCGGCTCGCGCTGGCGGTAGCGCTTGCACATGTGCGAGAGCACGACGCCGTCGGCGACGTTGATGGAGGAGTCGCGCGCGAAGTAGGCGTTGGGCAGCGGCTCGACGATAAACAGGTCGCCCTTCGAGACCATGCCGCCGAGGGTGTGGTCGTCGGCGAAGGCGGGGTCGTCGGAGCGGATGCCGCAGTAGACGGCCTCGACGAAGTCGTCGGTCGACATGGCGGCGTAGTGGTCGGCCACCGCGTCGCGGAGCTCGGGGGAGATGATGTTGGAGGCTGCGACGAACTCGGCGGTGAAGGCCTCGCGCGCCTGCGGCTTGGCCATCGCGGAGCGGAACAGGTCGCGCTGGTAGACGACCTCGGTGCCGCAGGAGCGCAGCGCGTCGGCGAAGCTGTCGTGCTCGACCTGTGCCTTGTCGAGGTAGGGGGTGTCCTGCAGCAGCATCTCGTCCAGGTGGAACGGGTGGACCCGGTGCAGCTCCTCCCCGGGTCGGGAGAGCATGACCCTCTTGAGCTCGCCGATTTCCGAGTACACGTGGATGTGCGACATAAGACTCCCCTCGCCGTGTGAGTGACGAGGGGAATCTTATGGGAGTCGCGAGGGGGCCGGGCGGCACCAAAGCAACGCCGTAACAAACATAAAAACGTTCGTTACCACGGACGAAATTTAGTCGAATGGACTATTCATCACTATTTATGCATACCATTCGAACATGTGGCTATCTCGCCGTCCTTCTCGGCAGGGGTCGTGTCGCGGTTGACGAGGACGATGCCCAGGCACACCAGCGAAAGGGCCGCCAGGAAGACGAACGGGTTGGTGTCGGCTCCCTCGCCGAGCAGCAGGGCCGAGAGGGCCACGCCGAAGACCGGGTTCATGAAGCCGAAGACGCTCACGCGCGAGACGGGGTTCACGGACAGCAGGCGCGCCCACAGCGAGTAGGCCATCGCCGAGATGAAGCCCATGTAGGCGATGAGGCCCACGGCGGGCGCGATGGCCTGCGGGTGCAGCTGCCCGCCCATGCCAAGGCCGATGCCCAAAAGCACCAGGCCGCCGATCACGAACTGCCAGCCGCTCAGAAGCACGCCGTCGTGCTCCTGCGAGTAGATGCCGATCAGGCAGGTGGAGATCGCGCTGGAGATGCCGGACAGAAAGACCAGGCCCTCGCCGTCGAGGGCAAACGACAGCCCGCCCGAGGCGCCGCCCAGGTTGACGAGGGTGACGCCCGCCATGCCGACAACGCAGCCCAGGACCTTGTTGGCGTTGAGTCGGTCGGTGTGGAAGACGAGCGCGGCAAGCAGGATGCACATGAAGGTCGAGCTGGACTCGATGATCGAGCTGGCCATGCCCGTCGCCTTGGACAGCCCCATGTAAAACAGGGTGTACTGGCCCACGGTCTGGAAGAGGGCGAGAACCAGAATCGGCCGGATGTCGGCCTTGCGCGGGACCAGTGGCTTGCGCTGGGCCAGGCTCATGCCCACGACCACCATGATGCCCGCGAGGGTAAAGCGGGTGCCGGCAAACAGCATCTGCGAGGCGGTGTCGCCGCTCGCGACGCCAAACAGCGCGTAGCCGAGCTTGATGCAGGGGAAGGCCGACCCCCACAGGCCGCAGCACGCCAGGGCGCCCAGCACCAGGCCCACGGGCGTCGCCAGAAACGTGCGCTTGCCGCCGTCCCCCTTGCCAGTCCCGATGCCTGCCATGGCCCCTCCATCCATGATGCCGTCTCGGGCGTTTGGCCCGCTGAATGTGACGATACACGTGTGCCGTGCGCTTTTGTATGGCCTGCCTGTCGGACGGCAGAGAAGTGCGGTGGCTGTTGTATGTGCCTATCTGGCCATTCTGCATGGGACGAGGTCGTAGATTGCGACCACGTCGGTCTTCTCGTCATAGGAGTAGATGAGGTCGAACTGGCACACGACCATCTTGTAGACCCCGTCCCCGAAGGATTCCCTGATGGATGCGGGGAGGCTCCTGGAGCCAATGCGAGGAAAGGCCTCGATGGCGCGGAGGGTGTCCTCGAGCTTTGATATGACGCGTGGGGAGTGGAGGTCGGCGGCGCTTTCGAGAAAGCTCTCCGCGTAAAGAAGCCTAGCCACGACTCGCCCTGCGTCTTGCAATCTCGGCAAGTGCGTTGTCGGTGCCCTCGACGAAGCGGCCCGACGCGATGTCATCGCGGCCTCGCTCGACGGCCATTCTCACGCGCTCCTCGTATGCGGCTGCCTCGGCGGCTTCGCGGAGCTTCTCGTCAAAGACCTTCTCGGAACAAAAGACGAAGGCCCCGTTGCCGTTCTCGGTGATGTGGACCACGTCCTTGAGGGCGGCGTTCTTTACCTCGCGCTGCTTTGTTTTGAGGGCGGAAGACGAGTAGATGGTTGTCATGGCTCCTCCGGGTGCGCACGGCTCTGTCTAGGCCTGTATCCAGTACCTAATATGATACCCGATAGGGTTTTGAATCAAGTGTCGTATAAGAAGCTGCGGCAGACGCAGGGACCTAAAGAAATAGTCGGGGGGCGGGCCCTTGCGGCACCCGCCCCCCGACTGACTGACGTGCTGGTTTGGCCTTAGAGTGTGACGTAGGCGCGCAGCAGCTCGTAGGTGTTGCGGACGCCGTCCATGTGGGAGCGCTCGTAGTTGTGCGAGGCGTAGACGCCCGGGCCGATGAGGCCGTGGCGGATGTCGTAGCCGGCCGTGAGCGTGGCCTCGACGTCGGAGCCGTAGTGCGGGTAGACGTCGATGGCGTAGTCTATCCCGTTGGCCTTGGCAATCGCGGCAAGGTCGCTCACGACGTCATAGTTGTACGGGCCGCCGGAGTCCTTGGCGCAGATGGAGACCATGCGCTCGGTGCAGCCGAGGTCGGAGCCCACGCAGCCCATGTCGACGCTGATCATGTCGCGGGTGTCGGACGGCACGACGCTGCCGCCGTGGCCGACCTCCTCGTACACGGTGAACAGCAGCGAGACCTTGCGGCTGAGCTTGACCTCGCCCGCGGTCACGGCACGGGCCAGGCCCAGAAGGATCGCCGCGGAGAGCTTGTCGTCGAGGAAGCGGCTCTTGATGTAGCCGCTCTTGGTGATTGTGGTACGCGGGTCCATGGCGATGATGTCGCCCGTCTGAACGCCCAGGGCCTCGACCTCGTCCTTGGTGGAGACGTTCTCGTCCAGAAGAACCTCCATGTTCTTCTCGACAGGGTCGACGTCCTTGTCGGCGACGTGGGAGGAGGGTTCGGTGTTGAGGACCACGCCCGTGTAGACGCGGCCGTCGCGCGTGTGGACGGTGCAGTTCTCGCCGTCGGCAGTGCGCCACTGGTGGCCTCCGAGCGTCGTCGGGCGCAGGCGGCCGTTGTCCTTGATGGCGCGGACCATGGCACCGAGGGTGTCGACGTGGCTGGCGAGCACGAGCGGGTCGTCCTGGCCGCCGAGCTCGACGAGCACGTTGCCCTTGTTGGAGACCTCGGGGGCAAGGCCCATGTCCGTGAGGGTCCTGACCAGGTAGTCGGTGGCGTGCTTGGTGTAGCCGGTGGGGCTGGGGATGGCCGTGAGCTCGGTGAGGTGGCCGGCGATGTAGTCGAGCTGGGAATCCATGTTCGATGCTCCGTTCTCGCTGTCTGGCGGCGCCCGTCGTCGGGCGCGCGTTGGTGTGGGTCGTTCGAGAAAGCCGCCCCGGGCTTGTGTGGGCCCGGGGCGGCGGTTGGGCGGTTGGTCCCGTCGGCGTGCGGGGCGCCTCTGTTACGAGAAGTACCTCACGCCGCTCTCGAAGATGGGCATGAACTTCTCGCCCGGAACGTTGGCGTACAGGCCGTCGCCACGGCGCTCGACGTGGCCCATCTTGCCGAAGACGCGGCCGTCGGGGCTGGTGATGCCCTCGACGCAGGCGACCGAGCCGTTGGGGTTGACGTCCAGGTTCATGCTGGGCTCGCCGCAGGCATCGACGTACTGGGTGGCAACCTGGCCGGCGGCGACCATCTTGGCGAGCACGTCGTCGTTGGCGACGAAGCGGCCCTCACCGTGGGAGATGGCCACGGTGTAGTCGCTGCCCTGCTCGCACTGGCTGAGCCACGGCGACATGTTGCTGGCGACGCGCGTGCGGACCAGGCGGCTCTGGTGGCGTCCGATGGTGTTGAAGGTGAGCGTGGGCGCGTCGGCGGTGGCGTCGACGATGTCGCCGTAGGGGACCAGGCCCAGCTTGACGAGAGCCTGGAAGCCGTTGCAGATGCCCAGCATCAGGCCGTCACGGGCCTGCAGCAGGTCACGCACGGCCTCGGTGACCTCGGGGGCGCGGAAGAACGCGGTGATGAACTTGGCCGAGCCGTCGGGCTCGTCGCCGCCGGAGAAGCCGCCGGGGATCATGACGATCTGGCTCTTGCGGATGCGCTCGGCCAGCTCGTGGGTGCTCTCGGCGACGGCCTCGGGCGTGAGGTTGTTGATGACGAGGACGTCGGCCTCGGCGCCGGCTGCCGTGAAGGCACGGGCGGAGTCGTACTCGCAGTTGTTGCCGGGGAAGACCGGGATGATCACGCGCGGGCGGGCGATCTTGTCGCCGCCGTAGACGTGGACGTCCTTGGCGACGAAGTCGATCTTCTCGACGGCGGGCAGCTCGGCGTCGGCCGGGGTGCGGTAGGGGAACACGCCCTCGATGGCGCCCTCCCAGGCCTGCTGCAGCTGCGCGAGGTCGCACTTCTCGCCCTCGACCACGAACTCGTAGGCCTCGGTCGTGGTGCCGACGAGCTCGACGGCCACGTCGTCGGTCGCGACGGGCAGCTCGGCGCCGTCGGCGAGCTCCACCAGGAAGCTGCCGTAGGCGGGAACGAACAGGCTGTCTGCCGGGACGTCGGGGGAAAGCTCGACGCCCAGCTGGTTGCCGACGCACATCTTGAACAGGGCCTCGGCCTCGCCGCCGTAGCCAGGCGTCGAGACGGCCAGGGCGGCCCCGTCGGAGACGAGCCTCTCGATGGCGTCGAAGGTGGCCAGCAGGCCGGTGGCGCTCGGGCGATAGTCGTCGCCGTACTCGGCGGGCTCGACGCAGACGACGCGGTGGCCGGCACCCTTGAACTCGGGCGAGGTGGCGCGGGCGGCCTTGCCCACGGCGACGGCGAAGCTGATGAGGGTGGGCGGGACGTTGAGCTCGCCCTCGGCGTCCTCGAAGCTGCCGCTCATGGAGTCCTTGCCGCCGATGGCGCCGGCGCCCAGGTCCATCTGGGCCTCAAGCGCGCCCAGGACGGCCGCCATGGGCTTGCCCCAACGCTCGGGGTCGTTGCGCAGGCGCTCGAAGTACTCCTGGAACGAGAGGTAGGCGTCGCGGTGGCAGAAGCCGGCGGCGACGAGCTTGGAGACGCTCTCGACGACGGAGAGGTAGGCGCCGGCGAACTGGTTCTTCTCCATCAGATAGGGGTTGAAGCCCCAGGCCATGGCGGAGGCAGTGGTGGTCTCGCCGTCGACGGGGAACTTGGCGACCATCGCGGAGGTGGGGGTGAGCTGGGTCTTGCCGCCGAAGGGCATGAGGACCGTGGCCGCGCCGATGGTGGAGTCGAAGCGCTCGGACAGGCCCTTGTTGGAGGCGACGTTGATGTCGCTCACCAGCGACGCCATGCGCTCGGCGACCGTGTCGCCGGCCCACTCGGGCTCCCAGCGCTCGGCCTTGGTGACGTGAACGTCCATGTGCTTGGGGGCGCCGTTGCTGGCGAGGAACTCGCGGGACAGGTCGACGACGGTGTCGCCACGCCACGTGATGTGGACGCGCGGGTCCTCCGTGACGGTGGCGATGACGGTGGCCTCGAGGTTCTCCTCGCGGGCGTAGCCCATGAACTCGTCGACGTCGGCGGCAGCCAGCGCCACGGCCATGCGCTCCTGGCTCTCGGAGATGGCGAGCTCGGTGCCGTCGAGGCCCTCGTACTTCTTGGTCACGCGGTCGAGGTCGATGTCCAGGCCGTCGGCCAGCTCGCCCACGGCGACGGACACGCCGCCGGCGCCGAAGTCGTTGCAGCGCTTGATCAGGCGGCAGGCGTCGCCGCGGCGGAAGAGACGCTGGAGCTTGCGCTCGACGGGGGCGTTGCCCTTCTGGACCTCGGCACCGCACTCCTCAAGGCTCTCGACGTTCTGGGTCTTGGAGCTGCCGGTGGCGCCGCCGATGCCGTCACGGCCGGTGCGCCCGCCGAGAAGGACGATCTTGTCGCCGGGGGCGGGGCACTCGCGGCGGACGTGGCTGGCCGGGGTGGCGCCCACGACGGCGCCGACCTCCATGCGCTTGGCCACGTAGCCGGGGTGGTAGAGCTCGCTGACCTGGCCGGTGGCGAGGCCGATCTGGTTGCCGTAGCTGGAGTAGCCGGCGGCGGCGGTGGTCACGAGCTTGCGCTGCGGCAGCTTGCCGGCGCGCGTCTCGGACACCGGGACGGTGGGGTCGGCCGCGCCGGTCACGCGCATGGCCTGGTAGACGTAGCTGCGGCCGGACAGCGGGTCGCGGATGGCGCCGCCGACGCAGGTGGCCGCGCCGCCGAAGGGCTCGATCTCGGTCGGGTGGTTGTGGGTCTCGTTCTTGAAGAGGAACAGCCAGTCCTGGTCCTCGCCGTCGACGTCGACCGTGACCTTGACGGTGCAGGCGTTGATCTCCTCGGACTCGTCGAGGTTGGTGAGGATGCCCTGCTTCTTGAGCCACTTGGCGCCGATGGTGCCCATGTCCATGAGGCAGACGGGCTTGGCGTCGCGGCCGAGCTCGTGGCGTACCTCGAGGTACTTCTCGAAGGCGGCCTTGACGACCTCGTCGTCGATCTGGATGTTCTCGAGCTGCGTGCCGAAGGTGGTGTGGCGGCAGTGGTCGGACCAGTAGGTGTCGATCACGCGGATCTCGGTGATGGTGGGGTCGCGGTGCTCTGCCGAGAAGTACCTCTGGCAGAACTCGATGTCGGCGAGGTCCATGGCCAGGCCACGGTCGGCGATGACGGCCTTGAGGCCGTCCTGGTCGAGCTCGCGGAAGCCGTCGAGGACCTCGACGTCGTCCGGGGTCACGACCTCCATCTTGAGGGTGTCCTTGGTCGCCAGCGAGGCCTCACGAGCCTCGACCGGGTTGATGACGTAGTGCTTGATGGCGTCGACGTCGTCGGCGGTAAGCTCGCCCTCGAGCACGTAGACCTTGGCGGAGCGCACGTCGGGGCGCTCGCCGGCGCTGACGAGCTGCACGCACTCGCTGGCGGAGTCGGCGCGCTGGTCGAACTGGCCGGGCAGGAACTCGACGGCGAAGACGGCGCTGCCCTCGGGTGCGGCGCTGACGTAGCCCCCCTCGTCGAGCTCGACGCCGTCGACGGGCAGCTCGGCGGTCGCGACGTCGACCTGCGGCTCGCTGAAGACGATGGGGACGCAGCGCTGGAAGAGGTCCTCGCCAATCCCCTCGACGTCGTAGCGGTTGATGACGCGTAGCCCCGTGAGGCTGTCGATGCCCAGGATGGCACGCAGCTCGTGCGCGAGCTGCTGCGCCTCCACGTCGAAGCCCGGCTTCTTCTCAACGTAGGTGCGGAAGACCATTCGTCCTGCCCTTCTCGGTATTGGACGCGCCTGTCGCGACGCGCCCGTCTCCGTGTATGTCCCGCGCCGCGCATGCCGGCGCGACGCCTGGTTGTGGCACAGCTGGGCGGCCCCAACCAAGCTTCCATTATGTACCGAGAAGGACGTCGGTGCCGTGCGGGGCCGCCCCGCTTCGCGGCGAAAACAGATGCGACCGCGGTGGTCGGTCGCACGGCGGGCGCTGTGTGGCGCTATGCTGTTCGAAATCTGTCGGTCCATACGAGAAGGGTGGCGCGGAAATGGCAAGCTACGAGGCGACGAACGAGGACTTCTGCCACCTGGACGACGGCCTGCCGGCCGAGATCTTGCGCCTGCGCGACGCGGGCGACCTTACCCGGGCCGTTCGCCTGATCGAGGCCGAGCTCGACGCGGGGACGCGCCCCGAGCTCGCCTCGTGCATGCGTGCCGAGCGCGCCCGGATGCTGCGCGTGCCGCTCGACTACTGCGTCACGCGCGAGCGGGCCATCGGGCAGATTCGTGGGGAGTGGCCCGACTTCGGCGAGGCCGACCTCGACCGCCTCGTCGACCATGGGCGAATCGACTGGCGCTTCGTCGACGGCGAGCAGCGCTTCCTCGACAGCTTCGTGGACTCGCTGCGCAAGTACCCCGAGGAGGCCACGGGCCTCGACTGCCCCGCCCAGGACCGCACCGCCCAGCTCGCCGTGATCGACGAGATGCGCGAGTCCGGCTCGGCGGAGCGTCGCGTCCGCATTCGCGCAACCGTCGCTGCGTCCGACGGCGTCGCCATCGACGCGGACGCCCGTGTGCGCTGCTGGCTACCGCTGCCCGCCGCATGCCCCCAGATCTGCGACGTCCGCCTGCTCGACTCCACCCCCGGCGCCGTCGTCGCCCCGGCCGACGCACCGCAGCGCACGGCGTACTGGGACGTGCGTGGGCAGCGAGAGTTCTTCGTCGACTACGAGTACACGATCCGCGCCCCCTACGTGGACCTGTGGGCCACCCGAACCGTGCCCGCCCCGGCAGACGAGCGATTCCCGGCGGCGCCCGCGCCCTGCGAGGCCGACCTCGCCGAGCTGCGCCCGCACGTCACCTTCACCCCGTACCTGCGCGAGCTTGCCGAGCGCGTGTTCGCCGGCATCCCCGCCGACGACCTTCTCGCCCGCGCACGTGCTGCCTACGACTACGTTACGAACAACGTCGACTATCGCTTCCAGCCCGCCTACCTGCTGCTCGACCCGATTGCGGACGGCTGTGCCAAGTCCTTGCGCGGCGACTGCGGCGTGCTCGCCCTCACCTTCATCACGCTGTGCCGTCTGGGCGGCGTGCCCGCGCGCTGGCAGAGTGGCCTGTACGCGTCGCCCGAGGACGCGGGTCCGCACGACTGGGCGATGTTCTACGTCGCCGACCTGGGCTGGCTGTGGGCCGACTGCTCGTTCGGCTCGGCCGCGCGCCGCGACGGCGACGAGGCCCGCCGCCGCTTCTACTTCGGCAACCTCGGCCCCTGGCGCATGGTGGCAAACTCCGCCTTCATGGCGCCGCTCGAGCCTGCGTGCGAGGTGCTGCGCAACGACCCGTTCGACAACCAGGTGGGCGAGATGGTGGTGGGACGGCGCGGCCTCACGACGCACGAGCTCGTCTGCGAGCAGCGCGTCGTCTCCATGGCCTAGTCCGTCTCCACGCGACCGCCACGTTTGGCAGAAGAGCCGTTCGCCGATTTACCTGTGTAAATGGTTGACGAATTGGATTTCATTCAACAACTTGACTACTTTTCGCTGGTCAATCAACACTTTCTTGCGGAAAGTTGTCGCCTGAGTGCTAGCGATCGAATGCGAGCGGCTATTATATAAGTCGCCCAAAGCACCACTCACCGACAGATGGGGGAACAACATGCTCGTTAACGCCAAGGCCATGCTTCAGAGTGCCGAGAAGGGCCACTACGGCATCGGCGCGTTCAACACCAACAACCTCGAGTGGGCCTCGTCCATCCTGGACGCCGGCGAGGAGCTCCAGTCCCCGCTCATCATCCAGTGCACCGGCGGCGCCGCCAAGTGGCAGACCAGCTTCAAGATCGTCTCCGACATGGTCCACCAGCTCGTTGAGGACAAGAACATCACCGTCCCCGTCGCCCTGCACCTCGACCACGGCTCCTACGAGGAGTGCCACAAGTGCATCGAGGCCGGCTTCACCTCCATCATGTATGACGGCTCTCACGAGAAGGACTTCCAGACCAACCTCGACCGTACCGCCGAGCTGGTCAAGCTCGCCCACTCCAAGGGCCTGTCCATCGAGGCCGAGGTCGGCGGCATCGGTGGCGTCGAGGACGGCGTCGCCTCCGCCGGCGAGCTCGCCGACCCCGAGCAGTGCAAGGCCATCGCCGACACCGGCGTCGACTTCCTCGCCTGCGGCATCGGCAACATCCACGGCCTGTACCCCGCCGACTGGCAGGGCCTGTCCTTCGATCGCCTGGGCGAGATCAAGGCCCTGACCGGCGACCTGCCCCTGGTCCTGCACGGCGGCACCGGCATCCCCGTCGACCAGATCCAGAAGGCCATCTCGCTGGGCATCTCCAAGATCAACGTCAACACCGACCTCCAGGTCGTCTTTGCCGAGGCCACCCGCAAGTACATCGAGTCCGGCGCCGACCAGCAGGGCAAGGGCTACGACCCCCGCAAGCTCCTCAAGCCCGGTCGCGAGGCCATCGTCGAGCGCACCAAGGAGCTCATCCGCGAGTTCGGTTCCGAGGGCAAGGCCTGGAACTAAGCCGCGCGCACTTCTCGCCAGGCAAAGGCCCTGGCAGGACAGTCGGATTGGGGAGGGTGCCTTCGGGTGCCCTCCCTTTTTGTCGCATGCAATCGCTTCAGGCATTCATCAGGATGGATTGATCGCGACCGCGGCTTCATATTTTGTCGCGTTCCTGCCTGCGGATATGTTGATTGGAACGCTGTTTTGGCAGCCCGTTCGCGGGCGTGTATCATTGGTTAAGTTCTTTCGGCAGCAAGGCCCGCTGCTTATCTGCACCCGTTACGAAAGGGGCCCCATGACTCGAAAGACGGCATCGAAGCTGCTTGCCGCGGCACTCGCGGCATCCATTTCCGTCACCGGCGTCGGCCTGGCACTTCCCACCGTCGCGCTGGCCGACGAGTCCTCGGCCGAGCTCCAGGCTAAGCTCGACAGCGCAAAGGCGACCCTCGACGACCTCTACGGCCAGGCCGAGGAGGCGTCCGAGAAGCTCAACGACACCAAGTACAAGCTCGAGCAGACCAACAAGAGCATCGAGCAGACCAAGAAGGACATCAAGGCGAAGGAGGCCGAGCTCAAGCAGGCCCAGGCCACGCTGTCCGACCGTGTCTCCGCCAACTACAAGAGCGGCGGCGTCTCGCTGCTCGAGCTCGTGCTCCAGTCCTCGAGCTTCGAGGAGCTGGCCAACAACATCTACTATGCGCAGAAGGTCAGCGCGAGCGACGAGAAGGCCATCGACACCGTCAGGACGGTCCAGGCCGAGCTCGACAAGAAGCAGACCTCCCTCGAGAAGGACAAGAAGGAGCAGGAGAAGCTCGTCGCCGACCAGCAGGCCCAGGCCGACGAGCTCAACGCCAAGGCGCAGGCCGCCCAGACCTACGTCGACGGCCTCGACTCCAAGGTCCAGGCCAAGCTCAAGGAGGAGCAGGAGGCCGCTCGCAAGAAGGCCGAGGAGGAGGCCAGGAAGAATCAGTCCAAGGCCGAGGAGGAGATCAAGAACAACAACGGGGGCAACTCCGGTGGCGGCAGCCACTCTTCCAACAACGGCGGTGGCAACTCCGGTGGCGGCAGCCATTCCGGTGGCAACTCAGGCGGCGGCAACCATTCTGGCGGGAGCAACTCTGGCGGTGGCATCAGCTCCAGCGCCCGCAGCACCATCGTCTCGACCGCCTACTCCCTGCTCGGCAAGGCCTACGTCTGGGGAGCCTCGGGCCCCAACGCCTATGACTGCTCGGGCCTGGTCCAGGCCTGCTACGGTGCCGCGGGCATCTACGTCCCGCACAGCTCCGGTGCCCTGTCCGCCTACTGCAACAAGCCTGCGTCGCAGGCCGTCGCAGGCGACATCGTGTGGAGGAGCGGCCACGTTGGCATCTGCATCGGCGGTGGCCAGACGATCGAGGCCATGAGCCCCGGCCAGGGCGTCACCTACGGCAGCATCTACACCTTCACGTCTGCGGGCTCTCCCGCCTAGCGTCGGGCGCGGCAAGGCTGGCGTACATAGCGACAAGCGAGGGGTCGACCGCATGGTCGGCCCCTTTGTCGTGTCTTGCCATATTTGCGCCCGCCCCCGCGTGCCACATGGTCCTTCTCGGTTGCTCAGATGCTCTCTCGCTTTTGGGCGAGAGGGGCATGGGGCGAATCGGGGAGCGTTAGACTGGACCCGATGCGTAATTCGGACCAGGGAGGTCATATGTTCTGTCCCAAGTGCGGCGTCCAGAACCCCGACGACGCCAAGTTCTGCGCCGGCTGCGGCGCCCCGATCTCGAGGCCTGCCGCAGCAGCTGGCGCCACGTCGGAAACGTCGACTTCGACGTCCGTCGCCGGCCCCGCCATCCGCAAGGCCCCGTACAAGCCGCTGATCATCGCCGCCGTCGGCCTGGTCGCGATCCTGGCCGTGGTCTTCGCGGTCATCGTCCCCGCGTGCTCCGGGCCCAAGCTGCAGACCTTCCGCTTTGCCTACGGCAGCCAGGGCCTCTGCTTCTCCACCAACGGCAAGCAGGCGACCTTCGTGGTGAATGGCTTGGAGGGCAAGGGCGACGTCTCCAGGGTGAGGGACGAGGGCGACGTCGTGGCCTATGAGCTCGACGTGGACTCGCTGAGCGGAGACGTCACCGGTGACAACGCCCCTTCGATGATGGTCTTCTACATGCCCAAGGGCGCCTCCACCAGCAACCCCGTTGGCAAGTGGGGCTTCTTCGGCGCCACCGACAGCTCCGGCAGCATGTACGTTACGGACGTTTGCTTCGAGCTCGACAAGGACGGTAAGGGCAAGTCCACGACCTCCAACGGCTATGGCGACAAGGACGAGGTCGCCGCGGCCATCAACAAGGACATCCTCGGTGCCGCCGAGAAGTACGGCTCCAAGTCCGAGTACTCCATCAGCTGGGAGAAGGACGAGGTGGGTTCGTTCACCATCAAGGACGACAACGATGACTCCATGAGGCTCGAGCTTAGCGAGAAGTACTTCGAGGACTGCGACTTTGCCTCCGATGCCGACGCGAAGCTTTCCGACCAGCGTTAGGGCATCGGTCCAAGGGCATTTTGTTCGTGCCCTGACATAACCTGACGAACGATGCGGGACCCGCCGCCGCAAGGCCGCGGGTCCCGTCTTACGTCGGCGAACGATTCGGCCTTGCTGATCCCAAAGTGCCGGTTTGCCGAGGCGGGCTCTGCCTGCATTTAGAGAATGAAATCAGGAAGGTGATGCGCAGGGGATAGACTTGGCATTGCCCGTTGTGGTCACCGACTAGACCAGGGAGGTCATATGTTCTGTCCCAAGTGCGGCGCCCAGAACCCCGACGACGCCAAGTTCTGCGCCGACTGTGGCGCCCCGATCTCGAGGCCTGCCGCAGCAGCTGGCGCCACGTCGGAAACGTCGACTGCGACGTTCGTCGCCGGCCCCACCGTCCGCAAGGCCCCGTACAAGCCGCTGATCATCGCCGCCGTCGGCCTGGTCGCGATTCTGACCGTGGTCTTCGCGGTCATCGTCCCCGCATGTTCTGCGTCCAAGGTGAAGACCTTCCGCATAGTCAACGGCAGCCAGGGCATCTGCTTCTCCACCAACGGCAAGCAGGCGACCTTCATGGTGGATGGCATAGAGGGCAGGGGTGACGTCTCTTGGGTGAGGGATGAGGGCGACACCGTTGTCTACAGGATTGACGTGGACTCGCTGAGCGGAGACGTTTACAGCGATAGTGGCTACGCCCCCTCGAGCCTTGATTTCTACATGCCTGAGGACGCCTCTGCCGGCAACCCGGTCGGCAAGTGGGGCGTCAATGCCGAAATCGGCAACTCCGGCAATTGTTACTTTGTGGATGTCTGCATCGAGCTCGACAAGGACGGCAAGGGCAAAGTCATTCCGAGGGGCGACAACCTCCTGGCTATCAATAAGGACATCCTCGGCGTGGCAGAGAAGTGTGGCTCCAAGTCCGAGTATTCCGTCGGCTGGGAGAAGGACAAGGAGGGCTCGTATACTATCGAGGACGACACCGACGACTCCATGAGGCTCGAGCTTAGCGACAAGTACTTCGAGGACTGCAAGGATATCGGCGATTTCGGTGAAAACCTTTCCGATTAGGACGAGGTCATCTCCCTAAGGAACGTTGGATTTGCGACGCTCGCTACAGCACGTCGCGTGATACGGGACCCGCCGCCGCAAGGCCGCGGGTCCCGTTCTGGTTGAGGGAACTTATCGGCAGGGGGAGGAGGGAGTGCCCGTTCCCCCCTTTAACTCGGCGCATTCGTTTGACATTGCGGGGCGGGCCTTGTGACAATGGCTGTATCAGGACCCTATCTTGAGGAGGTCGTTATGTTCAGCCCCAAGTTCAGTCCCAAGGTCGCGAGCGCTTCTCGCAAGGCGTTGAGCGCCTTCTCGGTCGGCCTGGCCGCAGTGGTCGCGGCGGTGATCCTGATTGCGCTTCCCGCGTGCGGCGGCCCCAAGCTCCAGACATGGCGCGTTGCCGGCAACGCCACCGACATCTGCTTCTCCACCGACGGCGAGAAGGCCGCCTACACGTTCAACGACGCGTTTGGCACGGGTGACGTCGCCAACGTGTACGAGACCGACGAGTACACTGTCTACGAGCTCGACCCCGAGTCGCTCAAGTTCGAGAACGCCGGCTGGCCCGACACCACGCAGATGATCTACTTCATGCCCAAGGGTGCCTCCACCAGCAAGCCTGAGGGTTCGTGGGGCCTGGTCCGCATCGTCGGCAAGGCTCCCAACCACAAGTACCACGGCTACCGCTTCACGTTCAACGAGGACGGCAGCGGCGTGTACGGGTGGTTCTACGGTGACGCCACCGATGACGAGGTGCGCAACGCCATCGAGAAGAGCCCGGTCAAGGGATTCTCCGACCTCGGCGAGGTCAGCGAGCATGACGTCACCTGGAAGAAGGGCGACGAGGACGGCACCTACTCCTTCGAGTTCTCCGCGGGCGACCCCGTGCGCTTCGAGCTCAGCAAGGACTTCTACGATGACGTCGAGTTCACCATCGACGACGACGTAAAGCTTTCCGAGCAGAAGAGCTAGCGCTTTGGGCTGACGCCACACGCCAGGTGACGCTCGCAAGCCGATTGCAGCCAACGCAAGCCGCCCTCATGCCTGTTACGGGCATGAGGGCGGCTCTCTTTTGCATGTCGTTTGCCAGGACGTGCGGGCGCGTTAGGCGCAGGGGCCCGTCTCGCCGTCCTCGAGGATGTCGGAGAGGCGCTTGCTGTCCAAAAACTGGCTGGTGACGGCCCCGAGGTCGCGCCAGACGGGTAAGGTGGCGCACTCGCCCGCACGAGGGCAGAGCTCGCCGGAGGAGCAGTCCAGGCAGGTCACGGGCGCAAGCGTGCCCTCGGCGGCGCGAAGGATCTCGCCCAGGGTGTACTCCTCGGGCGCGCGGGACAGCTGGTAGCCGCCGCCCTTGCCGCGCAGGCTCTTGACGTAGCCCGCCTTGAGCAGAAGCGAGGTGACCTGCTCGAGGTACTTACGGGAGATTCCCTGGCGCTTGGAGATGTCGCCCAGCGAGACCCACCCATCGTGGACCGCGAGGTCGCTCATCACGCGAAGGGCGTAGCGCCCCTTGGTCGAGAACATCCCGGACATGGCTACTCGCCGTCCTTCTCGGCAGCCTTGGCCTCGGCCGAGGCGTGGTCGTGGGACGTATGGTCGCCGCAGTCGCAGACGCAGGGGTCGGCGGCACTGGCGCTGTCGGCACCGGTGGCGAGCATCTCGTCGAGGGTGCGCCAGGCGAGCTCGGCGCACTTGACGCGGGCGGGCATGCGCGAGATGGACTCGAGGCAGCTGGCCTCGTCGAGCTCGGCGAGCTTGGCGGGGTCGGTCTCCTCGCCGCGGATCATGCGGCCGAACAGCTCGCAGGCGTCGCGGGCGTCGGCGACGGTCATGCCCTCGACGAGGTCGCTCATCATGTCGGCGGAGGCCTGCGAGATGGCGCAGCCCGAGCCCGTCCAGCTGGCCTCGTCGATCGTGCCGTCGTCGGCCAGGCGAACGTGGAGCGTCAGGTCGTCGCCGCAGGAGGGGTTGATGCCCTCGTGCGAGTAGGTCGCGTCGTCCAGCTCGTAGTTGTAGTCCGGGTGGGACACGTGGTCCATCAGGGCCTGCGTGTAGACGTTGGTGTTAGGCACCGAAGATCCCCCTTACGTTGTCCAGGGCGTCGATGAGGCGGTCGACGTCGCCCTTGTCGTTGTAGAACGCGATCGACGCGCGGCAGGTGCTGTCCTGGCCGAGCCAGGCAAGAAGCGGCTGGGCGCAGTGGTGGCCGGCGCGGATGGCAACGCCGGAGATGTCCAGGATCGAGGCGACGTCGTGCGGGTGGACGCCGTCGACCACGAACGAGACGGCGCCAACGTGGCGCGTGGGCTCTGCCGGTCCGAGGACCTGAACGTAGGGGAGGGAGGACAGGCGCTCGCACAGGTAGGCGGCAAGCTCGCGCTCGCGGGCCTCCAGGCGGTCCATCCCGATGCCCTCCAGGTAGGTGATGGCGGCGTCGAACGCGTAGATGCCGGCGGCGTCCTGGGTGCCCGCCTCGAACTTCTGCGGGACGGGTGCCCACACGGCGTCCTTCTCGGTAACGGAGTCGATCATCTCGCCACCCGTGAGGAACGGCGGCATGGAGTCGAGCACGTCGTGCCTGCCCCACAGGACGCCGATGCCCATGGGACCCATCGCCTTGTGGGCCGAGAAGGCCATGAGGTCGCAGCCGATCTTGGCGACGTCGACGTCGAGGTGCGGGACGCTCTGCGCGCCGTCGACCACGGCCATGGCGCCGACCTCGTGGGCGCGCTCGCAGATCCTAGCGATCGGGGTCTCGACGCCCAGGACGTTGGAGACGTGGGTGCACGAGACGATCTTGGTGCCGGGCGCGATGGTTGCCTCGATGGCCTCGTCGGTGATGGTGCCGTCGGGCAGCGGGCGCAGGTAAACGAGCTCGGCGCCCTTCTCGCGACACAGGCGCTGCCAGGGGATCAGGTTGGAGTGGTGCTCCATGATCGAGATGACCACGCGGTCGCCGGCGCCGACGAGCTGCCTGCCCAGGGTGTCTGCCACCAGGTTGAGCGACTCGCTGGCGTTGCGGGTGAAGACGACCTCGTCGCCGCGCGTGGCGCCGATGTGGCGCGCGATGTGGTCGCGTGCGCGGTCGATGGCCTGGGTGGCCTCGACCGACAGGCGGTACAGGCCGCGCAGGGGGTTGGCGTTCATCGTCTCGTAGAACTCGCGCTGCGCGTCGAGCACGCAGGCGGGGCGCTGCGCGGTGGCCGCGCTGTCCAGGAAGGCCAGGTCGGGATTGTTGGCGAGCAGCGGGAAGTCGGCCTTGAACGGGTTGGCCGTGATGTCGCGGATGGCGTTGTCGTCCATCGTGTGGGTCTCTCCTTTAGTCCTCGGTCGCGTGCTCGCAGGCGAGCTCCTCGGCGACGTCGTCACCATAGATGGCGGCGGCGCGCCCGGCGATCGCGGTTCGGGCGGCGGGCGTGGCGTGGGCGTAGGCGTCGTCGACGACGGCTCGCGAGAAGAGCGCCGTGGCGTCCGCCTCGGTCAGGCCGCGGTCGGCAAGGTAGGCCATCTGCTCGGGCGAGATGGAGCCGATGGTGGCCCCGTGGTCGCCCTGGACGTCGTCCTCGTCGCACAGGATGACGGGCAGGCTCTTGTTGACGACGTCGTCGCCGGCCAGAAGCACCGTCTCGTTCTCGCGGCCCTTGGCGCCCTTGGCGCCGTGGATGAGGTCAATCGTGTCGCGCAGGCTCTTGGCTGCGCCCTGCTCGAGCACGCCGGAGACGTCGATGTCGCAGCGCGTGTCGCGCCCGCGCATGCGCGAGACGTAGTTGACGTCGAGCGTCTGGCCGTCGCGCACCAGGTAGCGCGTGGAGAGCGAGAAGCGCGAGCGCTCGCCCGCCTGGTTGACGGCGAGTCCGACAATGCTCGTTCGGCCGCCCAGGACGTACTGGCGCGCGTCGAGGGTGGCGCCGTCGGCAAGCTCGACGCCGGTGCTGTCGAGGGTGCGCGCGTCGTCGGCGCAGGCCACGACGGTGACCAGCTCGACGCTGGCGCCGCGCCCGACGCGGATGCGAAGCGCGGAGCCGCCGGGCATGTCCTGTCGGGTGACGCTCGAGGTCACGGCGATCGAGACGTGCCCGCCCGCCGCGACGGTGACGTCGGTGGCGTGTGCGGGGTCGTCGTCGGTGAGGTCGATGGCGACGGTGGCGGAGTCGCCGGCGGCGACCTCGACCACGGTGCGCTCGGCTGACGTGGCGTCAATCCAGGACGTGGCGGCGTCGCCGGCGCCCATCTCGAGGTCGGCCAGGGGGCCGTCGTACTTCTCGGCAGGCGCGGCCGGCGTGGGGACGTCGAGCGCGATGTCGTTGACGCGCAGGTAGTTCCAGGTCTGCGCGGGCGGGGTGTTGACGTGGGCGAGGGTGGTCGTGTCCATTAGCCGATCGCCCCTTCCATCTCGAGCTTGATGAGGTTGTTCATCTCGACGGCGTACTCCAGCGGGAGCTCCTTCGAGATGGGGTTGGCGAATCCGTTGACCACCATGGTGCGGGCCTCCTCCTCGGTGACGCCGCGGCTCATGAGGTACATGATCGTGTCATCCGAGATGCGGCCGATGGTGGCCTCGTGGCCCACGCTGGCGCTGGGGCAGCGCACGTCCATCGCCGGGATGGTGTCGGAGCGGCTGATGTCGTCGAGCATGAGCGACTGGCAGCTGACGCTGGCCTTGGCGCGCTCGGCGTTCTTGGTGACCATGATCGAGCTGCGGAACGTGGAGGTGCCGCCGCCGTTGGAGAGCGACTTGGTCGAGACGGACGCCGTGGTGTCGGGGGCCGCCAGGATGACCTTACAGCCGGTGTCGAGGTCCTGCGTGGCGCCGGCGAAGGTGATGCCGGTGAACTCGCAGCTGGAGCGCGCGCCGGCGAGCACGGTGGTGGGGTAGAGGTAGGAGACGTGGCTGCCGAAGCTGCCCGAGACCCACTCCATCGTGCCGCCCTCCTCGACGCGGGCGCGCTTCGTGTTGAGGTTGTACATGTTCTTGGACCAGTTCTCGATCGTGGAGTAGCGCAGGCGCGCGCCCTTGCCCACGTACAGCTCGACGCAGCCGGCGTGCAGGTTGGCCACGTTGTACTTGGGTGCCGAGCAGCCCTCGATGAAGTGCAGGTTGGCGCCCGGCTCGACGATGATCAGGGTGTGCTCGAACTGGCCCGCGCCGGCGGCGTTGAGGCGGAAGTAGCTCTGCAGCGGGAACTCGACGTCGACGCCCGCCGGGACGTAGACGAACGAGCCGCCGGACCACACCGCGCCGTGCAGGGCCGCGAACTTGTGGTCATGGGGAGGCACGAGCCTCATGAACTTCTCGCGAATGAGGTCCGCGTACTCGCCGTGCAGGGCCTCCTCGATGCCGGAGTAGACGACGCCCATCTGGGCGGCCGTGTCCTGCATGTTGTGGTAGACGAGCTCGGAGTCGTACTGCGCGCCGACGCCCGCCAGATAGGATCGCTCGGCCTTGGGGATGCCCAGGCGCTCGAAGGTGTCCTTGATCTCCTCGGGGACGTCCTCCCAGTTGGAGGCCTGCTTGGTCTTGGGCGAGACGTAGGTGGAGATGTGGTCCATGTCCAGGCCGTCGATCGCAGGGCCCCAGTTGGCGGGCATCTCCATGCGCTGGTACGTCTCGAGCGACTTCAGGCGCAGCTCGAGCATCCAGTCGGGCTCGTCCTTCTTGCGCGAGATGGACTCGACGATCTCGGGCGTGAGGCCGTCGGCGTAGCGCTCGTAGCCCTCTTCGGGCTTGACGAAGTCGTACAGCCTGCGGTCGATGTCTTTGACCTGCTCAGCCATTTACGCGTCCTCCTGCCCCAGGCGCGCCTCGAACTGCTCGAAGCCCTCGCGGTCGATCGTGGGGATGAGGTCGGCGCCGCCCTCGGCGACGAGGTTGCCCTTGACCATGACGTGCGTGCGGTCGACGTCGAGGCGCTCGAGGATGCGCGTGTTGTGCGTGATGACGAGAAGTGCGCCGTCGCACTGCTGGCGGTAGGCCTCGATGCCTCGCGAGACGACGGACAGGGCGTCGACGTCCAGGCCGGAGTCGGTCTCGTCCAGGATGGCCAGCTTGGGCTGGAGCAGCAGCAGCTGGAGCATCTCGACCTTCTTCTTCTCACCGCCGGAGAAGCCCACGTTGAGCTCGCGGTCGAGGTAGGAGGGGTCCATGTCCAGCTGGTCGGCCAGCTCGGCCACGCGGGCGCGGAACTGGCGGGACTTCATCTTGAGCTGCGGGCGCTTGTCGCAGATCGTGCGCAGGTAGCTGTTGAGCGGCACGCCGGGAACCTCGACCGGCGCCTGGTAGGACAGGAAGATGCCGGCGACCGAGCGCTTGTCGGCGGCGAGCTCGGTGACGTCGGTGCCGTCGAACTCGATGGAGCCGGCGCTGACCTTGTACTGCGGGTCGCCCATGATGACGTGGCCCAGCGTCGACTTGCCGGCGCCGTTGGGGCCCATCAGGACGTGGCACTCGCCGGCGGCGACGGTCAGGTCGATGCCGTGGAGGATGGTCTTGTCCTCGGTTCCGGCCGAAAGGCCGCTGACCTTGAGCAGGGGTTCTGCCATGTTGGTACTCCTTGCGTATGTGTTGCCCGCGCACGTGCGCCACGGGTGGCTCACGCCTTCCCGCGCGGGGCTCGATTCCACCTAAATCATAGTAGCGATAGGGGAATTAAAAGGCACTACTCAAGAAGCGGTTGGGAGAGGAAATCCCATGCGTTCGCCACAGTGTGCGGACGGCCGTTTGGGATGGCCTGTCTATCCGAGGCGCGTGCTCGGCTCGACGAACTTCTCGACAACCTCGGCGATGACGCCGTCGTCGCAGGTGGAGGCCGCGTTATAGTCGGCGACCTGCGGCAGGCCGTCGCCCGCGCCCGCCACGGCCACGCCCAGGCCGGCGGCACGCACCATGGGCTCGTCGTTGGCGGCGTCGCCGCAGCAGATGACGTCGGACATGGGGATGCCCAGGAGCTCGGCGAGCTTGGCGACGCCGGTGCCCTTGGTCACGCCCACCGGCATGAACTCGAGGAAGCGCCCCGACGAGAAGGTCGTGTCCACGCCGTCCAGCAGCTCGGCTGGCATGTCGCGCACGATCTGGCGCAGGCGGGCCATGTCGGGGTGGTTGAAGATGATCTTGGCGACGGGGGTGTCGCGGAGGAAGTCGATGCTCGCCGATGGTAGGTCATCGAAGTCGATGAGGCGGCTAATGTAGTCGAACTCGCCCGCGGACAGGTTCCACACCCACATACGGCCCGTCTGCTCGTACACGTGGAAGCCGACGTCGCCGAGGCCCAGGCCGTACTCGAAGATGGCACGCATGCGGTCGAAGTCCATGGGGCTGGAGGCGATCGGGTTGGGGTCGCCGACGCGGTTGATGGTGCCGCCGTTGAACGAGATCACGTAGCTGCCCTCGAGAAGGTCGCGGATGGGCTCGAGGCTGCTCATGACCGAGTCGTAGGGGCGTCCCGACGAGGGCACGAACGGGATTCCCAGCTCGTGCAGCCGCCTGACCGCCTCGACGTTTGCCCGGGGGATGGCGTGGTCGTGGTCGAGGAAGGTCTCGTCCATGTCGCTGGCGATGAGGCGATACATCTGGTTAGGCCTCCTCGGTGGGGTTGGGCTCGGTGGCGGTGTCGGCGGGCTCGGCGTCGGCGTCCATGGTGGCGTCGGCGAAATCGGGCTCGTCGGTGGGGGCTGCGACCTCGTCGTCCTTCTCGGCAGGCTCGGGGTCGGGAAGCGGGGCGGCCGTGCCCTCGACGAAGGGGGTCACGAAGCCGAAGAGGCTGTCGTAGTAGCGCGCGGGGTCGGACAGCGAGGACTGGACGTGGCCGGCGTGCGGGAAGTTGACGAACAGGTGGTGTTCGCCCGCGGTGGCGTCGCCCGCCTCGGCGTCGAAGTCGAGTGCCATGTAGGGTGGGACGAAGACGTCCTTGTCGCCATGCATGAAGAGCACCGGGACGCGTGCGTGCTTGGCGGCCATGATCGGGCGGACCGCCAGCAGGTTGACGCCGCCCTTGAGGTTGCGGAAGACCAGGCTGGCCATGTCGAGCGTGGGGTGGCAGGGGGCGCCCTCGGCCTTGAGGATGGGGAGCATGACGTTCCAGACGTCGGTGTATGCGGCGTCGGCGACGATGGCCTTTACCTGGGGCGGAAGGTCCTCGAGGTCGGCGGCCGCGACGACGGTGGCGCCTCCCATCGAGTGGCCGTGGAGCACGACGGCGATGTCCTCGCCCTCGGAGTCGACCAGCGCCTGGACCCATGAGACGACGTCGAAGCGCTCGCGCCAGCCCATGGCGATCCAGCGGCCCTCGCTGTTGCCGTGGGCGCGCTGCTCGACGAACAGCAGGTTATAGCCCTGCTGCGCGTAGTGGCGCGCGTAGAGCATTCCCTCGAGCCAGTCTCCGTTCCAGCCGTGGAAGAAGACCATCCAACGGCGGCTGTCGGAATTGCAGCGAAGGACGTGGCCGACCAGCTTGAGGCCGTCGCGCGACTTGCACCGCAGCGTCTCGTAGTCGGGGCAACCGCACAGCCACTCCCAGGTGGCGTCGGACTCCTCGGCGCGGTTGGCGCGGAAGTTGGAGACCTCCTCGGGGGTGAGCCTGTCGCACGAGACCGCCATGCTCGCGTTGCGGGGGTCGCCCAGAAGTCCGCCCAGGCAGGCCATGCGGGCGTCGCCGTCGTCGTCGGCGTGCGCGCGTCGCGCCTCGGATGCGGGACGGGTGGATCGCGAGAAGAACGAGCGTGTGGTGACGGCGCCCATCCCGAGCAGGACCAACACGCCGACGATGTCGACCCCCAGGATGGCGAGGCCGATGGCGGCGGACTTCATCGGGAAGGCCGCGATTGCCGCGGCGATGACGAGGCCCATGGTCACGAGCATGGGGGTGACGAGATGCGACCCGTCGACGACCTCGGCGTTCTTGCCGGTGCGGTCGGGGAGCGTGGGGAGCTTGGGCAGACGGCTGCCGGTCTGCGTGTTCTGGGTGTTGGGCATGGGGGTCGCTTTCTGCTTGGGCGTTCTTCTCGGTATGTGTGTGCCGCGCGGGTGGCGTGGATGGTGGTGCGTGAGGCGCGGGTGTCTTTCGGGTGCTGCGTGCCGTGCGCCAGACGTGTGCGGGTTGGCTTGTTGCTGACACTCTAGACGATTGATGCCCATTTCTAGTCCGGTTATCCCCATGGGATTCGCGGGGTTCCGTGGGCGTTCGCGGCTTAGCTGCGGGTGGCCGTTGCCGGCGGCGTGTCGGATGGCGAATCGCTGGCGGATGACTGTTTTTCGCAAAATTGTGGCGGTTTACTGTGTGCGTCTGGTTTCGAGTGCTGGGATGACGAAAATCGTCGGGCCGTCTACCTGCGGTTTTCTAACTGCCTGGTTTCGTTGCCGCCGCGCGATGGGCGTGTGCGCCCATTTGGAACGGTTTACTGTTTTTCAGACCCCGAAAAACAGCTGTCACAGACAGTAAATCGCTCTCGTTTCCAGCAAAACAGTAAATCGACTTCGATTCCAGTCGGGACGTAAACCGCCTCACGAATGCCGTGCGAGCAATCCGCTCCCTTTTTGCAGAAAACAGGCGATATTAGGTTTTCGGAAGATCGCACCGTCAGGTAGCGTGCGAGCCTGCGATTCCGACAAGCCATCTACCTGCTGTTTTACGGAGGCTCCCCTATCGTGCGCACTGGCTCTCTGGCCTGGTGCACAACCCCGAGTTTTAGGCATTTTGCACCCCAAAATCGGGCCCTCAAAAACCTATAACCCCGCCTTTTCTGCAGCGGACCCCCGTTTTGCCCGCAACGCCCCGCCGCCCGCAACGCCCCGCCGCCCGCCCGCACGGCAGCCGCCCCGCGACTCCGCTCCGCCTCGCAACCCGCACACCCCGCCCCGCACCCCATCCGTAACCCACTGGTCGCAAACGGGTGCTAGGGTTGCTGCCGAGAAGTACCGTCCACCCGCAGTCCGCACCCATCCCCGAAGGGAGGTCGCCACATGAGCGCACGCGACACCTACCAGCGAATGGGATCCGCCATCGCGTCCCACATGGCGCCGCTGTCGCTGGCGTGCGTCGCGCTCGGCGTGCTCGCGCCCGGCCCGCTCTCCCGCGTCGAGGCCGTGGTGCCGCTGCTGTTTGCCGTCATCACGTTCCAAGGCGCCCTGGGCAACACGTTCGGCCAGGTGGCCGACGCCTTCCGCCATCCGGTCCCGATGCTTTCCATCCTCGCGGTCTCGTCCGTCCTCATGCCTGCGCTCGCCTGCGCGCTGGGCGCCTGGCTGTTCGGCTCGTCGCCGCAGATCGTGTGCGGCATCGTGTTGGAATACTCGGTGCCCGTGGCCGTCATCAGCATCATGTGGGTCGGCCTGGCAGGTGGAAACGGCGCCCTCGGGCTGGCCACGGTCCTCGTGTCGACGCTGCTGTCGCCCGTGACGATCCCCGTGGGGATGAAGCTGCTGCTTGGCCAGACCGTCCAGGTCGACGTCGCGGGCATGATGGTCGACATGGTCGAGAAGATCGCCCTTCCGGCGCTTCTCGGCACCATCGTCAACGACCGCACGCACGGTTGGGGCAAGACGCGCCTGTCGCCCGCCATGGCCCCCGCCTGCCGCCTGATGATGCTCATGGTCATCGCCGGCAACGCGACCACGATCTCGGACTACATGCGCCACCTGACCCCGCTCATGCTGTGCGTCATCGCCTTCATCGGCGCCTTCGCGTCCACTGGCTACCTCTGGGGCATCCTCGCCGCGCGCCTGCTGCGCCGCGGCCGGGCCGACACGGCGACCATGTGCTACTGCTGCGGCATGCGAAACATCAGCTCCGGCGCCGTCATCGCGGCGCAGTACTTCCCGGGCGAGGCCATGTTCCCCGTCATGATGGGCACCCTCTTCCAGCAGGTCCTGGCCGCCTCGTTCGGTGCCCTGCTCGACCGCCTCCCTGCCGAGAAGGACCGCGAGCCAGCGACCCCCGCCTCCGCCGACCCCGCCGCGACCCCCGCTGACCCCGCACGCAACCCCGCCGCGACCCCCGCCGACCCCGCCCCTGCCAAGGGGGATGTCCGCTAGGTTAAAGTCCCGCTTCCGCCCGCGTCGCCTGCAGCACGCATGCCGCCGGGTGCCGTAGAATCATGCGAGCAAACAGACGCGCCCGCGGCCACGTCGCGGCCCGGCGCACGAGATTCGCATAGGGGGTCACATGGCTCTTACCACCGAAGACGTCGCGGGCATCGCGGACTACGCGCGCATCGCCCTCACGCCCGACGAGCTTCAGGAGATGACCACGTACATGAACGAGGCCGTCGCCCTTCTCGAACCCATCCGCGAGTACGACCTGGACGGGGTCGAGCCCACGTTCCATCCTATCGGAGACCTCTCCAACGTCATGGGCGCCGACGTGGCCGACACGACCGACCGCGCGCTCGACATCGACACCGCGCTGTCCAACGCCGGCTCGGCGCGCGACCGCTACTTCCGTGTCCCGTCCATCCTCGGCGACGACGGGGGTGACCGCTAATGGCCAACGTCGACCAGCTCGGCGCGGCTCAGATCGCGCGCGGCATCGCGAACGGCGAGTTCACCGCCACCGAGGTCGCCGAGGCAACCCTGTCCGCCATCGAGGCGCGCGAGGGCGGCGTCCAGGCCTTCCTGCAGGTCTCGCCCGAGCTCGCCCTCGCTGCCGCTAAGGCCACCGACGAGGCGCGTGCGGCTGGCGAGAAGCTCGGTCCGCTCGCGGGCGTCCCCGTGGCCTTCAAGGACAACATGCACCTCGTCGGCACGCGCACGACCTGCGCGTCCAGGATGCTCGAGAACTACGAGTCGGTCTTCACCGCCACCTGCGTGCAGCGCCTGCTCACGGCCGGCGCCACGCCCGTCGGCAAGACCAACATGGACGAGTTCGCGTTCGGCTCCTCGACGGAGTCCTCCGCGTTCCACCGCACCAACAACCCGTGGGACACCGAGCGCGTCCCCGGTGGCTCGTCGGGCGGCTCGGCCGCCTCGGTCGCCGCCGGCGAGGTCACGGTCTCGCTGGGATCCGACACCGGCGGCTCCATCCGCCAGCCGGCCAGCCTGTGCGGCGTCGTGGGCCTCAAGCCCACCTACGGCGCCGTCTCGCGCTACGGCGTCGTGGCCTTCGGCTCGTCGCTCGACCAGGTGGGTCCCTTCGGCCGTCGCGTCGAAGACGTCGCCCTCACCATGAACGCGCTCGTGGGTGCCGGCCGCGACCCGCTCGACTCCACCAGCCAGAACTGCCCGGTCGACTTCCTCGAGCACCTCGACGACCCGGTCTGCGGCATGCGCGTCGGCGTGGTCCCGCAGCTCATGGAGGCCGAGGGCCTGACCGACGAGGTCAAGCGCGCCCTGGCGCGCGCCTTGGACGCCCTGCGCGACCAGGGTGCCCAGGTCGTCGAGGTCGACCTGCCCAACATCGCCAGCGCCATCGCCGCCTACTACGTCATCGCCCCGTGCGAGGCCTTCTCCAACCTGGCCCGCTTCGACGGCGTGCGCTACGGCTACCAGGAGCCCGGCTGCGCCACCCTGGCCGAGCAGACCTCGCTGTCGCGCTCCCACGGCTTCGGCGCCGAGGCGCGCCGCCGCCAGATGCTCGGCGCCTACCTGCTGTCCAGCGGCACCTACGACAAGTACTACTATCCCGCCCAGCAGGTACGCACCCTCATCACCCGCGACTACGAGCGCGCCTACGAGAAGTGCGACGTCATCCTGCTGCCCGCCTCGCCCAGGACCGCCTTCAGGTTCGGCGAGATGAGCGACCCCACGCAGATGTACGCGTCGGACATGTTCACGATCTCCAACAACATCGTCGGCAACGGCGGCGTGTCGGTGCCCCTGGGCCTGGGCGACGAGAGCGGTCTTCCCGTCTCGGCACAGTTGCAGGGCCCCGCGTTCAAGGACCGCACGCTGCTGCAGTTCGCCCGCGCCATCGAGCGCGCCTTCGACGCCGAGGGCAGCGTCGCGCCCGACTTCGCCGGGAAGGGGGGTGAGCTCGCATGAAGAAGCTCGCCGAGGTCCTGAGGGACTGGGAGGCCGTCATCGGCCTCGAGGTCCACACCGAGCTCACCGCGCTCGAGACCAAGATGTTCTGCAACTGCCGCCTGTCCCACGACGACGAGCCCAACACCAACGTGTGCCCCGTCTGCCTGGGCATGCCCGGCGCGCTGCCCGTCCCCAACGAGAAGGCCATCCAGTCGATCGTGATGGCGGGCCTGGCCACCAACTGCCAGATCCAGCGCCACTCGATGTTCTACCGCAAGCACTACTTCTATCCCGACATGGCCAAGAACTTCCAGACCACCCAGGGCCCGGTCGCCTTCTGCATGTACGGCCACCTTGACCTCGAGGTCACTGGCGAGGGTGCCAAGGAGCGTCCCGACCGTGTCGAGACGGGCAACGTGGCCCCGCACGGCATGGAGCCCGCCGCACCCGTGCTTGTCGAGAAGAACGCCGACGGCTCCTACACCACCCCGATCCGCATCTTCCGCATCCACATGGAGGAGGACGCCGCCAAGATGGTGCACGTCGGCGGCGAGGAGGGTCGCATCGGGGGCGCTGCCGAGTCGCTCGTCGACTACAACCGCTGCGGCACCCCGCTGATCGAGCTTGTGACCGAGCCCGACCTGCGCACGCCGGAGGAGGCGCGCCTCTTCATGGAGAAGCTGCGCCAGACCTTCATCACGCTGGGCATCTCCGACTGCTCGCTCGAGAACGGCTCGATGCGCTGCGACGGCAACGTCAGCCTGCGCCGCCGCGGCACGACCGAGCTCGGCACCAAGACCGAGATGAAGAACATCAACTCGTTCAAGAGCCTGCATGACGCCCTCGAGTACGAGATCTGCCGTCAGGCGGAGGTCCTCGAGGAGGGCGGCATCATCTACCAGGAGACCCGTCACTGGGAGCCCTCCCGCCGCCGCACGATCGTCATGCGCGTCAAGGAGACCGCCGACGACTACCGCCTGTTCCCGGACCCGGACCTGGCGCCGTTCGACCTGACCGACGACTTCATCGAGGCCGCGCGCGAGCGCATCCCCGAGCTGCCCGACGCCAAGCGCGACCGCTACGTGGCCGACTTCGGCCTCAAGCGCACCGACGCGGCCCAGCTCGCGGGCGACCCGTCCGTCTCGGCATTCTTCGAGCAGGCGGCTGCCGCGGCCGACGCCAAGGCGGTGGCCACTGTGGCAAACGTCATGGTCAACCTGGCACCGGCCTACGACGCCATCACGCCGGCGCAGGTCGCCTCGGTCTCCGGCCTGCTGGCGACCGACGCCATCACCTTCGCCCAGGCGCGTGAGGTGCTCGACGCCGTCAACGGGACCGAGCTCGACCCCGAGAAGGTCGTCGACGAGCGCGGCATGCGCCAGACGACCGACACCGCGGCGCTCGAGCCGATCGTCGACGAGGTGCTCGGCCGCTGCGTCGACCAGGTCCAGCAGTACCATGACGGCAACAAGAAGGTCATCGGCTTTTTGGTCGGCCAGTGCATGAAGGCCGCCAAGGGCTCCGGTAACCCAAAGCTGTTCAACCAGCTTCTTGCCAAGAAGCTGGGCTAGCGAGCGACCGTGCCATGAGGCCGCAGGTCAGGGCATACGTCTACGACAACGGGGACAGGGTCTTCGGACCCGGTCCCCGTGACCTTTTGCGCGGCGTCGACCGCACCGGCAGCCTCTCGGCCGCCGCGGCCGGGATGGGCATGGCCTACACCAAGGCCACGCGCCTGGTGCGTGACGCCGAGCGCGCGTTTGGAATGCGCCTGCTGGAGCGCAAGGTCGGCGGCTCCCATGGCGGGGGCTCGCGCCTTACCGACGCCGCGCGCGAGCTGTTGGACGCCTACGGCCGCTACGAGGTCGACGTGCATGCTGCCGCCCAGGCGAGCTTCGACGCCAACCTCGCCGTGCTGACGTCCGACGCGTCGCCGACCACGGCGGCTTCGCGCGCCGTGTCCACCCGGCATGCCACGCCGCTTGCCATGCCCTGCGAGCCCGGGAGCGTGGGTTGCGTCGTCATGGCCGCCGGCGCGTCGTCGCGCTTTGGCTCCGACAAGCTCACGGCGCAGCTTGCGGGTGCTCCCGTGCTCCAAAGGACCCTTGCCGCGGTGACCTCGGCCATGCTCGCGACCGATGTCGCCTGTGTCACCCGCGCAGGTCAGAAGGGCGCTCGCGTTGCCGCCATCTGCTCCTCTGTGGGCGTGGCATGCGCGACGCATGGCTCCGCGCTCCTGTCGGACACGATCCGCCGCGGCCTGGTCGAGCTCGGCCCGCGCGACGCGGTCCTGTTCGTGCAGGGCGACCAGCCGCTTCTTGCTCCCAAGAGCCTGCGCGAGATGCTGCGCGTCGCGAGTGACAACCCCGGCCGCGTGGTGCGCCTGTCCTGGCAGGGTGTGCCTGCGGGGCCGACCATCTTCCCGCGCGAGGCGCTTGGCGCCCTCGCGCGGCTGGAGGGCGACGAGGGTGGCTCGGCACTTCTCGGCAGTGGGGGGAGGCTGGGCCGGGAGGCGATTCTCGTGGAGGCAACCTGTGCCGACGAGGCCGTCGACGTCGACACCCCCGACGCGCTCGCGCATGCGGAGTCGCTTCTTCGCGGGTAGCCCTCGTCGGGCCGTTTGGCGCGCCATCGGATGCGCGGGACGGGCGCCGTGGGTGTCCGTGCGGTTGCGGGGTCGTAACGCCGGCGGGGTCTCGTTTGGCCGGCGCGTCGCGGCGGGGTAGCATCGCGTTAGGAATCAACGCCAACCGTGAGGAGTCCCCATGGCCAACACCGCGATCGTCTCCGACAAGACCCCTGCCGCCCTCGGCCCCTACTCGTCGGGCATCAAGTCAGGAAACGTCATCCACCTGTCCGGCATGCTGGGCATCGACCCCGCCACGGGCGAGTACGCCGGCAGCGACGTCGTCAGCCAGACCCACCAGGCCCTGACCAACATCCGAAACGTCCTCGCCGAGGTCGACGCCACCATGGCCAACGTCGCCGACGTGACCGTCCTTCTCGCCGACATCGCCGACTTCGCCGCAATGAACGAGGTCTACGCCACCTACTTCGCCGAGCCGTTCCCCGCCCGCTGCTGCTACGCCGTCGCGGCCCTTCCCGCCGGTGCGCGCGTCGAGATCAAGTCGGTCGCCTACCTGTAGGTCCGCGTAGGTTCAGCGACACACGCTGCCAGGACGCAGGGCATCGTCTTCGCTGTGTGGCGATTCTGGCTGGAACGTTATAAACCCGCAGCCAAGAAAGGGTGTCCCGTGGTTTTGGGACACCCTTTTGTTGTGTGGGCGTGGTTGCGGCTGTGGCCTGCGCATCGGTTCTCTTGCCACAACGGCGTCTTGCGGCGGTCTCCCATTCGTTGCCGCCCATGCTTCAAATCGTCACGGTTTGCGGCCAACGGCGCCACCCATGGTGTTTACGGGTGCGGATTTGTCAGACGGGTTCCTTTGGGTCAACTCTCGCCTGGCGTATTTGGCTGCGGCCTGTAGGGGGCGAGATAGGCGAGGCCGCCGAGGAAGTACATCAGGGCGTCGATGGGGTCGGCGGTGCCGTAGTGAAAGACAAACGGCGTCACGATCTCCCAGCAGACCGAACCAAGCGCCGAGTAGAAAAGGGACGACCTCAGGTCCACGACGATGTCCTTGCCCGAGACCGTCTGTCCCAAAACGTTGACGTAGGCGGGGAAGATAACGCCGCCGCAGAGGTCGCCAAGGTGGTAGTTGGCAAACTCGTACGGCAGCACGGAATCCAGCGGAAAGACGAGCCTGTTGGTGAGATAGATGAGTGCGGCGAGCAGGGGAAGCAGGTTGCTTCGCGAGAACAGCGCCGCGACGAGCCTCTTAGCCACAGGTCGCAAAGAGGGCGAGCCCAAGGCAGATTCCGGGGGCGATGATAATGATCTGGGAGCAGCCGCTGCGCCGTTGGGTGGCCATGGGTTTCCTTTCGACTGGCTTGGTCATTCGCATCCCCACTTTATAGATTGAAACGCGCACATCGTCCACCCAGGGCCTTCGCGTTTAGATGAAATGCCAGGTGGTGCGTGCCAACTTCAACGGCACCGACCTTCGGCCGATATGGGGGCGTGCTCGCCCTCACGGTATAAACTGGTCCCAAGCTAATCGCAAGCCAGGTGAAAGCCCACAAGGCGAGGGGAGTCGACATGACGCAGCGTACCAAGCGGGTTGTTCTTGCCGTCGTCGGCATGCTTGCGGTTCTGGGGCTCGTCGCGGCGGCCTTTGCGTTTGGCGAGTCGGCTCGCCTGAGGCAGGCCTCCACCAGTGGCTTCGTGCTTAACGGATACTACAGGGACAGCAAGTCGAGCCAGGTCCAGCTCTCGTTTCTCGAGGACGACGGGTGTCGTTGGCAGCTGGTGGACAAGGGCGGCAAGACGACCGACGGGACGTTCAAGGCGACGGGGGACCCAAACGTCTTTCTGCTGTCTGACGACTCGGGCAGGGAGTTCGGCACCGTCCACCTGGCATATGTCTCACGCACGGGCGACCGCGGGACCCTCTTCCTCAACGTCGGCGATGACACGGTCCAATACGACAAGCGCTCCCGTGTCCCGGTCTTCTTTGCGGATGGCCAGGACGGTCAGGACAGCTAGAACGCGGCGGCTCGCCTCCGCGCCCGCAGCCGTTCGACCCGCCTAGCCAACTTGCAGCAGGCTTCCCTCGCGGGCGCCGCCCGCCAGCACGCGCGGGTACTCACTGCCGAGAAGTGCCGCGAGCTCGCGGGCCACGTCCCGCGCCGCCGCCATGCCGCCCGCATCGTCCGCCTGGTTGAGGACGATCGCGTCCGCGCGGATGCGCCCGCAGGCAAGCTCGGCGGCGATCGCGCGCGCGACGTGACGCGGCAGGACGACGTCATCGGGCGCGATGCCCGCCAGCTCACAGAACAGCTCGGGTCTGTGAACCGCGTCCCACACGCGTTGCCCGACCCCACGCATCCCCGCCACCAGGACCACGCGCAACACAACCCCATGCAACTCGCAGGGGTCGGGAAGCACCGGCTCGCAGGCGGTGTGCGCCTTGAGGGGCAGCATCCTCGAGCCGTCGGCCTCGACCAGCACGTGGCCTGCGACCTCGGCAAGCGCGCCCACGCCCACCTGCGCGGGACCAAGGCGCACGACGCCGTCGCGCAAGCGCCCGTCGTGCGCGCCCGCGCTGGAGGCAACCTGTACGGGAACCCGTCCCGCGGCGGACGCGAGCGCGTCGCGAACCTCTCCAACCGAACGTCCCTCGCATGCGAGCATGCCGTCCAGCGGCTGGATGTGCGTCGTGGTGCAGACCACGACGCCGCTGGCCACGTCTTCGGCAACGCCTCCGGCGTGCCGGCCCGAGCACAGCTCGCGGGCAAGTCTCGCGATCAGCGTCGTCTTCCCGCCGCTGCCGATGACGCAGGTTACGCCGGGAACGATGCCCAGAGACGATGCGACTCCCATGTGACCCACCTGCCACCTCCCAGCGAGCGTCCAACAAGTCCCGTTAGCCGCGCAATCGCAGCCAAATCGGGGCCTGCATGCGTTATGTTTTTCAAAGGATAACGCTCCTCGCGCGTGGGACACGCGGCCGCCAGCCGACAGTCCCGGCGCCCAAGCAGATTGGTGTGATCGCATGCAGATTGATGCCCGAAACCTCGCCTGCCCCCGCCCCGTGGTCCTGGCGCTGGAGGCCCTGCCCAAGCTCGCCGCCGGCGAGTCGCTCGAGGTCCTCGTCAACGACGAGGTGGCCCCCGCCAACCTCACGCGCCTCGCTGCCGAGAAGGACTGCGAGGTAGCGACCACCGACCACGGTGACCACACCTCGGTCCTGCTGACCCCCAAGGCCTCCGCGGCAGCGACTGGCGGCACCACCGACACCGCCGCAGGCCCGGTTGCCGCCGCCGCTGCAGCCGGCGTCTGCCCCGTGCCCGAGGCCCCCGTGCCCACCCAGGGCTCCGTCGTGCTCGTGGGTGCCGACTCCTTGGGCCGCGGCTCCGAGGAGCTTGGCCACAAGCTTCTGGGCGGCCTCATCTACGCGTTCGCGCACCAGGACCCGCTGCCCAAGACGATGGTCTTCTTCAACGGCGGCGCGCGCCTCACCTGCGAGGGCAGCGAGTCGCTCGAGGACGTCCGCGACCTCGAGTCCAAGGGCTGCGAGATCCTGACCTGCGGCACCTGCCTGGACTTCTACGGCATTCGCGACCAGCTTGGCGTGGGTGGCGTCACCAACCTGTACCGCATCGCCGAGATCATGGCGACCGAGCCCAACGTGGTCTCGCTGTGACCTACCTCAACTGCGCCGCAACCTCTCTGGAGCGCCCGCCCGAGGTCCGCGATGCCATAGCCGAGGCGCTCGCCTCGTGCGGCAGCTACGGTCGCGGCGCGCACGCGACCGACCTGGCCGCAGTGCGCGTGGTCGAGGGCGCCCGCGAGGCCGTGGCCGGGCTTCTCGGCGTGGCCGACCCCGGGCGCCTGGGCTTCTTCCTCAACGCGACCGACGCACTCAACTGCGCGATCTGTGGCCTCGTGCGTGAGGATGACCACGTGGTCGCCACCGACTGGGACCACAACTCCGTGCTGCGGCCCCTCTCGCGCATGGCCCGCGAGCGCCACGCGACGGTGGACTTCGTTCCCGCCGGTGCGGACGGCGTGCTGGACACGGGCGCGTTCGCCCGCCTGCTTGTGGCGCCCACCCGCCTGGTCGTCGTGACCCACGCCTCCAACCTCACCGGCCAGGCCGTGGACGACCGCACGATCGCCGACGTCGTGGCGCTTGCGCACGCCGCCGGCGCGCTCGTGTTGCTGGACGCGTCGCAGACGGCGGGCTGCCTGCCGCTGGACATGAGCGCCCTCGGCGTCGACATCCTGTGCTGTGCCGGCCACAAGGCCCTGATGGGTCCCACCGGCACCGGCGTGTGCGCCGTGGCGCCCGGCGTCGACCTCGCGCCCTGGCGCGTCGGCGGCACCGGAGTCGACTCCAAGAACCCCGACCAGCCCGACAGCTGGCCCGAGCGCCTGGAGGCGGGTACCCCCAACGTCTGCGGCATCGCCGGCCTGGGCGCGGCCGCGACCTGGCTCTTGCGCGAGGGCGCCGTGGCGCAGATCCGCGAGCACGAGCGTGCCCTGTCCGAGCGCTTCCTCGCCGTCGTGGCCGACCTCGCGGCCCCGTCGGCCCCGTCGGCCCCGTCGAGTCCGTCGGACCCATCCGACCCGACCGGCCCGACGGGCGCGACGCTGACGCTGTACGGCCAGCCCTCGTACGGCCAGGTCCCCGACCTGCCGGTGTTTCTCCTCAACATGCGTGGATGGGACCCGGCGACCTTGGCCGACGCGCTCGCGCGCGACTACGACATCGCCTGCCGCGCGGGCATCCACTGCGCTCCGCGCATGCACCGCGCGCTGGGGACCTACGACACCGGGGCCTTGCGCCTGTCCTTCGGCGCCTTCACTGCCGAGAAGGACGTCGAGCTCGCGGCCCGTGCCCTGCACGAGCTGGCGGTGATGTGACGTGCGCGGACCCGAGGTCGTGGCGACCTTCCCATCCACCCGCGCGGCCATGGCGGCCGAGCGTGCGCTCCAGGCCGCGGGCGTGGCCGGCAGGATCGTGCCTTTGCCCGTGACGATCTCGGCGGACTGTGGCCTTGCCTGGGCCTGCGACCGTGCGGACGCCGAGGCGCTGGTCGGGGCATGTGAGCGCCTGGGCCTGGCGGTCTCGGCCGTGTGGGACCTGACCGGCGACGCGTCGGCACTTCTCGGCAGCATCGCCGTGGGCGTCCCGCGCGGGACGGACGACACCAAGGGAGGCCCCCAATGCTCTGCGTGATTCGCGGCGCCGGCGACATCGCGACCGGCATCGCTTTGCGACTCTGGCGCGCTGGCCTGCGCGTCGTTTGCTGTGACTTGCCCGTGCCGACCTCTATCAGACGCACCGTGTGTCTGTCGGAGGCCATCCGCGTGGGCCAGGCGCGCGTGGAGGACGCGCGCGGCGTGCGTGCCGAGACGACCGCCGAGGCGCTGTCCGTGGTCGCGGGCGGCGACATCGCCGTCATGGCCGACCCCGAGGCAGCGTGTGTGGCCGAGCTCGCGCCCGACGTGGTGGTCGACGCGATCCTGGCCAAGCGAAATCTCGGCACCACGCGCGACATGGCGCCTGTTGTCGTGGGCGTGGGACCCGGCTTTACCGCGCAGGTGGACTGCGACGCTTGCGTCGAGACCATGCGAGGCCACTACCTGGGGCGCGTTTACTACACGGGCTCGCCCATCCCCAACACCGCGGTGCCCGGCCTCATCGGCGGCTACGCCGGCGAGCGTGTCATGCGGGCGCCGGCCGACGGCGTCTTCGAGCCCGTCGTCGAGATCGGCGACGAGGTCGTGGCGGGCCAGACCTGCGCGACCGTGGCCGGAGAGCCCATGCCCGCCACGATCGACGGCGTGGTTCGCGGCCTGCTCCAGGCCGGCGTGCGCGTTACGCATGGCATGAAGTCCGGCGACGTGGACCCGCGCATGCGCCCCGAGTACGCGGAGTGCGTGAGCGACAAGGCCCTGGCCGTGGGCGGCGGCGTGCTCGAGGCGGTGCTCGCGCTCTCGGGTGCGCTCGGACACGTGGCGCACGCGGATGCCATGGACGAGAAGGACGCCGACCGCGCCACGGATACGAACTCCGAAGACCAAACGAAGGCGAGGTAGACATGGCAGCAGAGGACATCCGCCTGACCAAGCTGGCCGAGTGCGCCGGCTGCGGCGCCAAGGTGGGAGCCGGCGAGCTCGCCGAACTTCTCGGCAGTCTGCCGCGCAGGCGCGACCCGAACCTGCTGGTGGGGTTCGACACCAGCGACGACGCGGCGGTCTACCGCATAACCGACGACGTCGCGGTGGTCGAGACGATCGACTTCTTCCCGCCCATCAGCGACGACCCGTACGCCTACGGCGCGATCGCGGCGGCCAACGCGCTGTCCGACGTCTACGCCATGGGAGGGCGCCCCGTGGTCGCGCTCAACGTGATGGCAGTGCCCGAGGGCATGCCACGCGACGCCGTGCACGAGATTCTGCGCGGCGGTTACGAGAAGGTCTGCGAGGCCGGCGCCACGATCGCGGGCGGCCACAGCATCTACGATCGCGAGCCCAAGTACGGCCTGGCGGTCACCGGCGTGATCGACCCCGCGCGCATGCTGTCCAACGCCGGCGCGCGCCCCGGCGACGTGCTCGTGTACACCAAGCGCCTGGGTGCGGGCATCCAGGTGACCGCCGCGCGCGAGGGGCTGGTGAGCGCCTCGCGCCTGGCCGAGGTCGAGGCCTCGATGATGACGCTCAACCGCGCGGCGCGCGACGTGGTGGTCGCACACGACGTCCACGCCGTGACCGACGTGACCGGCTTTGGCCTTTTGGGCCACCTGGTGGAGATGGCGGCCGGCTCCGACACCTGCGTGATGCTGGACGCCGACGCGCCGGTGTTGTTCGAGGGCACCCGCGAGCTGGCACGCCTTGGCGTGATCCCCGCCGGGGCGTACCGCAACCGCCACTTCGCCGAGGCCCGCTGCGACCTGGCGGGCGTGCCCCTGGACCTGGCCGACGCGCTCTTCTCGCCAGAGACCTCGGGCGGGCTGTGCGTTGCCGTGGCGCCCGACGACGCCGACGCGCTCCTGTCGGACCTCGCGGCGCGGGAGGGCGTGCCGTGCGCGGTGCGCCTGGGCGAGGTCGTGGCCGCGGACGGTTCGGGCGTGCGCGTGGTCGCCCGCTCGCAGGAGGGGGATGGGCGGGATGCATGACGTCGCCGGCACCATTTGCGACCGCGCGATAGTGCGTCGCGCCCTCGACGAGCTGCGGGCGGGCCGTCCCGTGGCCCTGGCGTCGCTTCTGGCCACGCGCGGCTCGATGCCGCGTGCCGCCGGCGCCCGCATGCTGGTCACGGCCGACGGCGGGTGGCTGGGCACCGTGGGCGGCGGCAACATCGAGCTCATCGCGCAGCGCCGCTGCCGCGAGCTGCTCTCTGCCGCGTCGTCCGCTGCCGATAAGGACCGCGAGGTCGCGGCCTCGCTCGAGTGGATGACGCACGAGAAGAACGCCATGGCCTGCGGCGGTGACGCGCTTCTGGCGGTCCGTCTTTTGGGGCGGCGTGACGTGGCCGCGCTCGAGGGGCTGGCCGCGCTTCTGGGCACGAGCGGCGATGAGGTCGCGGCCGGCCCGGGCGCCGAGCCTTGCGCCGCGGCCGCCCGCGACGAGGCGGCGTGGCTGGTGGAGGACTGGTCGGACCCGCAGGCACCCGCGATGCGGCTGGTGCGCGACGCGAGCGAACTCACGGCAGCCGAGGCCGGATGCGACGTGAGCTCGTGGGATGCCGATCGTGCCCGCTACGTGGAGCCGGTTGGCGCCGAGCCCGTCTGCTACGTCTTTGGCGGCGGGCACGTGGGCCGTGCGCTGGTCCCGGTGCTCGCGTCGGTCGGCTTTCGCGTGGTCGTGTACGACGACCGGCCCGCGGTGGCGGACCCGGCGGCGTTTCCGCGAGCGGAGCGCGTCGTGTGCGGCGAGTTTGCCGACCTGCTGGACCACGTGTCGCCGGGCACCCGCGACTACGTGGTCGTCCTGACGCACGGGCATGTGGGCGACGCCTGCGTGCTGGAGCGCGTGCTGCCGTGCCGCCCCGCCTACGTGGGGTGCATCGGCAGCCGCCGCAAGGCCGGCTTCGTCCGACAGAGCCTGTTGGACGCGGGTGCGCCCGCCGAGGCCGTCGACGCGGTGCGCCTGCCCATAGGGGAGGACATCCTGGCCGTGACGCCCGCTGAGATCGCGGTCTCGATCGCGGCGCAGCTGATCCGCTGCCGCGCCGAGCTCCGCCCGACCAGGCCGCACCAGGCGTCGGCCGCAACCTTCGTGCCAGCAACTACAGAAAGGAACGTTTCATGATCAAGCCCCTCAAGAGGGTTGCCGCCTCGGTCATGGCCGTGGCCCTGGCCTGCGGCGTTGCCGCCTGTGGCTCGGCGCGGCCCGCAACTACCGGCTCCGCGGACGCCTCGGGCGACGAGGTCACCCTCAACGTGTTCGCCGCGGCGTCGATGACCGAGAGCCTGACCAAGGCCGGCGACGCCTACATGGCCGAGCACCCCAACGTCAAGATTGTGTACAACTTCGACTCGTCGGGCACCCTCAAGACCCAGATTCAGGAGGGCGCCGAGTGCGACCTGTTCATCTCGGCCGGCCAGAAGGCCATGAACCAGATGGACGTCACCGCCGACGCCGACGTCAACACCGAGGGCCTCGACCTGATCGACCCCGACTCGCGTGTCGACATCCTCAAGAACAAGGTCGTGCTCGTGGCCCCCGAGGGCAACCCCAAGAACGTCACCTCGTTCGACGATCTGGCCGCAAAGCTCAAGTCCGGTGACGTCCTGATGGCCATGGGCAACTCCGACGTGCCCGTGGGCCAGTACGCCAGCAAGATCCTGGCCTACTACAAGCTCGACGAGGACGCCCTGGCCAAGGCCGGCTCCATCACCTACGCCAGCAACGTCAAGGAGGTCACCTCCCAGGTCGAGCAGGGCGCTGTCGACTGCGGCGTCGTCTACCAGACCGACGCCCACTCCGCCGGCCTCGACGTCATCGACACTGCGACCGAGGACATGTGCGGCAAGACGATCTACCCGGCCGCCGTCACCAAGAGCAGCAAGCACGCCGACGCCGCGAAGGCCTTCCTCGAGTACCTGCAGGGTGCCGAGGCCTCCAAGCAGTTCAAGGCAGTCGGCTTCGAGCCCCTGTCCAACAACTAGCCCTCGGGCGTAGGCCCCATCCGCAAGCGTCGCGGCCCCGTCGGGCGCGCCCACTACCAAGAAGGACGTCGATGGACTGGTTTCCCCTCATAAACTCGCTGCGCGTGGCGCTGGTCGCGACTGCGGTCGTGTTCTGTCTGGGCATCTGGCTCGCCAACCTGGCAAGCCGGCTGCCGCGCGTGGCAAAGGGCGTGCTCGACGTGGTCCTGACCCTGCCGCTTGTGCTGCCGCCCACCGTCGTGGGCTACCTGCTGTTGCTTGCGACGGGGCCGCGCCGCCCCTTGGGCGCGTGGGCGCAGGCGCTGTTTGGCATCCGCCTGACCATGGTGTGGTACGCGGCGATCCTGGCGACCGTGGTCGTGAGCTTCCCCCTGATGTATCGCACCGCCCGCGGCGCGTTCGAGCAGTTCGACGAGACGCTTGCCGACGCCGCGCGCACCCTCGGCCACTCCGAGGCGTGGGTCTTCTGGCGCGTCAAGCTGCCGTGCTGCCGCCAGGGCATCGTCGCCGGCGCCGTGCTCGCGTTCGCCCGCGCGCTGGGCGAGTACGGCGCCACCTCGATGGTGTGCGGCTACACCCCTGGCGTCACGGCGACCGTCTCGACCACCGTCTACCAGCTGTGGCGTACCGGCGACGACGCCGGGGCGCTCGCGTGGGTGATGGTGAACCTGGCGATGTCCGCCGTGGTGCTTGTGGCCCTGAACCTGCTGGAGCGACGCGAGGGGGCCACGCGATGAGCCTGGTGGTGGATATAGAGAAGGACCTGGCGGGCTTCTCGCTCGACGTGGGCTTTCGCGTGGACGACGCCCGCGAGGTCATGGGGTTTCTGGGCGCGTCGGGCTGCGGCAAGTCGATGACGCTCAAGTGCATCGCCGGCGTCGTCACGCCCGACTCCGGCCACATCGAGCTCGACGGGCGCGTGCTGTTCGACAGCGAGTCGCGCGTCGACGTGCCCGCGCGCGACAGGCGCGTCGGCTACCTGTTTCAGGACTACGCGTTGTTTCCCAACATGGACGTGCTGCACAACGTGATGGCGGGCGTCCGCTCGCGCGACGCCGCCGAGCGCAGGCGCGTGGCCATGGGGCAGATACGGGCCTTCCGCCTGGACGGCCTGGAGCGCCTGCGGCCCGCGCAGCTGTCGGGCGGCCAGCGCCAGCGCGTTGCCCTCGCGCGCATCATGGGGTCCGACCCCGACCTGCTGCTTCTGGACGAGCCGTTCAGCGCGCTCGACGGATACCTGCGCTGGCAGCTGGAGCTCGAGCTGTCCGACACACTGCGCGAGTTCGGGCGACCCACGGTCTTCGTGTCGCACAGCCGCGACGAGGTCTACCGCCTGTGCGACACCGTCTGCGTGGTGAGCTCGGGCACCTCGGAGCCAAAGCTCACGATTTCGCAGCTCTTCTCGGCACCCGACACGCTCTCGGCGGCGTTGATCTCCGGCTGCAAGAACGTCTCGCGGGCGCGCGTGGTCGGGGAGCGCCTGCTTGCCTGCGACGACTGGGGCGTGACGCTCGGGGCCTCGCGCGAGGTCGCGCCCGACGTGACCCATGCGGGCATTCGCGCCCACTACCTGCGCGTCGTTTCCGTCGGAGAAGGGCTTGCGGGTTCGGTGCCCGCCGACGGCACGGCCACGGGAGCCGGCGACAACCTGATTCCGTGCGTGGTGGACCGTGTGATCGACAGTACCTTCTCGACCATCGTGATGCTCGCCACGCCCGGCGGCGCGCGCCTTCGCTACGAGCTCGAGAAGGACGGGTGGGCCGCGCTCGAGTCGCGCGGGGCGCGCCCGGGCGCTTGCCTGACCATGGCGATCGACCCGTCCGCGGTGATGCCGCTTCGCGACGTGGCGGGAGGTGGCGCCAGGTGACGGGACTTCTGGACACGCGGGGTCGCACCATCGACTACCTGCGGCTCTCGGTGACCGACCTGTGCAACTGCCGTTGCACCTACTGCATGCCGGGATGCGGCGTGGCCAAGCGCGCGCACGCCGACGTGTGCTCGCTGGAGGAGCTTGCCGCAATCGCTGCCGCGTGCGCGCGTCTGGGCGTGCGCAAGGTCCGCCTGACGGGCGGCGAGCCGCTGGTGCGTCGCGGCGTGGTCGACCTGGTGCGCATGCTCGCCGCCACGCCCGGCATCCGCGAGGTCGACATGACGACCAACGCGACGCTTCTGGCGCCCGTTGCCGACGACCTGCGCGCGGCCGGGCTCTCGCGCGTCAACGTGAGCCTGGACTCGCTCGACGCGTCCACCTACGCGGCCATCACGCGCGGGGGACGTCTGGCCGACGCGCTGGCGGGGCTGGACGCCGCGCTTGCCGCCGGGTTCGACCGCGTCAAGGTCAACTGCGTCGTGGTCGGCGGCGTCAACGAGGACGGCCTGGCCGACGTGGCCGCGCTCGCGCGCGACCGCGACGTCGACGTGCGCTTCATCGAGCTGATGCCCATCGGCGAGTGCGCCGGCTGGCCGCGCGAGCGCTTCGTCGCGGCCGACGCGGCGCTGGCTGGGGTGCTCGCGGGTGCCGAGCCCCTGGGCACGCAGGGGGTGGCCGAGCTGTGGCGCCCCTCGGGCTGGCGGGGCCGCGTGGGCCTGATCCGCCCGATGAGCCACAGGTTCTGCGGCGCCTGCGACCGCGTCCGCGTGACGGCCGACGGGCGCATGAAGCCCTGCCTGCACTCGGCCGACGAGGTCGACCTGCGCGGGCTTTCCGGTCGTGCGCTCGAGCGTGCTATCGTCGAGGCGGTGCGCCTGAAGCCCGCGCACCACGACATGTACGAGGGAGACGATGGTCCCGGCCGCGCCAGTGGCAGCGTGCGGGGCATGAACCGGATCGGGGGATAGATGAGCCAGCCGACAGGCGACCTCACGCACGTGAACGAGCAGGGCCGCGCCCGCATGGTGGACGTGTCCGCCAAGCCGCGCACCGCGCGCATGGCGCGGGCGGCGAGCTTCGTGCGCATGGGGCCCGACACCCTGGAGCTCGTACGCACGGGAGGCTGCAAGAAGGGCGACGTGCTCGCGGTCGCCCAGGTGGCGGGCATCATGGCGGCCAAGCGCTGCTGGGAGCTCGTGCCCATGTGCCACCCGATCGCGCTCACCGGCGCCGACGTGTCCTTCTCGCTGGTGGACGCGCCCGCGCGCTGCGGCGTCGCCATCGAGGCCACCTGCCGCTGCACGGGCGAGACGGGCGTCGAGATGGAGGCCCTCACCGCGGCCGGCGTGGCCGCGCTCACGGTCTACGACATGCTCAAGGCCCACCAGCGCGACATGGTCGTCGAGTCCACCCGTCTTCTGGAGAAGGACGGCGGCAAGTCGGGCCACTTCGTCGTTGCCGAGAAGTGCGGCGAGGTCGCGTGCACCGCCGTCGCGGCCGACGCGGCGCCCGCCCCCGCACCCGCGACCCCGCATGGCCGCGTCGAGGCCGTGAGCGTCTCGGAGCGCAAGGGCACGCGCAAGGTCCCGCGCGACTCGATCGAGCTCGTGGTGGGCACGGGCGTGGCGGGCGACGCGCATGCGGGCGCCTGGCACCGCCAGGTGAGCCTTCTTCCGGCCGAGTCGGTCGACCGCATGCGCGAGGCACTTCTCGGCAGACAGGGCGCCGAGGTCGGCTGCGTCGATGTGACGTCCGAGCTGGGGCCCGGCGCGTTTGCCGAGAACGTGCTGGTCCGTGGGATGGACCTGGCGTCGCTTCCCGTGGGCACGACGCTTGCCGCGGGCGACGCGCGCCTGGTGGTGACGCAGGTCGGCAAGACGTGCCATGCCGACTGCGAGATCCGCCGCCTGGTGGGCACCTGCGTCATGCCGACCGACGGCATCTTCTGCGTCGTCACGCGCGCGGGCACCCTGCGCGCCGGCGACGAGGTCCGCGTTGTGGGGGAGGGCGAGCTCTAGATGAGGCAGGTTCGCGTCGAGGATGCCGTGGGACAGGTGCTGTGCCACGACATGACCCAGATCATCCCGGGCAAGAGCAAGGGCCCGCGCTTCCGCAAGGGGCACGTGGTCGCGCCCGAGGACATTCCCGTGCTGCTGTCGATGGGCAAGCGCAGCCTGTACGTCTTCGAGCTCGCGCCCGGCCAGCTGCACGAGAACGACGCCGCCGAGCGCCTGGCCGCGCTGTGCGTGGGTCCCGGCTGCGAGCGCGCCGGCGACCCGTCCGAGGGCAAGATCGGCATCCGCGCCACCCGCGACGGCGTGCTTCTGGTGGACTCCGAGCGCCTGGTGGCCGTCAACTCCTGCGACGAGGTCATGGTCGCGACGCGTCGCGGCAACTTCGGCGTGCGCGCGGGCGACATGCTGGCGGGTACCCGCGTGATCCCGCTCGTGGTTGGCGAGAAGGTCGTCGAGGCCGCAGAGCGCGCGGCGGCGGGAGGCCCGCTGCTTCGCGTGGAGCCGTACCGCGTCCGCACGGCCGCCGTGGTGGCCACCGGCTCCGAGGTCGCGTCGGGCCTGATCGAGGACGCCTTCACGCCGGTGATCGAGTCCAAGCTTGCCGACTGCGGCGTCGAGGTCACCCACCGCGCGACCCCCGGGGACGACCCCGCCTGCGTCGAGGCGGCCATTCGCGAGTCGGTCTCGAGCGGCTGCGGCATGGTCGTGTGCACGGGCGGCATGAGCGTGGACCCTGACGACAACACCCCCGGCGCCATCCGCCGGGCGGGCGCCCGAGTGGTCGCCTACGGCAGCCCCGTGCTGCCCGGCGCGATGCTTCTCGTCGGCTACTTCGATGACGTGGCGGGCGCGTCGGTGCCCGTGCTGGGCGTGCCCGGCTGCGCGATGTACAACAAGGCGACGGTTTTGGACCTGGTGCTGCCTCGCGTTCTCGCGGGCGTCGAGTTGACCAGGCGAGATTTGGCCGCGATGGGCGAGGGTGGGCTGTGCCTGGGCTGCAAGCCATGCACGTTCCCGCACTGCCCCTTTGGGAGGTAGCCATGACCTGCGACCGACACGACCACGACGCGAGCGAGCGGCACTTCTCGGCAGCGGTGGTAACGGTGAGCGACCGAGCCGCGGCCGGGTTGCGCGACGACGAGAGCGGCCCCGCCCTGTCGGCCCTTCTGAGCTGCAAGGGCTATGAGGTGATCGGCGTCCTGGTGGTGCCCGACGACGTCGACGCAATCGAGTCCGAGCTCGTCCGCCTTGCCGAGAAGGACGTGGCGCTCGTCCTGACCACGGGTGGAACGGGCTTCTCGCCCCGCGACGTGACGCCCGAGGCCACATGCCGCGTGTGCGAGCGCATGGCACCCGGCATCGCGGAGGCCATGCGTGCCGCCTCGATGGCCGTGACGGACCGCGCGTGCCTGTCGCGCGGGGTGGCCGGCATCCGCGGGCGGACCCTGGTGGTCAACCTGCCGGGCAGCCCCAAGGCCGCGGTCGAGAACGTCTCGGCCGTGCTGGGCGCGCTCCCGCACGGCCTGGCCGTGCTTCGCGGCCAGGTCTCGGATTGCGCGAGGGCCTAGGCGCGGGGTTGGTGCCGTGGCGAGGGACCGTCCGGGTCGACGGGAAGGCTCTAGTTGGCGGGACCGTCCGGGTTGGCGGGGTTTTCCGGGTCGATGACCTCGGCGAGAAAGACGTTGAGGGTCTCGACCTCGGGGCAGCAGAACTTGGCCGTTCCTGGCTCGTTTCCGGGGACGGCTCCTCCGTAGCGCAGGATGTCGATGTAGGGGAATCCCACGTGACAGGCCATGGGGCACATGCGCCCGCGGTCGTGGTCGAAGTCGAAGGTGTCGCCGGGCTTGTGGCCGTGGTGGCAGCGGCACTCGCCCAGCTGGTCGACGACGGTGACCTTGATGGTCGGGCGGCGTCCGCGCGGCGCGCCCGCCCTCTTGTGCGTGGGGTCGGCGCCCTCGGCGCGCGCCGCGCTCATCGGTCCACCACCGACAGGTACTTCTCGACAGGAAGGCCCATGGCCTTGTCCTTCTGGTCCTGGTTGAGGTAGATGAGCTGGCGGACGGCGTCCATGGCGTTGGACGTGGCATCGGCCAGGGTGCGGCCCTGCAGCACGCGGCCCATGAGGACCGACGAGAAGATGTCGCCCGTGCCCGGGAAGTAGACGGGAATCTCGTCGAAGGGGATGAGGAAGCGCTCGTCGGCAAGATGGTCGTAGCCGACGACGGCGTGTCGGCCGTCGACCAGGGAACTGGTGACGACGACAGACTTGGCACCGACCTCGCGGATCTTGTCCACCAGGGCGTCGGCCTCGGTCCGTGTGATGCCCTCCTTGGCGGGTGCTATCGGAGTGTCGGTGAGCAGGCAGGCCTCGGTGTAGTTGGGGACGGTGCAGTCGGCGACCGCGACCAGGCGGCGCATGTGGCCGATCGTGGACTCGGGGACGCCTGCGTACAGCGATCCGTTGTCGCCCATGATCGGGTCGACGAAGACACGGGTTCCGCGGGCGGCCCGCTCCTCGCAGAAGGAGGCGATGCGGGTGGCCTGCTCCTCGGTGACGATGAAGCCGGTGGAGATGGCGTCGAACTCGAAGCCCAGGTGACCCCAGATCTCCAGGGCGCGGTTGACGTAGTCCGTCAGGTCCTGGATGTAGAACTCGGGGTAGTCCAGCGTGTCCGACACGATCGCGGTGGGCAGGTTGTGGATGCGAAAGCCCATGTGCGACAGGACGGGCAGCATGGCCGCCAGGGCCACCTTGCCGTAGCCGCACATGTCGTTGATCAGCAGGACCTGGTCGTTGGCCTTGGGTTGCGTCATGGTTCGTTCGCCTTTCGTCGGCGGTTGGGTTTTGGTTGCGGGAGGCGCGTTTGCCTGGGTGGGGGCTCCTGTGGGCGTGGCCCGCGCTCGGGTGGCGGATGGCGCGCGCCCGGAGCATGTCGCCCATGCTAGCGCGAGTTGGTGTCGGGCGCGTTTCGGGCGCGGCGTGTGGTTGGGCATGCCGGCTGGCCCCAAGCAACGTGGAGAAATCTTGCTGCCCGAGGCACTTCTCGGCAGGGTGGGTATGGAGGGGGCCGCCGCGGGGAATCACATAGGTATGCGCAAGGTCGCATGTGCTAGGGCCGACGCCCTTTGACGCCGGCGGCATTACGACCGAAAAGTGGGGGTCCCGTGGTCATGTCCGGGGCCCTCGTCTAGTTTTGGGGCCCTTACTTGCCGAGGCCGTCTCCGCCAGGCAATCGCAAGGCGCTGACGGTTTTGGGCACGCATCGTGACGGTCGCATAACTGTCGTTGTTGGATAATGAATTTCATATTAGAAGAACCTCTGGTAGCTAATTTCGTGCCGCTGTCGCGCGGCCCGTCTCGGGCGCGCCTTGCGCGGCGCGCCGTTTGGGGAGGGCACACCTATGGACTACGTCGACTTTGGCAGCAACGGCATGCGTGCGTCGGAGGTCGTGATGGGCTTCTGGCGCATTCCCGACAAGACGAGCGGCGAGGTGGCGACCCTGGTCGAGGCCGGCGTGGACGCCGGCGTCAACATGCTTGACGTCGCCGATGCCTACGGCCGCGGCGCCTGCGAGCAGATCCTTGGCGACGCGCTGGCGTCGCGCCCCGGCCTGCGCGACCGCGTGCTGGTCCAGACCAAGTGCGGCATCGTCAAGGGCGACGACTTCACCTGGTACGACTTCTCCCGCGCCCACATCGTCGAGGCGGTCGAGGGCAGCCTGGCGCGCCTGGGCACCGACCACGTGGACTCGCTTCTGCTGCATCGCCCCGACGTGCTGATGGAGCCGGACGAGATTGCCGCCGCCTTCGACGAGCTGCGTGCCTCGGGCAAGGTGCTCGAGTTCGGCGTGAGCAACCTCGGACCCGCCGGCATCTCGCGCATCCAGGCGAGCCTGGACTTCCCCCTGGCGTGCAACCAGATCCAGCTGAGCTGCGGGCACACCGCGCCGGTGGACGCGACCATCTACTACAACATGGGCGTCGACGAGGCCGTCTCGCGCGACGCGGCGACGCTGGACTGGTGCGCCGCGCACGACATGGTGGTCCAGTCGTGGTCGAGCCTGCAGGTCAGCCGCGAGTTTGGGACCTTCCTCGGCGCGAGCGAGTACGTCGCGCTCAACGACAGGCTCGACAAGGTGTCGGCGGACCGTGGCGTCACGCCCGCGGCGGTCGCCCTGGCCTGGATCTTGCGCCTGCCCATGCGCACGCAGGCCGTCATCGGCACCTGCGACCCGGTGCATGCCCGCGAGGCCGCGGCGGCAAGCGACGTGCGCCTGACGCGCCGCGAGTGGTACGAGATCTACTCGGCGGCGGGCCACAGGCTCCCGTAGCCACCCCACGGTACTTCTCAACCAGAAACCATCCGAAAGGAGCACGGCCTTGCGCACCCTGTACCTCATGCGTCACGGCACGACCATCTTCAACGAGCGAAACAAGGTCCAGGGCTGGGGCGACTCGCCGCTGTCCGCGTATGGCCGCCGCCAGGCCGCGTGGATGGGGCGCTGGTTCGACGAGCACGGAGTCAGCTTCGACCACGCGTACTGCTCGACCTCCGGGCGCACCGCGCAGACGCTCGAGCTCGCGACGCGCTCGTCGATGCCGTACGCGCGCCTGGGCGGGCTGCGCGAGTTCTACTTTGGCCTGTTGGAGGGGGAGAGCGGAAGCCTCGTGGCACCCGACCCCTTCGGCGAGTTCCTCGTCCAGTTCGGCGGCGAGTCCAGCGCGCGGGTGACCGAGCGCATGGTGGCCACGCTGACCGACGTCATGGGCCGCGACGGCCACGAGTGCGTGCTGGCGGTCTCGCATGGCTCCTCGGGGTTCGCCTTCTACCAGGCAAACGAGCGGCGCTCCGACATCGACCTCGGAGGGCATCTGCCCCCGCGTGCCTCCGCGATCCGCTATGACTTCGATGGCGAGAAGTTCTTCGCGAGGCAGCTGATCGTTCCGGTGGACGACGAGCTCGACCAGGTGGAGCTTCCCGCGGAGTCCGAGTACGTCGACATCGTCGTGCCCACCCGCGCCCGCCACGTGGCGATTCCCGCGCGCGCCTAGGCCTCGCCCCGTGCGCCTAGGCCTCGTCCCCCTGTGACTGCGCCGCCTCCAGGCCGTCCGACAGCTTGTGCAGGACGTCGACTAGCCCCTCGAGCTCCTCGTCGCTGACGCCCGCAAAGACTGCCGAGGTGGCGTCGGCGACCTCGGTGCCATGCCCGCGCAGGTAGTCGCGGCCGCGCGCGGTCATGCGCACGTCGATGCTGCGGCAGTCCGCCTGCGAGCGGCGCATGGTCACAAGGCCGCGCCTCTCCAGCGGCTCGAGCATGCGCTTGGCGTTCTGGCGCGTGGTGCCGGCGAAGTCGGCCAGGTCGCGCACACTGTGGGGGCCCTCGCCCATGTTGGCCAGCATCGTCAGCAGGAACCACTGGCGGTAGGTTGCCTCGCCGGAGTGCGTGTCGGCGTAGCGCGCGAAGCCGCTGGTGAACATCGACATCACCGCCACGGCATAGCTCTCGACCCCGGGCCTCGTGGGCATGCGTTCCTCCCGTCGTTGCAGCCAATACGTGATTACGTCAAAAAACGCAACATGGTGCGCTTCTTGCTTACGGCCAGTATAGACCCCTTTTCTACCGAGAAGTGCATCGTGTTGCCCGTATGTGCGCGCCGCGCGTCTGGCCGCGCGACCGCCCGTTCGCCCGCCGGGCATGCCCTACCGCCCGCGACGCTATGTGCCCGCATGCGGTTGCACGGTCGCGACTCGGCGCGCACGGGCTAGAATAGATAGGTTAAAACGCAAGGGGACCGACGGCGTGACGCCTCGTCGGGCCCGACACCCGCGGTTCGCCCGACGTCCTTCTCGGCACGTGGCGCGGCCGCCATCCATGAGGAGGTCCCATCGTGGATCGCACCACCATCGCCGCCGTCTGCGCCGACCCCGAGCAGTACGCGGGCAAGATCGTCACCTGCTGCGGCTGGGTCCGTTCCGTTCGCGACATGAAGAACTTCGGCTTCGTCACCCTCAACGACGGCAGCTGCTTCCGCGACCTGCAGGTCATCATGAAGCGCGAGACGCTCGACTGCTACGACGAGGTCGCCTCCACCGGCGTCGGTTCGGCCCTCGTGGTCACGGGTACCGTCGAGCTGACCCCCGACCGCCCGCAGCCCTTCGAGCTGCAGGCCAGCTCCATCGTCATCGAGGGTGCCTCCGCCCCCGACTACCCCATGCAGAAGAAGCGCACTACCCGCGAGTTCCTGCGCACCCAGCAGCACCTGCGCAGCCGCACCAACCTCTTCCGCGCGGTCTTCCGCATCCGCTCGGTGGCGGCCTTCGCGATCCACGACTTCTTCCAGCAGCGCGGCTTCGTCTACGTCAACACGCCCATCATCACCGCGTCCGACGCCGAGGGCGCCGGCGAGATGTTCCGCGTGACCACGCTCGACCTCGACAACATCCCCAGGTGCGAGGACGGCTCGGTCGACTGGTCGCAGGACTTCTTCGGCAAGGCCACCAACCTCACCGTCTCCGGCCAGCTCCAGGCCGAGAACTTTGCCATGAGCTTTGGCGACGTCTATACCTTCGGCCCGACCTTCCGCGCCGAGAACTCCAACACCCGCCGTCACGCGGCCGAGTTCTGGATGGTGGAGCCCGAGATGGCCTTCGCCGACCTCGAGGACGACATGGAGGTCTCCGAGGCCATGCTCAAGTACGTCATCCGCTACGTGATGGACCGTTGCCCCGACGAGCTGGCCATGCTCAACAAGTTCGTCGACAAGGGCCTTGTGGAGAGGCTCGAGCACGTCGCCGGCTCCGAGTTCGCCCGCGTCACCTACACCGACGCCGTCCAGATCCTGGTCGACGCCCAGACCTCCGGCGAGGCCGAGTTCGAGTATCCCGTCAGCTGGGGCTGTGACCTGCAGACCGAGCACGAGCGCTTCCTTACCGAGAAGCACTTTGGCAAGCCGACCTTCGTCACCGACTACCCTGCGGAAATCAAGGCCTTCTACATGCGCATGAACGACGACGGCAAGACCGTCGCCGCCGTCGACTGCCTGGTCCCCGGCATCGGCGAGATTATCGGCGGCTCCCAGCGTGAGGAGCGCCTCGAGCTTCTTGAGCAGCGCATCCGCGACCTCGGCATGGACCCCGAGCAGTACAAGTACTACTGCGACCTGCGTCGCTACGGCTCCTGCCGCCACGCCGGCTTCGGCCTGGGCTTCGAGCGCCTGGTCATGTACCTCACGGGCATCGACAACATCCGCGACGTCATCCCTCACCCGCGCACGGTGGGCAACGCCGACTTCTAGGCCGCCGACGTTCCCATTCGAGATTGCAGCGCCTGACAACGCCTCGGGACGACGGTCCATGCAGGCATGATGGCGTGCGGCTGAAGGCCACCCCGACGGTGACGGGGTGACCTTTGTCATAACGCGATATGTTCGGGTGGCAGCCCCCTTGCCAGGCGTCCGCCCGTCGGGCGCCTACTCGTCGGCGGTGGCCCCCAGAAGCGCCGACACGATCGAGATGACGATCGCGCCCAGAAGCGCCGAGCCGAACGACCCCACGTAGACGCCCGCGTGGAAGATGTTGCGCGCGAAGAAGCTGGCAAGCTCGAGCATGCCCGCGTTGATGACGAGCGCGAACAGCCCCAGCGAGACGATCGTCAGCGGCAGCGCCATCATGCTGAGCAGCGGCTTGATCCACGTGTTGACGAACGCTAGCGCCAACGCGGTCCACAGCGCGGCCGCGAAGTCGCTGCCGACAAAGCCCATGCCGGGCACGACCCACGCCGCGACCATCACGGCGACGGCGGTAAGAATCCAACGGACGACGAACTTCATGGTGGCTCCTCTCGCCAGTGTCAACAAGGTCAGTATGCCCCGCTCCCGCCCGCACCATGCGCCTTCACCAACCCTGCGAACGCCTGCCACTGCATTAGGGTAAAGTGATTGCCGAGAAGTGCCGTGCGCTCGCAGCCAACCCACGCCTGCGACCGCGCGCATGCCGACCGCGAACGCAACCCGTCCCGAGAGGGGGAGCCGTGACCAAGGACGACCTGCTGGACATGCCCGAGGTGGACGTGCTGCTTCGGGCGATCTGCTCGCTCGAGAACCCCGACGAGGCCCGCGCCCTCATGCTCGACCTGGCCACCCCGCGCGAGATCGCGGATTTCGCCCAGCGCCTCGAGGTCGCGCGCCTGCTGTCCGCGGGCGAGTCCTACCTGGCGGTCTCCGCCCGCACCGGCGCCTCGTCGACCACGGTCAGTCGCGTCTCTAAGTGCCTCAACGGTGCCGAGGGCGGCTATCGCATCGTGTTGGGACGACTTGCCGCCGCTGACGCCCCCGCCAATCCCGGCGCTGTCTCCGGCGACGCCAATTAGTGTCCGCGTCTCCCGCTACCATGGTTGAGGAAACTCCCATGGCAGCGACGACAAGGACCAATCCATGTCCCAAATCCAAAATGACGCGCGCGTCAGTGCCCTGACTTCCGACGCCGTGCTCGACGAGCTTCGAGGTTCGTTGCGGCGCTGCGGTCGTGCGGTTCTGCTGGTGCCCTCGTTCACCGTGGCGCTCGACGCGCAGCGCACGCTCGCGGCCCACGACGACCTCACCGTTGGCGTCACGGTCACGACGCCCGCGGCCTGGGCGGCGGGCCTGTGGGGTCGCTATGGCGACGGACGCGCGCTCGTCTCCGCGGCCGAGCGCCAGGTGCTTGCGCGTAGGACGGTCGACGATGCCCCGGACGGCGTCTTGGGCCCTGCCGACCGTGGCCGCGGCACCGCCCGACTGGTCGCGCGCCTCGCCTCGGAGGCCCTGTGCGCCCTGCCCGTCACGCGCACAGGCGAGCTCGACGAGTCGTCGCTTCCCGAGCTTACCGTGGGCGAGCTTGCCGCCATCCGCCTGGTGGCCTCCTACCAGGCGACGCTCGAGGACCGCTTTCGGGTGGAGCCCTGCGTCGCCATGCGCGACCTGCCCGGACGCATCCAGGCGGCCGGCGGCCCCGTGTGCTCGGTGGTCCTGGCCGGCTTCGACGAGATGCCTCTCGCCCAGCGCCTGTTCGTGCGCGGCCTGGCACAGGCCGGCTGGCCCGTCATGTTCGCGTCGGATGCCGCCGGGGGTCCCGCAGGCGACAAGGCGCGCGCCCTGGCCGATGCCTTGGCCGGCACCGACAACCTCACGGTCTTCGACCTCTCTGCCCAACGGGACGCCCAATCCGAACGTGCCGCCGCAGACGATACGGCTGACGGCTCCGCGGTTCTGGCGCGTGCCCCCGAGCTCGAGGAACTTCTCGGCAAGCTGTTCTGCCCCGGCGCAGATCCCGTCGTGGCCGGCGGCGCGGTCCGCATGCTGGAGCCCGCGGGCCCCCTGGCCGAGGCCGAGCTCGTGGCGCGCGAGGTCGGCGCCCTGGCGATGGGCGGGGCGAGGCGCGTGGTCGTGTGCACGTCCGACGTCCGTCGTGCGTGGCGTGAGCTCGCGCCCAAGCTCGCCGCCCGTGGCGCGCGCGTGTCCGCACAGCTCACCGTACCCGTGCGCTCCACCGGTGCGGGCCGCTCCTTCCTGCTGTTTGCCGAGGGCGTGGCGCGCCTGGCAGAGCTCGACTGGCCCGAGCCCGAGCAGGGCCCGTGGGGCGAGGTGCCGCGCCTGGGCGACATGGACTGGTGGCCTCCCACCGGGCTCGTGGACTTCCTGCTGAGCGACATCTCCGGCATCGAGCCCGAGGCAGCCTGGGCGCTCGACCGCAAGTGGCGAGGCGACCGCCTGCTCACGCCCGCGGCCGTGCTCGACGACCTGTCGCGCGTCTCGACGACCTCCGGCTGCGTGGCTGCCGCCCTGCGCGACCTGCTGCTGGGGCGCATGGGTACCGCCGCGCAGAAGGTCTGGCGCGCCTACGCCGAGCGCCACCCCGATGCCCGTGATTTGCATGCGGTCGAGACCGAGTCCGCGCTGGCTGCCATATCGGACGTCTGCCGCGCCATGGGTTGCGTGGGCGTCACCTGCTCGCGCGCCAAGAATGCCCGCGAGGACGCGCTTCCCCTTAGCAAGATCGTGAGGCTCGCGAGCGACACGCTCGAGCTCGTGAGCGTGGGCACGCATCCGGTCCTCGAGCCCGTGACCCGTGGCTCAGGTCCCGTGCTCGAGGTCGCCATCGCCAGCCCCTCCGATGTCTCCCGGATGCCTGCCGCCTCGGCGGACGCGCTGGTCATGATGGGTCTCGACACCGTCGGCTCGCCCGTCTCGTGCGACGAGGGGGCATACGCCCTTCTCGCCGGCAAGGTCGGCTGCGCACCCCTGGCCGAGCCGCTGGAGCGCGTGCGCGCCACCATGCGCGCCTGCGTAGCCGTGCCGACGTCGACGCTTCTGCTGGAGCGCCCGCTCGCCGACTCCGACTCCAAGCCCACCTACCCCGCCGTCATGCTGACCGAGCTTCTCGAGGCATATGGCTACCACGGTCGGCGTGACGAGACGATGCCCCTGGGCGTCGCGAGCGCCGGCGAGGACCGCCTGGGCGAGAACATCTCGGCATCGGGCAACCCCGACCGCCGCGTCGGCGCCTGCGACCCGTCCGTGGCCGGTCGCATCGACGCGGACCTGCGCGGCCTCGTCGTGGTCCCGCGCAACGGCTCTCCCGTCACGCCCGACCTGCGCCCGACGCTTTCCGCCTCACAGATCGAGTCCTACCTCGAGTGCCCGTACAAGTGGTTCTCCCTGCGCAGGCTCGGCCTCGACGGCATCGACGCCGGCTTCTCCAATCTCGAGAAGGGCTCGTTCGTGCACCGCGTCCTGGAGGTCACGCACCGCGCGATGCTGCGCGAGGCAGCGGGCCTCCCGGCGTTCGGGGCGCCCGCCGACGCCTTCCGCGACCCGCGCGAGCGCCTGCTGCGCTCCCGCGTGAACGCGGCCACGCTCGCGCGTGCGACCGAGCTGCTCGACTCCGAGTTCGACGCACACCTCGCACATCAGCGCATGAGGGCCCACAAGCGCTCCGATCAGGCGCTCGTTCCGCACGTGCCCTCGCAGGACAAGCAACTCGAGCGACTGCGCGATGACCTTCGCTCGACGCTCGAGTTCGAGATGACGGTCCTTGAGGGCTTCGAGCCAAGGTTCTTCGAGATGCGCTTTGGCGGGTCGTCGGGCATCGCCGTCGACTATGCCGGCGCCGACTTCGTCGGCAGCATCGACCGCATCGACGTCGATGCGGCGGGCCATGCCATCATCATCGACTACAAGCACAAGTCGCGCCTGTTCTACGATTACGCGCTGGCGGACGGTGACGGCCTGGTCCCGGGCAAGCTTCCCCGTCACGTGCAGGCGCTCATCTACGCGCAGGTCGTGAGGAAGCACCTCGACAAGATGGGGCTCACGGCGACCGGTGCCGTCTACCTGGGCACCGCCGGGACCCATGAGCTGTCGGGCGCCGTGCCGGACAGCATGATCGACCGTGTCTGGGGTCGTCCCCTGGGCTCGCGCGCCGCCCGCGTGACCGCCGGGCTCACCGTCTCGGAGTTCACCGAGCTTCTCGACAAGACCGAGGAAATGATCGCCGAGGCCATCGCCCGCATGGCGGCGGGCGACGTCGAGGCGCGCCCCGTCGACGCCGCCGCGTGCTCGTGGTGCCCGGTCGCAAACTGCGAGAGGAGGCTGGGTTAGATGGACTTCTCCCAGCTCAAGCCTGGACAGAGGCAGACGGTGACGACGCTCGACCGACCCCTCTTCGTGGCTGCCGGTGCCGGCTCGGGCAAGACCTTCACGCTCACCCAGCGCGTGGTGTGGGCCCTGACGCCCGGCTCGGGCGAGGGCGGCAGGCCCTACCTCGACAGCCTCGACCAGGCCCTCATCATCACCTTCACCAACGCCGCCGCGCTCGAGATCAAGGAGCGCGTGCGCGGCGCCCTCAGGAGCCAGGGCCTTGCCGAGGCGGCCCTGCAGGTGGACTCCGCCTGGATTTCCACCATCCATGGCATGTGCTCGCGCATCCTGCACGACCACGCGCTCGACCTTGGCCTCGACCCCGAGTTCAAGCTCGTCGCCGACGTGCTTGCCGCCGAGATGATGGAGACCGCCACCGAGTGCGCCATCCGCGACCTACGAGATGACCAGGACGTGCGCGCCCTTCTTGCCGCGCACCCCGCCCGTGGGGGCGCGTCCGGCGGGGGCGACTCGGCGTCGAGCGCCGCCGGCATGGCACAGGCCCTGGCCGGCGCCGCGCTCGCGTGCCCGGGCGGCTTCGACTCGCTCGTGTGGGTCGGCAAACAGCCCGACGTGACGTCGCTGGTTAACAGCCTCAAGATGTCATACGAGGCGCTGTATGGCACCCGTGCGAGCAAGGTCGAGACGGGCGAGGAGCTCGCGGGCTGGATTTGCGACATCGACTCGTGGCTTGCCAGCGTCGCGCCGGCCAGTCGCGACGCCGCCGCGCTGACCGACCTTCTCGATAGAATCGGCCGCCCCAACGGCAACAAGTGGAGGCGTGCGGAGCAGAGGGACCTGTGTCGCGAGGCCACCGCCTGCTGGGCGGAGGTCAGCTGCGAGGCTGCCCTGGCGATGGAGCACGAGCTGCGCGAGCCGCTGACCAAGCTGGCGCGCAGGATCGTCGAGCACTACGACGAGGCCAAGGCCAAGGAGGGCGCCCTCGACAACGACGACCTCATGCTCAAGACCTTCGAGGCGTTCGAGGCCCATCCCGAGATCGCGCGCGAGTATGCCGAGAAGTTCCGCCTGGTGATGGTCGACGAGTTCCAGGACACCAGCGAGCAGCAGGTCAAGATGATTAAGATGCTCTCGGGCCCCGACGCATGCCACCTGACCACGGTGGGCGACGCCCAGCAGTCCATCTACCGCTTCCGCGGCGCCGACGTGTCGGTCTTCCGCCGTCGCGGCGCCGACATGCCGGACGAGCTCAAGCCGACCATGGCGGACAACTTCCGCAGCCACGACGACATCCTGCGCCTGGTCGCGCGCGTCTGTGGCGCCCAGGGCATGATTCCCGACTTCATGGACCTGGCCGCGGGCCGCGACGAGTCCAAGGTCAGGTATGCGGCGGCCGACGAGCCCCGCGTCTTCGTCGAGCTCGCGCGCGCGTTCAAGGACGGCAGGCGCGGCGTCGGCAGCGACGGCCGCTCGAAGGTCGCCGCCGAGCAGGTCGCCGACCGCCTGGCGTGGCTCGCGAACGAGAAGGGCGTGCGCCCCGGCGACATGGCGCTGCTTCTGGGTCGCATGAGGAACACCGCCATGTATGTGGACGCCCTTCGCGAGCGTGGGGTGGGCTGCGTGGTCACGGGTGGCTCGACCTTCTCGAGTGCCCCCGAGGTCAGGACCATGTCCCTGCTGCTGACCTCGCTCGCCAACCCGCACGACACCGGCGCCCTGTTCCAGGTGCTGGCCTCGTCCATGTTCGGGCTCGATGCCAACGACCTGGTGCTTCTCGGCTCGCGCAGGCAGGACACGCTCGACGCCCCCTGCAAGCGCCCGATCGAGCGCGGCATGCTCGACCGCGAGCTGTATGGTGGCCGCGAGCCCAGCGTGCGCCTGTCGCGCGCGTTCGAGGTCATGTCTCGCGCGTGGTCGAACATGGGTGGGCGCCCGTGCGCCGACGTCCTTCTTGACGTGGCCCGCGAGAGCGGTTGGCTCGCGCGCCTGGAGGCCGCTGGTCCCGAGGGGCAGGCGCGTGCCGCGAACGTGCTCGCCGCCATCCGCCACGTGCGCGAGCTGTGCGAGGACCTGAGCCTGGGCGTGGCGCGTGCCGCGACCGAGTTCGCCCTGTGGCTGGACGTGGCCAAGGCCGCGCCCGCCTCGCTCATGGGCGGCGACGCGAACGTCGTGCGCGTCATGACGGTGCACGCGTCGAAGGGCCTGGAGTTTCCCGTGGTCGCCGTCGCGGAGTGCATGGGCGACCCCACGGTCCCCGCCTCGAAGAAGAGCTGCCTCACGGTCGCGGACGGCGACCGCGTGCTTGCCTCGCTGCGCTCGAAGGACTTCTCGACCGCCAAGGACATGATCGTTCCCGACGAGGTCAACGAGGACTCGTCGCTTGTCGACTGGCGCCTGCACCTCGAGGAACGCGACAATGCCGAGGAGGCCGCCGAGAAGGTCCGCCTGCTCTACGTCGCCCTCACGCGCGCCCGCGAGGCGCTTGTGGTGAGCCTCTCGACCCAGGTCGAGAAGAGCGGCCTGTCACCCGTCCTGGCAGGTCAGGTATACCGCGCCCTCTTTGGAGACGAGGTGGTCGAGGCGGGCCTGTCCGAGTTCGACTACGGCGGGTCGCGCCCCGGGGTCGTGCGCTGCCTCGAGCTCCAGCCCTCGATCGACGAGGCCACGGGCGAGAAAGTCGTCGAGGTCGAGGCCGCGGGCTCGATGGACGTCACACGCCTCACCACCGCCGCGGCCCAAGACGACCAGGCACCCGCGCCGTCCTTCTCGCTATACGAGTCGCGCGACCCCGAGCTTGCCCCGGCGCGTCCGGCGCAGGCGCGCAGCGGCGTCTACAGCTACTCCGCGGTGATGGCCACGGCCAACGGCGAGGCAGACCCGGACGACCTGCCGGCGACCACGTCGTTCAGCGCCGCCGTGGGCGACTTGGGCCGCGCGGGCGACCAGGAGGTCCTGCGGGCCGCCGCGCACGCCGACAACCCCGACGACGACCAGCCCCGCGCCACCAGCCTGGGGTCGGCGTTCCACGAGCTTGCTCAGCTCATGGCGGAGACCGGCTCCTATCCCGACGAGGCGACCGTGGGCAACGTGGCCCGTGCGTGGGGATGCTCGCGCGCGCAGCGCGAGCGGCTGGACGCCGCCCTGTGTCGCTGGTGGGGCTCGGACATCCGTTCCGAGGCCATCGCGCACGACGTCGTGGTGCCCGAGGCGCCGTTCTTCTGCGAGCGCCCCGCCCAGCTGGGGGAGTACGTCGACGGCGCGATTGACCTTCTGTGCTACGACCGCGGCTCCGACCGTGCCCTGGTGGTCGACTACAAGACGGGTGACGCCGACCGCGACGCGGACTCGCTGCGCCGCGCGCATGAGCTGCAGGCGCGCATGTACGCGGACGTCCTTCTCGGCAGGGGCGTCAGCCACGTGGAGTGTGCCTTCGTGTGCGTCGAGCGCGACGATAGCCGCGGCGGGCCTGTGGTTGTTAGGTATGCGTTCGATGAAGCCCCAGGAAGCAAGAACTAGCGTTCTATTTTTGTCCGAGCCATGAGCTATTCTCGGTATGCGCCCCTGCGAAGAGGCGCATGACATACGGCAATCGAAGGGATTCCCAAACACATGGCGTTCGTCCACCTGCACAACCACTCGGACTTCTCGATCCTGGATGCCGCCACGCGCATCCCGGGCATGGTCAAGAAGGCCGTCGACGAGGGCATGCCCGCCATCGCCCTGACCGACCATGGCTACATGTTCGGCATCCCCAACTTCGACCTCGAGTGCCGCAACTACAACGACGATTGCGCGGACGCCAAGCAGTGGAGGCATGACCGCGAGTGCTACCAGAAGGGCTGGGAGCTCGAGGAGCCCGAGCCCGACGCGCCCGACGCACCCGTCCACCAGCGCGCCCATGCCCAGTGGGAGCGTGACGTGGCCGCCTGGGAGGCGAGCCACGACCTGGCCGCGCTCGACGCGACCAAGCCCGCGCCGCTGATCAAGCCCATCTTCGGCTGCGAGGCATACTTCATCACCGACGAGTACCACGAGAAGAAGTCCCCGCAGCTCAGGTTCCACCTGATCCTTCTTGCCAAGAACGAGCGCGGCTACGTCAACCTCATGAAGATGATGTCCAAGGCCGCCAACGAGGAGTTCTACTACCGCCCGCGCACCACGCTGGACATGCTACGCGAGTATCACGAGGGCATCATCTGCCAGAGCGCCTGCGTCCAGGGCATCATCCCCTGGAACATCCGTAACGGCAACTTCGACGAGGCCGAGCGCTGGGCCCTCACCTTCAAGGAGATCTTCGGGGACGACTTCTACATCGAGATCCAGGACCATGGCCTGCAGCCGCCCGAGTGGAACGGCTGGTCGGACCGCACGTTGTCCGAGTACCTTGTCAAGCTCGCCAAGAAGCTTGGCATCAAGGTCGTGGCCACAAACGACGTCCACTACCTCACGCGTGAGGACGCCCAGGTCCAAGACGTCCTCAGCTGCATCGGCACCGCGTCGCACATCGACGACGAGAACCGCAAGAAGATGACGGGTACCGAGTTCTATCTCAAGACCGAGGACGAGATGCGCCAGATCTTCGACTGGTGCCCGGAGGCATGCGACAACACGCTCGAGATCGCGCGCAAGTGCGACTTCGAGCTCGACTGGTCGAGCATGTTCCTGCCCAAGTTCCCTGGCCTGGAGGAGGGGGAGACCTCCGAGGAGCGCTTCCACAAGGAGTGCGAGAAGGGCCTCGCGCAGCACTACGGACCCGACTGGAAGAACGTCGTCATCAACGGCATCAACGTCGAGGAGCGCTTCGAGTACGAGTACGACATCATCTGCACCAAGGGCTTCGCGGACTACTTCCTGATCGTCCAGGAGTACGTCATGTGGGCAAAGCAGAACGGCATCGGCGTCGGCCCGGGCCGTGGCTCGGCGGCGGGCGCGATCGTCGCCTACGCGATGAACATCACCGCCTTCGACCCGCTCGAGAACGGCCTGATGTTCGAGAGGTTCCTGTCCCCGCAGCGTTCCGAGATGCCCGATATCGATATGGACTTCGACGATGAGCGTCGCCTCGAGGTCGTGCAGCACGTCCGCGAGCTGTACGGTCCCGAGCGCGTCTGCCACGTCATCACCTACTCGACCATCAAGGCCAAGCAGGCCATCAACGACGCGAACCGCGTCCTGGGCTTCCCCGTCTACATGGGACAGAAGCTCTCGAAGATGGTCTCGAGCGACCCCAAGGTCAAGCTCAAGTGCGTTCTGGAGAAGACCCCCGGCAAGGAGGACTGGTTCAGCCAGGACTTTGCCGACGAGTACCGCAAGGACCCCGATGCCCGCCGCGTCATCGACGCGGCCCTCTCGATCGAGGGCCTCACGCGAGGCGAGGGCGTCCACGCCTGCGCCGTCCTCATCGCCCCGACGCCCGTCAACGACCACGTGCCGACCAAGCTCGACACCAAGGGCGGCGTCGAGATCACCCAGTACGAGGGTCACTCGGTCGCGGACATGGGCCTGTTGAAGATGGACTTCCTGGGCCTGCGAACGCTCACGGTCATCTCGAAGGCGCTGGCCAACATCCGCGCGAGCCACCCCACGCCCGCCGACATCGAGGCCATGCCCGAGAACGTGAGGCGCACCATCAAGCCCGGCGCCACCTGCGTGGACATCGACGTAGACAAGATCCCGTTCGACGACCCCAAGATCTACGAGCTCATGGGCAGCGGCCGCACCGCCGGCGTCTTCCAGGTCGAGTCCGGCGGCATGACGGCGACGATCAAGAACATGCAGCCCAAGGAGTACCGCCAGGTCGTCGCACTTATCGCCCTGTACCGCCCCGGTCCTCTGGGTGCGGGCATGGTCACCAGCTACATCAACCGCATGAACGGCAAGGAGCCCATCGTCTTCTACGACGACAGGCTCTCCGAGATCCTGGACGAGACGTACGGAACGATCGTCTACCAGGAGCAGGTCATGCAGATCTCCGTCAAGATGTCGAACTTCTCGGCAGGAGAGTCTGACAGCCGCATCCGAAAGCCGGTCGCGAAGAAGAAGATCAAGCTGCTGACCTCGACGGTGTTCCACTGGGACAACGGCAAGGACGAGACGACCTACGACCACTGGATGAACGGCGCCGTCGACAACGGCTACAAGCGCGAGACCGCCCAGCGCATCTGGGACGACGTCCTCGAGTTCGCCTCGTACGCGTTCAACAAGTCGCACTCTGCCGGCTACGCGATCCTCGTCATGCAGACGGCCTGGCTGAAGGCCTACTTCCCGCGCGAGTACATGGCGTCGGTCCTCACGTCCTACATGGGCAAGACCGAGAAGATCGTCCACTACGTCAGCTCGTGCCGCCACGAGGGAATCCAGATCCTGCCGCCTGACGTCAACGAGTCCGGACGCGACTTCACCGCGACCAAGGACGGCGTGCGCTTTGGCTTCGCCGGCATCCGTGGCGTGGGCGAGGGCGCGGCCGACTGCATCATCGCCGAGCGCGAGCGTGGCGGCGCCTTTAGGGACCTGTACGACTTCGTCGACCGCGTCGATTCGTCGCAGGCCAACCGTCGAGTGGTCGAGGCCTTGGTCAAGGCCGGCGCCTTCGACTCGACCGGCTACACGCGCATGCAGTGCATGCACTTCGTCGACAAGAACAACCCCGAGAACGTCATCGACGCCGCGACGAGGCGCCAGAAGGACCGCTCCACCGGTCAGACCTCACTGTTCGACATGTTCGGCGACGTCGAGGGGTCGGGCTTCGACGAGCACGCGCCCGCGCCCGATGGCATCGAGTGGGACCGTCGCATGAAGCTCGCGCTGGAGAAGGAGGTCCTGGGCATCTACGTCTCGGATCACCCACTGCGCCCGTTCGAGTACGCGCTGTCCAAGGCGCGCGACTACACCATGGGCCAGATCGAGGAGTCCGACGAGGTCGTCGACCCGGTGACGGGTGCCGCCAAGTCCGTCTACAAGGTGCCCGAGGGAAAGGACATCTGGTTCGCGGGCATGGTCAGCGGCCTGCAGAAGAAGAACACCAAGAAGGGCGACTCGATGGCCATCGTGACCCTCGAGGACATCGAGGGAGAGGTCACTGTCGTCGTGTTCCCGAAGCTGTACAAGCAGTGTGCCGCCGCGCTGACGGGCGAGATCGACCCGGCGACCGGCGAGGCCATGGGCGACGCCTTCATCCGCGTGTGTGGCAAGCTCGAGCGCGGCGACCGTGGCGTGCAGGTCATCGCCCAGAGGGTCGAGGCGCTGGCGCTCAACGAGAAGACCAACCGTCCCAGGACGCTCGAGGTCATCATCCCGTCGCACAGGCTCACGCGCGGCTTCATGGAGCAGCTGTCGAGCATCTTCTCGCACTACGAGGGCATGGACCATGCCGAGATCCGCGTGGAGATGTCAACGGGCGAGACCATGCGCATGGAGCTGCCCGTGAAGATCGACGCGCGCAACATGGTCCTGTTTGCCGAGGTCGACGACCTTCTCGGTCGTGACGGCAAGGCAGTGGTGGGCTAGGCGGCGCCCTTGCGGGCGGGTACAATCGAACATCGTTTGACAGGCAAGACGAACCAACAAGGAGAGAACCATGGCAGACAACGACGGCAAGAAGTGCTCCGTCCACTACCGCGGCACCCTGGATGACGGCACTCAGTTCGACAGCTCGTACGACCGCGGCCAGACCCTGGACTTCACCTGCGGCGCCAGCCAGATGATCAAGGGCTTCGACGCGGCCGTGCGCACCATGGAGCCGGGCGAGAAGCGCACCGTGAGGCTGGAGCCCGCCGACGCCTACGGCGAGCGCCGCGAGGACATGGTCATCGACTTCCCGGCCAGCGAGGTGCCCAACATCTCCGAGATGCACGCCGGCGACCGTGTGATGCTGCAGGGCCCGGGCGGCATGCCCGTTCCCGCCACCATCGCCGAGGTCACTGACGAGAAGGTCGTCGTGGACGCCAACCACGAGCTGGCCGGCAAGAGCCTGACCTTCGAGATCGAGCTCGTCTCGGTCGAGTAGGCCATGTCGCCGCGCCCGGGAGTTGCGGGCGTGCCGACATGACGTGTCATGTGTGGGCCCCGTGAAGACGGGGCCCTTTTTCGTGCGGAAGGCGAACCGTTCGGGCTTGTCGTGAATAGAACGGTGCTTCTCGGTAATAATGACACCAAGCAAGTAACATTTAAGGCGCGCGGCGGGCGGCAAAGTCCCGTCGGGCGCACGAGGAAGGGAGAGGCCATGTCCGACGTCAAGTTCTATCGCTGCAAGCACTGCGGCAACCTCGTCGCCGTCATCGAGGACGGTGGCCCGGTGCCCGTCTGCTGCGGCGAGCCCATGCAGCTGCTGGTCGCGGGCGAGGTCGACGCCGCCGTCGAGAAGCACGTTCCCGTCGTCACCGTCGACGGTGACCGTGCCAAGGTCAGCGTGGGCGAGGTCGCCCACCCGATGACCGACGCCCACTACATCCAGTGGGTGGCCGTCGCCAACGGCGACAAGCTGGTTATCAAGCACCTGCACCCGGGCGACGCGCCCGAGGTCGGCTTCTGCGCCCACGCCGTCGAGGGCGCCACGGTCTACGCCTACTGCAACCTGCACGGACTCTGGAAGACCCAGGCCTAACAGTCGGGTTCGGTAGCCCCGGGCCTCACAACCGCCTCGCCGGCCATCGCGGCCGAGCGACCGACAGCGAAGGGTCGCATCGCCAAGGTGCGACCCTTTTGCATGGTCGCCCGTCCAATCTGCGCTAGCCTAATGAGTGCAAAAACCGAGAGTCAGTCACGACGCCCCGGTCCCGCGGGGCGATGACATATACGAAGTGCGATTTCTGCGCCAAAGGCGCAGCTGAGCACGGAGTATATGCCGTCGCCTATGGGAGGGAACGGGGCTACGGGAGGAACCATGAGGATCGCGATCGCCCAGATGGGAAGCCGTGCGGGCTCTTTTGCCCAGACGGTCGAGCGCATGCTGGCGCAGGCGAGGGTCGCCGCAAGCCAGGATGCCCGCCTGATCGCGTATCCCGCGCCCGTGCTGTGCGGCTGTGACGCCCGGGCCCTGGCGGATGACGACGAGTTCTTCTCGGACTGCGCCCATGCCTTGGGCGACCTTGCCCGCGACCTGCCCATTCGTGCGGTCGTGCCCGTGTTGGCCCAGGCGGCCGATGTCCCCTACGAGGAGGTCGTCTATATCGAGGAGGGCCGTCTCGTGCCGTTGCGCATGGCCGCCGCGGCGGCTCGCGGAGACGACTCGGAGCAGGCGACGGCCGCCGACCTCTCGCAGGGCGCGATCGGGTTCACGTTGGACGACGCCAACCTCGGCGTCGCGTTGGGACCGGACGGGCTCGATGACCTCAAGGACTCCGGGCTCGACCTCGATGCCGTGCTGTACCTGCCCTTCTCGGGCTTCTCGACGGACGACGAGTCCACCGCGCTTGCGCCCGCGGTGGCAAACGGCGGTCCGGTGGCATCTGCCGCGTCGTCGCTCAACGCATGGATGGTCGCTGTCGGCGCCGTGGGTGCCTATGGCGAGCAGGTCTTTTGCGGCGGCAGCTTTGCCATGGCCCCGTGGGGCGAGCTGGCTTGCGCGCTGCCGTCCTTCGAGGAGGCGCTCGTGACCTGCGAGGTCGACGTCAGCTCCGAGGGGCCGTTGGACAAGCCCGTGACCTGCGTTCCGTACAAGCGTGCCCCCTTCCTGTGGGAGTCGCTGGTCCTCGCGGTTCGCGACATGGTCTTCTCGGGAGACCTGGCCGCGTCGGCCGCCGGGCAGACGGGCGGATGCGGCGCCTGCGTCGCCCTTACGGGAGATCTGGCGAGTTCCGTCGTCGCCGCGATCGCCTGCGATGCCCTGGGTCCGACCAGGGTCCGCGGCCTGATTGTGGACCATGGCGACACCGGCGCCGTGGCTGACGCGCGCGAGCTTGCCCGCAACCTGCGCATCGAGACGCGCGAGATGCCGACGCGTGACGTGTCCGACGCATTGCGCGCGCTTGGCCTGGACGCGTCCGACCCGTGCTCTGCGGCCTCGGTGGTCGCCTGTGCCCTTGCGGGCATGGCCCGCAGGCTGGGCTATGTCGCCCTTTCCTGTGCGGACAAGACCGAGTGGGCGCTCGAGGGCGACCTTGCGCGCGCGGCAGGCGGGTCGCTGGCGCCGGTGGGCGACGTCTACCGAAGCGACCTGATTGCCCTTGCGCTGGCGAGAAACACCGTCTCGCCCGTCATCCCCGCAGCCTGCCTCGCCCGCTACCGCGTGCCCGACGTGGCGGGCATCGGCTTTGCGGGCATAACGCGCGAGTCGCGCGTGAGTGCGGTCGACGCGGTCCTTCTCCTTACGGTGGAGCAAGGCGTACCCGTCGGCGAGGTCGCGTCCGGCCAGGCGCACGCCCAGCTCGCCGAAGGGGTCTGCGATCGCCTGCGATCGCCCGCGTCCGCGGCACGTGACATGCCCGCGTGTCCCACGGTCTCCGGGCGCACCCTGTCCGAGGATGCGTGGCCGCTTGGGTTTGCCTGGCGCGACCATCCGCGCGACGCCGAGGAGCGCTCGCGTGATGGCAAGGCCCTCGACTCGCTGGCCGACGGTGCCCGGGACGCCGTGAGGAGGGTCGCCGCGGAGCAGGGTTCCAGAAACAACGAGCAGGTGGGTGACGTCATCGAGATGTTGCGTGACCTGATGGACGGCGCGGGCCTCAAGATCGAGGGGGAGGATCCCTGGGGTTCGGGGCTCTTCTCGGAAAACTGACTGGCGGGCATGCCCCGGCGGCGTGCCGCCTGTGATACACTCGAACGGATGTTCGAGGAAAGGTGGACGCGTGGTCATCATGGGCATTGACCCGGGCTTGGCAAACACGGGATGGGGAATCGTCGAGACGCGCGGCACGCTTGCGCGCGCCCGTGCGTACGACTGCATCCACACCTCGTCGCGCGACAAGCTGGACCACAGGCTTGGGCTCATTTACAACGCGATCGGGCATGCCATTCGCGACTTTGACCCCGATGCCGTCGCCATCGAGGGCATCTACTTCGGACAGAACACCCGCTCGGCCATCTGGACGGCGCATGCGCGCGGTGCCGCGATCGCGGCGTGCGCGTCTGCCGGCGTCGAGGTGGGCGAGTACACCCCCATGCAGATCAAGCAGTCGGTCGTCGGTACGGGCTCTGCCGATAAGTACCAGGTCACCTATATGGTCAGGCGCATCCTGGCGCTTGACCACGACCCCAAGCCCGACCACTGCGCGGACGCGTTGGCGGCGGCCGTGTGCCATGCCAACACCTCGCGCACGAAGTCGATCGCAACCTCCGACGGAAGGGCAGTCAAGTGATCGTACAGCTCACGGGAACTCTCATCGAGGCGTCGCCGAGCCATGTCGTGCTCGACGTGTGCGGCGTCGGTTACGAGATGCGTTGCTCCGCACAGACGGCGGCGTCGCTGCCTGCGGTGGGGGAGGCGGGCGTCACGCTGCTCACGCGACTCAACGTGCGTGACACTGCCGTATCGCTCTTTGGGTTCGCCTCGCGCGAGGAGCGTGCCCTTTTCGACCGTCTTGTGGGGATTTCGGGCGTGGGTCCCTCGCTGGCGCTCTCGGTCCTGTCGACCTTCTCTCCGTCAGCCTTCGCGGGCGTTGTGCTCGCGGGTGACGTGACGAGCATGGCGACGGTCCCCGGCGTGGGCAAGAAGCTGGCGACGAGGCTCGTCACCGAGCTGCAGGACGCCTTCGCCAAGGACGCCAACCTCATTGGGTTGGCGGGTTCGGAGGCTCCCGCCGCCGCGCCGAAGGCGGGGACTGCCGCGGCCTCGACCGTCGAGCAGGACGTGGAGGCGGCGTTGCTGTCGATGGGCTTCTCGCCCCAGGAGGTCGAGGTCGCCCTTGCCGGCCACAAGGAGGCGGGTGCCACCACGGTCGAGGCTGCCGTCGGCTACGCCCTGCGCAGGCTGGGAGGTGGCGCGTGATGTGGGAGGCAAACCCCATGCAGGACCTGTTTGGTTCCGGCGCCAAGCCCGGGCAGGCGGGTGGCGCGTCGCGCGTGACCGGCGAGCAGCGCAGCGTGACCTCGCAGCTCACCGAGGATGACCTCGAGGTCGACCGCACGCTACGGCCCAAGACTCTCGACCAGTACGTTGGACAGGAGCGCGTCCGAGAGAACCTTCGGGTCCTCATCGACGCCGCAAAGTCGCGCGAGGAGCCGCTCGACCACGTGATCTTCTCGGGCCCCCCGGGCCTTGGCAAGACGACGCTTGCCACGGTCCTGGCAAACGAGATGGGTTCCAAGCTTCACACGACGAGCGGTCCCGCCATCGAGCGCACGGGCGACCTCGCCGCCATCCTGACCAACCTCGAGGCGGGCGACGTTCTGTTCATCGACGAGATCCATCGCCTAAACCACTCGATCGAGGAGGTCCTGTACCCGGCGATGGAGGACTTCTCGCTCGACATCGTCATTGGCAAGGGGCCCGCCGCCCGCTCCATCAGACTGGACATCCCGCGCTTCACCCTGGTGGGCGCCACCACGCGCACGGGCCTTCTCACCGGTCCGCTGCGCGACCGCTTTGGCATCTCGTTCAGGCTGGACTACTACACGGTCGAGGAGCTCGCCAAGATCGTGGAGCGCTCGGCCGAGATCCTTGGCGTCGGCATCGACCACGATTCTGCCATCGAGGTCGCCAGTCGAAGCCGTGGCACGCCACGCCTGGCAAACAGGCTGCTCAAACGCGTGCGCGACTATGCGCAGGTCCGCGCCGACGGAACGATTACCTGGCAGGTCGCCTCGGAGGCGATGACGTTCTTCGAGATCGACGAGCTTGGCCTCGACTGGATGGACGTGAAGATCCTCACGGCTTTGTGCTCGACGTTCAGGGGACGTGCGGTCGGCCTCTCGACGGTCGCGAGTGCCGTCGGCGAGGATGCGTCTACAATCGAGGACGTCTACGAGCCCTATCTGCTGCAGCGCGGACTCATCATCCGAACGCCGCAGGGCAGAAGGGCGACGCCCGGTGCCTTCGAGCACCTGGGAATGGAAGTCCCGGCCGACTGACCGGGTCGTATCGCTCGGGAGGAAGCATGCTGCAGCGCGACTACGTCCTAGCCCAGATCAACCTGTTCGTCCAGACGGTGCTGGAGCCCCTGCGCCTGGCGCTCGAGGAGCTTGACCTCGACTCGGTTCACACCGTGGAGCAGGCCGTCGGAAAGCTCATCGACCTCGACGCCGACACGGCGTTGGCCCTGTCGCCCGACTCGCTCGTCACCATGATGCAGCTCTCGGGCATCGGCGACTCCGTCGCGGGTTACGCGAGCTATGCCCTCGCGCGCGTCGCGGACTCCTACGAGCGCATGGGCAAGAAGCAGACCGCCGAGGTCCGTCGCGACCAGGCGCGAAAGGTTGCCGTCGCCTTCGGGTGGAACCTCTCCGACATCCCCGAGGAGTTCGAGGACCTCGAGAAGAGCCTGAGGGGCTAGGCTGTCGGCCGCGCACAAGGCACTTCTCGGCAGATACGACGGGCCTGGCGTTGTACGCTAGGCCCGTTGCACATAACCACGCGTCATAGACAGGAAGGACGATCGAATGCTCTCCGATATCGAGATCGCGCAGGCAGCCACTCCCGACCCCATTCAGGACGTGGCGGAGCGTATCGGCATCGCGCCCGAGTACCTGATCCCCTACGGCCACGACAAGGCCAAGGTCGACTACAACGTCCTGGCGGGCGACCCCGCCCCCAAGGCCAAGCTCGTGTTGGTCACGGCCATGAACCCGACCCCCGCGGGCGAGGGCAAGACCACGACCACCATCGGCCTGGCCGACGCCCTCAACCGCATGGGCAAGAACCCCGTGGTCGCCCTGCGTGAGCCCTCGCTGGGTCCCGTCTTTGGCATCAAGGGCGGCGCTGCCGGCGGCGGTTACGCCCAGGTCGTCCCCATGGAGGACATCAACCTGCACTTCACGGGCGACTTCCATGCCATCGGCGCCGCCAACAACCTGCTCGCGGCCATGCTCGACAACCACATCAAGCAGGGCAACGCCCTGGGCATCGACCCGCGCCGCGTCACCTGGAAGCGTTGCGTCGACATGAACGACCGCCAGCTGCGCAACGTCATCGACGGCCTGGGTGGCGTCGCCAACGGCATGCCGCGCGAGGACGGCTTCGACATCACCGTCGCCTCCGAGGTCATGGCCGTGCTGTGCCTGGCCACCTCGATCACCGACCTCAAGGAGCGCCTGTCCCGCATGGTCGTGGGCTACACCTTCGACCGCAAGCCCGTGACCGCCGGCCAGCTCAAGGCAGCGGGTGCCATGGCCGCCCTTCTCAAGGACGCCCTCAAGCCCAACCTCGTCCAGACGCTCGAGCACACGCCTGCGTTCGTCCACGGCGGCCCGTTCGCCAACATCGCCCACGGCTGCAACTCGGTCATGGCCACGCGCCTGGCCATGCACTTCGGCGACATCGCGATCACCGAGGCCGGCTTCGGCGCCGATCTGGGTGCCGAGAAGTTCTGCGACATCAAGTGCCGCATGGCCGGTCTCAAGCCCGACGCCTGCGTCGTCGTGGCCACCGTCCGCAGCCTCAAGTACAACGGCGGCGTCGCCAAGAACGAGCTGAACGCCGAGAACCTCGACGCTTTGCGTGCCGGCATCCCCAACCTGTTGCGCCACGTCTCCAACATGACCGAGGTCTTCGGCCTGCCCACCGTCGTTGCCATCAACCGCTTCCCGACCGACACGGAGGCCGAGATCGAGCTGGTGCGCGAGGAGTGCGCCAAGCTCGGTGTCAACGTTGCCCTGTCCGAGGTCTGGGCCCGTGGCGGTGCCGGCGGCGAGGAGCTTGCCCGCGAGGTCCTGCGCCTGGTGGAGCAGCCCTCCGACTTCGCCTTCTCCTACGAGAAGGACACCCCCGTCGCCGAGGCCATCGAGACCGTTGCCAAGCGCGTCTACCACGCCGATGGCGTCGACTTCACCGCTGCCGCGAAAAAGCAGATCGCCCAGCTGGAGGAGAACGGCTTTGGCAACCTGCCCGTGTGCATGGCCAAGACCCAGTACTCCTTCACCGACGATCAGCACAGGCTCGGTGCCCCCGAGGGCTTCCGCATCACGGTGCGCGAGGTTCGCGTGGCCGCCGGCGCCGGTTTTGCCATCGCGCTCACCGGCTCCGCCATGACGATGCCCGGCCTGCCCAAGGTTCCGGCAGCCGAGAACATCGACGTGACGCCCGAGGGCAAGATCGTCGGTCTGTTCTAGCCTGTTGCGACCAGACACCTTTTGCCTATTGGCCACGGCCCGCCGCCCTTCTCGGCAGCGGGCCGTGGCTCGTTGGTTGTGCGGCGAGGGATCGTCGGTCGCGCTTGCGTAGGATGTGCCCCGCTGGGCGGAGCATCGTATTTCTCGGCGGGCGAGTGAGTTTCATGGGGTAGACTAAACCGCGTGGCTGCGCGAGAGCGTGGTTGCTGTATCGCGCCGCCAGGCGCAATCGTGTTGCCCCGCGGGGCAAAGAAAGAAAGGCACGTCATGGCACAGGGTACTGTTAAGTGGTTCAACCCGGACAAGGGCTACGGCTTCATCTCTCGCGAGGATGGCGACGATCTGTTCGTCCACTACTCCGAGATCAAGATGGACGGCTTCAAGACCCTGGACGAGGGCCAGGCTGTCGAGTTTGAGGTCACCACTGGCCAGAACGGCAAGCTCCAGGCTTCCAACGTCCACAAGCTCTAAGAGCTGGCCCGAGTCTCGTATATAGATACTTGACTTAGCCGGGACCCCCGATTCGTCGGGGGTCCCTTTTTTGTGTCGAGAATGCCTGGGGAGAAGTGCTGGGGAGAAGTGCTTGGCGAGATGGTCTGGCGAGAAGTGCCTGCACCCTCTAGCAGGCCAGGTCGCGCCAGTCGCACAGCAGCATGTCCGCCGCCGCGGATACCGCGGAGACGTCCTGTGTCTCGTCGCCGGAGCACACGGCACAGGTGACCATGCCTGCCGCGCGGGCGCTCCTGAGCGCGGGCGCGATGTCCTCGAAGGCGACGCAAGAGCTCGCGCTCACGCCAAGGCGCCTCGCGGCCTCGAGGTAGATGTCGGGATGGTTCTTGTCGCGGGTGACGTCGGTGCCGTAGACGACCGTGTCGAACAGGCCCTCGACGTCGATGCGTGGGGCCAGCGAGCCAAGCACGCGCGAGTCGTTGGTGGTCGCGAGGGCGCACGGCACGCCGGCGGCGCGTAGCGAGCGGACGTACTTCTCGGCACCCGGGCGAAGCTCCACCAGGCGCGGGTACAGCTCGCTTCCCATGGCGTCCCACTCGCGGCAGATCGCCTCCGGGGCCTCGTCCAACCCGTAGCGTTCGATGACGTACTCGGCACCCTTGGAAAAGCCGCGCGAGGCGAGCTCGGCGGACAGGTCGGGCGTCCACTCGATGCCGCGCGACTCCAGAAAGACGTGGTCGACCCGCGACCAGACGTGGCCCGACCGTGCGATGGTGCCGTCGAAGTCGAATATCGCGGCACCGAACGAGAAGGGCCACAGCTCTAGTGGCGCCCCGTGTCGCGCGTGTCGCTCGCGCAGGCCACCGTTGTTGCCGCCGTCGCACGCGACGCATCCCGCACAAGCTGCGCCATCGGCACGTCCGACGACGCCTGCCGACACGGATGCTGCCTTGTGGTGGAACCCGGACATCGCCAGCCCTTCTCGGTCGTTCGCATATGCGGGAAAGTCTAGCATGCGCACGCGATACACTGAGAGTCGTATGCAACAAGACGCGCGGCGTGCGGCACCTCGGCGCTGCCATGCCCGTGCCAACAGAATGCGAAAGGGGAGCCAACATGGCCGACGAGAAGCTCATGCGCGACGTCGAGAAGTACGTGGACGAGGTCTGGGAGGACGTCGTCGCGGACATCGACGACCTGATCCAGGTCGAGAGCGTCGAGGACCGCGACCACGCCGCGGAGGGCATGCCCTTTGGCCCCGCCCCGCGCGAGGCGCTCGACCGTGCCCTGGCCATGGCGGAGCGCCTTGGCCTCAAGACTACCAACTGCGACGGTTGGATCGGCTTCGGCGACATCGAGGGCAAGGCCGGCCAGATCGCGACGATCGCCCACACCGACATCGTGCCCGTCGGCCTGGGCTGGCACTTCGACCCGCTCAAGCTCACCCGTAAGGACGGCTTCCTCATCGGACGCGGCGTGATGGACGACAAGGGCCCCTTCGTCCTGTCGCTGTACGCCGCCCACTACCTCAAGCGCCTGGCCGACGCCTCCGGCGAGCCCTTGCCCCACACCCTGCGCTGCATCGTCGGCTGCAACGAGGAGACGGGCATGGCCGACGTCGACTACTACCTGGCCCACTATGATGAGCCCGACTTCCTGTTTACCCCGGACGCCGACTTTCCGCTCATCTGTGGCGAGAAGGGCCGCGTGCAGGCGGCCTTCACCTCGGCCGACCTTGCCAGCGGCCGCATCGCCGAGCTCGACGGCGGCACCGTCGCCAACGCCGTGTGCGGCCTTGCCACGGCCCTCGTGTCCGCCGACGCCGACGCGCTTCCCGCCGCCGACGCGATCGACGTCGAGGCCGCGGGCGAGGGCATGGTCCGCCTGACTGCCCACGGCAAGGGCGGCCACGCTTCGATGCCCGCCGGAACCGTCAACGCCATCGGCCTGCTCGTCGACTACCTGCTGGACAACGGCATCTGCTCCGACGCCGAGCGCGAGTACCTGGAGCTTGAGCGCAAGATTATGGGCTCCACCGACGGCTCGACCTTGGGCATCGCCGCGACCGACAAGGTCTTCGACCCGCTGACCTGCATCGGCGGCACCGTCCGCACCAAGGATGGCCGCATCACGCAGACCATCGACTCGCGTTACCCGAGCTCGATCACCTCCGACGCGATCGAGAAGACCCTGCGCGAGGTCGCCGAGGCCCACGGCGCCACGCTCGAGATCCAGAGCGCGACCGACCCGTTCCTGACCGATCCCGACTCGCCCGAGGTCAGGACTCTCGTCGCGACCTACAACGAGCTCACCGGCTCCGACGGCCACGCCTTCACCATCGGCGGCGGCACCTACGCCCGCCACTTCAGGCGCGCGGCTGCCTTCGGCCCCAACGACCCCGGCTTCGAGTTCCCCGACTGGGTCGGTCCCGAGCACGGTCCCGACGAGGGCATCGCCGAGTCGCAGCTCAAGCTCGCGCTCAAGATCTACATCGTGGGCCTGGTGCGCCTGATGGGCCTGGCCGAGTAGGGACGGGCGCAGCTCCTGGCGAAGGGTGCGGGCAGAGCGCACTTCTCGCCAGGCGAATATCCAATATTTGTGGAGAGGGGAGGGGCGTCGCCAAGGCGTCCCTCCCTTTGCCGTTCTACCCCTCCCGCCTGCGGGCGGATGGCGGCATGCATGCCCCGCTTCGCCTAGAATGCAGCCTGTATATTGTTCCCTTCGAGTAATGGGGGTGCCAACATGGCAGACGAGCAGCTCAAGCAGGACATTGCCAACTACGTCGACGAGGTCTGGGAGGACGTCGTCACCGACATCGACCGTCTGGTCCGCATCGAGAGCGTCGAGGACCTCGAGCACGCCGAGCCCGGTAGCCCCTGGGGCCCCGGTCCCCACAAGGCCCTGCGCGAGGCCTGCGACATCGCCGCCGAGCTGGGCCTCGAGGCCACCGATTGCGACGGCTACATCGGCTACGCCGACCTCCCCGGCACCTCCGATCGTCAGCTCGCCATGATCGCCCACTCCGACATCGTTCCGCTGGGCACCGGTTGGACCGTCGACCCGCTCAAGGTCACTCGCAAGGACGGCTACCTCATGGGTCGCGGCGTCATCGACGACAAGGGCCCGCTGGTCCTCATGCTCTACGCGGCCCACTACTTCGCCCGCGCCGGCAAGCCCTTGCCCTACACCATCCGCTGCATCATCGGCAGCAACGAGGAGACCTCGATGGGTGACGTCGAGTGGTACCTCGAGCACCAGCCGCAGCCCGCGTTCCTGTTCACCCCGGACGCCGACTTCCCCCTGTGCTATGGCGAGAAGGGCGGTTACTCCTGCATCGTGACCTCCGCCGAGCTCGGCGAGGATCGTCGCATCGTCGACTTCACGGGCGGCACCGTCGGCAACGCCATCCCCAACCTGGCCGAGGCCACGGTCGTCGCGGACGCCTCCACCCTGCCCGCGGCCGAGCGCATCGAGGTCAGCGACGCCGGCGACGGTCGCGCCCGCATCGTCGCCACCGGCATCGGCGGCCACGCCTCCAAGCCGGCCGGCACCATCAACGCCATCGGCCTGCTCGTCGACTACCTGCTGGACAACGGAATCTGCTCCGACTCCGAGCGCGAGTTCCTCGAGCTCGACCGCATCATGCTGGGCTCCACCGACGGCTCGACCCTGGGCATCGCCTGCGCCGACGAGTACTTTGACCCCCTGACCTGCATCGGCGGCACCATGCGCACCGTCGACGGCCGCTTCGAGCAGACCCTCGACTCCCGCTACCCGACCGCCATCACGGGCGAGAAGATCACCGAGACCATCACCGAGCTGGCCTCCCGCTACCACGCCACGGTCGAGTGCGACCTCGACATGGTGCCCTTCGTCACCGACCCGAAGTCGGCCGCGATCCGCATCCTGATCGACACCTACAACGAGGTCACCGGCAACTCCGACGAGCCCTTCACCATGGGTGGCGGCACCTACGCCCGTCACTTCGAGCGTGCCGCGAGCTTCGGCCCGAACGACCCCCACGTCACCAACCCCGACTGGGTCCACGGTGAGCACAGCGCCGACGAGGGCGTCAGCGAGGACCTGATGCGTCGCGCCCTGGGTATCTACATCCTGTCGATCGCCCGTCTGATGGAGCAGGAGCTCTAGCTTCGGGTCGTCGGCGTTCGCCAGCGTCGGGCGGCGGTCGTATGTTGCCGCCGTGAGTTGTTTGCTTCGCCGCGCTCCTTAGATACGTGGAGAGAGGCCCCCGCGTTCCTACCATGGACGTGGGGGCCTTTGCGTCAGCGTCCGGAGGCCACTCTTGCGAAGCGTGTCTGGGCTTCATTAGGGACTCCTTACAGTTTACAATCGCTTTCTTAACGCAGAATAATTAAATAGATTAGATTTATCTGCGTTAAGATATTAGTTGAAGCAAATTGAAGAAGGAGGGAATCAATGCGGCGCAAGGCGGACGAGTTGCTTTTGGCATGGCGCGACAATCCCAACAGGAAGCCCCTGCTGGTCAAGGGCGTTCGCCAATCCGGCAAGACATTCCTGCTGAGGACATACGCGCAGAACGTCTTTGACTCGGTGGTTTATGTCAATCTCGAGAACGATCGCTCGGCGCGTGCGGACTTCTCCGCTGGCCTTGACCCGCATGTCATCGTGCGTGCGATTGAGGCTCGCACGGGACAGCGCATCATTCCTGGCAGAACCCTTCTCTTCATAGATGAGATTCAGGCGTGTGAGGAAGCGCTGACCTCACTCAAGTACTTCTGCGAGGATGCCCCCGAGTATCTCGTCGCCTCTGCGGGATCGCTTCTCGGCGTCGCGATCAACCATCGGTCCCACTCGTTTCCTGTGGGGAAAACCGACCTCATCGAGATGGCCCCACTGGACTTTGAGGAGTTTCTCTGGGCGATGGGTCGTGAGGCGCTTGCCGACGAGATTCGCTCCTGTTTCGAGGCCATGAGCCCGCTTGCTCCAAGCCTCCATGACGAGGCAATCTCGCTCTATCGGCAGTACCTCGTCGTCGGGGGGATGCCTGAGGCGGTCTGGACATACGCCCAGACGCAGTCCGTCATCGATGTTGCAGAAAAGCATCGCATTATCCTCGACGGCTACTCTGCCGATACCAACAAGTACTCTGACGAGCGCCTGAGCGCGAAGACGCGCGCGTGCTTCGACTCGATTCCTCAGCAACTTGCCAAGGACAACCGTAAGTTCCAATACAAGGTGGTGCGTTCGGGCGGTAATGCCTCGCTCTTTGGTGACGCGCTCGACTGGCTTGTGCTGTCTGGCACGGTGGCGCGCTGCACCCTTGTCGAGAAGGTCGAGAGTCCGCTCGAAGCCTTCACCAACCTTTCGGCCTTCAAGATCTACCAGGCGGACACGGGTCTGCTTGTCTCAAAGGCGGGTGCCCAGAGGGCTGACATCCTCGCTGGGATCGGTGGCACGTTCATGGGTGCCCTCACGGAGAACTACGTCGCGCAGCAGCTTGGTGCCTTGGGGTACCCATTGCATTATTGGGCCTGTGACAACCGTGCGGAGGTTGATTTCGTTGTCGAGCGTCAGGGCTGCCTGTCCGCGATTGAGGTGAAGGCAGGGGAGAACACTCGCTCGCGCAGCCTTGCCTCGCTCGGGAGGAAACACCCCGACATGCGTTGTCTCAGGCTCTCTACCAAGCCCTTTGGAGAGGCGGGTGGCATGGCGTCCGTTCCGCTCTACGCCACGTTCTGTCTGTGAGTTGGATGGCCTGCGTTCGCAGGTGATCCCGTGGAAACTACAGCCTGTCGGGCGCGCCCTCGAGCGAGTTGGCGATGTCGTAGACGGCGTCGTCACGCGTGAGGCCCGCGAGGGCGAGCGTGAGCGCGCGGGCGACGGGGAACATGCCCTCGTCGGCTGCCGCGCGGGCGCCCTCGGCAAGGGCCTCGAGCACCTCGGATGTCGGGGCGACGGGGATGTCGCAGGAGCGCAGGGCCTCACCGACGGGATCGTCTGCGCGCGGCGGGCCCGCGACCTTGGAGTTCTTCGCCGTCGGCGAGTTGTCGGGAACGAATGCGGCGCCCTTCTCGGCAGGGAGGTCCGAGAGCTGGGGTCCGCAGGCGGCCAGTAGCGTGTGCAGCTCGATCAGGGCATGGGCGGTGACGGTCGAGGGCCAGTTGATGCTCGCGCGGTAGCAGGCCTCGGCGGCGAAGGTGTCGCCGAGCTGCCAGCGCAGGTAGGCGAGGCGGTAGTAGGTGACGCCGATCGCCTCGGGCGTGTGCGCTATGCGCAGGAAGTCGCGCGTCTCGGCCGCGGCACGATCGAGGTCGCCCGAGTCCTCGATGGCGCGAACGACGCGCAGGCAGGCGCGCTCGTCCATGGGGGAGAGGGCAGCCGCCCGGCGGGCATGGTCGTCGGCGTCGTCCTTGCGGTCGACGGACGGCAGCAGCAGGGACAGGCCCAGGTGCGCCTCGGTGAGCGTGGCAGGAGCTAGGCGCAGGTCCTCGCCGTCGCCGGCGAGCAACCTGTTGTAGACGAGGCGCTCGGCGTACGTCCTGAACGCGTGCCAGGTCACGCCTGGTATCTTGTGCGGCCTGAGTATGTCGGTGACCTCGAGCATGTGGCTGATGGCGTGCTCGACGTGCTTGCCCGCCGCCTCGCGTATCCCCTGCGACAGGATGCGGACCGCATCGTTGCCGTACATCAGCTCCTGCTCGACGGCCAGGTCGTCGTCAGGGTCGATGTCGCCCGAGACCAGGAGCCTGGCGCAGCGCCGTGCCGCAATCTCGCAGTCGGGGTCCTCGGTCTGGCGTGCCAGCGCGAGCAGGCCCGAGACGAGCGACTCGCACGAGCCCCCGCACAGTCGCGTGGCGTTGCGGGCGAACTCGGCAAGCCCCGCCATCGTGTCGATGCCCATGCCCATCGCGGTGTCGCAGCCCAGCGCCTGGGCATGGCTGGGCGACAGGGGTCGCAGCGAGAGCTCGACGGCCTGCTGGCGCTCGCTGGGGCAGAAGCGCTCGTCGTCGAGCGACCAGCTCCGATCGACGGGCATGAGGCCGCCGTTGTCGCCCATGCTCACGCTAGCGCCGAGGGCGGTGTATGCCTGGGCGGGCCAGCGCATGTCGCCCAGGTCGAGCGAGCAGAACCTGCGCCTGTCGAACTCGGCCGACAGCAGGCATCTGTGGCCCGTGGCGTCGTCGCGCACGCCTGCCACGCATACCCGCGACACGCGCCCGGACGAGCAGAACGCGCCGGTCGCGAGCAGCAGTCCCACGCGCAGGGCATAGTCGGCCGCCTCGCGGCGGCGCATCTCGCGGCTCAGGCGCACGACGCGGCCGAGCTCGTCGGACCACTCCGACTTGGGGAACGCGGCCGTGGGGGTGACCTTGAACTCGATGGCGACGCGCCCGGCGGCGGCGTCGCAGCGGTAGCGGGCCTCCAGGCGGTGGGGGAGGTGCCAGCCCTCGATCCGCGCGGCAAGGCGCGCGCGAAGTGCCCACTCGCCGTCCTGCTCGTCGTTCTCGGCGACCAGGCTGGCAAACGCCTCCGAGGTCACGTGGGGTGCCTGCGCGCAGATGTCCTGCGTGAGGGCGTGGGTGCAGCGGTAGATGTCCCTCTCTGTGGCGTCCGCCAGCTCGTCCAGCAGCATGTCGGCGTGGCGCATGCGGTTGACCGCGGCCTCGATCGCGAAGATCTTTCCGAGGGCGGCAACCGAGACGCTCTTGTCGAGCATGCCGAGGTAGTAGAGCTTGGTGCGCCCAAGGCGAACGAGGGCCAGGTGGGGCATGTCGACGTCGTCGGCCATGAGGCCGGCCTCCTCCAGCCAGCGGGCGAGCGTCAGCTCTGCCGTGGTGGGGGCGCCATGCCGCTCGTCCCCGTCGCCCTCGACGCGGGCGTCGTCGCCTGCCGAGAGGAGCGCCTCGCGCTCGCGGATGTCGTCGACCACGGCACGCAGGGCGCCTATCGGGTCGGGGGTGTGGGCAACGGCGGACATCAGCTTGTCGTAGCTGTCCTCGTCGGTGTCGTCCGCGTCGTCGGCCCCCGCGTCCTTCTCGGCAGCCGGGGCGTCGGGGTCGGGATTTGCCGTTGGTATGGGGTTGCTTGGGGCGGCGGCGTCGACGGCGTCGGTGGCGCTCGCGCCGGGCGACGCATCGTCGCGCGCCTTGCCCAGGCGGCCCATGGCGGCACGCACGCAAGCCACGGCCGCGGTCGCCCCGAGGGCGGCCGCGAGCAGCGTCGCGAGGGTGTGTGCCGTGGGCCTGCGCATGCGGGCCGCTATATCTGCCTGATGAACAGGCCGCTGAGCAGCTTGGGCTCGAACCAGGTGGACTTGGGCGGCATCAGGCGCCCGGCGTCGGCGACCGAGAGCAGCTCGTCGATCGCGGTGGCGTGCATCGAGAGCGCCACGCCGTCGTCGCCGGCACGGCGCTCGAGCTCGTCGGTGCCGCGAACGCCGCCCACGAAGCTGATGCGCGGGTCGCGAGTCGGGTCGTCAATCCCCAGGATGGGCCCCAAGATCAGGTCCTGCACGAGCGACGCGTCGAGCGACGCCACGGGGTCGTCGGGGATGCGTGCGGGATCGAGCCGCAGGTCGTACCAGGTGCCGCCGACGTACAGCCCCGTCTGGCCGTGGCGCGTGGGCTCGACGGCGGCGTTGGCCTCGGCTACCGAGAAGCCCGCCGCGCGGACCGCGTCCAGCAGCTGTTCGACGGACAGGCCGTTGCGGTCGGCGACGACGCGGTTGTAGGGGAGGATCTCGAGCTGGTTGGACGGGAACAGCACCGCCAGGAAGCGGTCGTAGGGCTTCTCGGCAGCGTCGTCGGGGTCGCCCTTGGCGGCCGCCTGCTCGCGGCGCGCGAGGCTCACCTTGACGGCCGAGGCGGCGCGGTGGTGCCCGTCGGCGATGTAGGCCGCCGGTACGGCGGCGTCGAACATGGTCCGGATGGCCTCGACCGCCTCGGGGCGGGCGATGCGCCAGACGCTCTGGTGCACGCCCTGCCCGTCGACGAAGTCGTACAGGGGCTTGCCCGAGGTCGCGGCGGCGATGATCGCGTCGAGCACGGGCTGGTCGCGGTAGGCGAGAAAGATCGGGCCGGTCTGGGCCGATAGCGCCGAGATGTGCTCGATGCGGTCGCGCTCCTTCTCGGCACGGGTGTTCTCGTGGCGCTTGATGGTGCCGTCGAGGTAGTCGTCGACCTCGCAGCCGGCGACGACGCCGGTCTGGGCGTGGCTGCCCATGGCAAGGCGGTAGACGTAGTAGCACGGCTTGGTGTCGCACAGCAGCGTGCCGTCGAGCATGCGCTCGCTCAGCAGGTGGTTGGCCTTGGCGTAGACCTCGGGGGCGTACATGTCCTGTTCTGGGCCAAACTGCGTCTCGGGCCGGTCGATCGCCAGGAACGACTTGGGGTGCTCCCGGACGTATGCCGCCGCCTCGGCGCGGTCGAACACGTCGTAGGGCAGGGAGGCGAACTCGCCCGCGACCTCGGGGTTCGGGCGCAGGCAGGTGATGGGTGAGACGCGCATGTTTGGCTCCTTGGCAACGTTCGTGCAGGTCGTGGGCATCGCGCGGCGTCGGTCGTGGCGCATTTGCGCGACGGGTTCCGCACAGCATACACGGCTTGGGCGCAGCGAGCCCGCGCCCTTCTCGATACGTACCCTAACATGCAACACAGCTTGCGTCCGCTATCCTTCTGAACGTGCGAACGCAGCGAACGAGAGTGGGGAGCAAGATGGCTGACATCGCGAACGAGCCGCAGGACAAGTGCAATGCCGAGAAGAACGCCTGGTCGCCGGCGATCAGCGAGCGCAGGTACGTGCTGTTCGACTTCGACGGGACGCTTGCCGACACCATGCCGTCCATCACCTCGACGGCCGTGGAGGTCCTGCGCGAGTGGGGCATGACGGACGACGAGATCGGCGACACCAAGCGCCTGGTCGGGCCTCCCTTCCCGGCGGCGTTCAGCATGGTCTACGGCGTCTCCGAGGACGACGCGGCCGAGATCACGCGCCGCTACCGCGCCATCTACAACGTGCAGGGCCCCGAGACCTTCCCGCTGTTCGACGGGATGGGCGAGCTTCTGGACACCCTGCGCGCCAATGGCCGCCACCTGGCCGTGGCCACGTCCAAGACCGCCTCGCAGGCCGAGCGCATGGTGCGCGAGCTGGGCATCTGGGACAAGTTCGACGCCGTCGTGGGCAAGGTGCGCGACGGGCGCGGCGCCAAAGCCACGATCATCGGCGACGCCCTGGAGCGCCTGGGCTGCACGGCGGACGACGCCGTGATGGTGGGCGACCGCTTCTACGACGTCGAGGGCGCGGCGCAGCTTGGCATGCCCTGCGTGGGCGTCCTGTTTGGCACCGCCACCGAGGCAGAGCTCGCGGATGCCGGCGCTGCCGCCATCGCGCGGACGGCCGATGAGGTGGCCGACGCGCTTCTGGGGAATCAGACTCGCGCCGACGGGTAGATTAGCCTCAACGAAACCGGTGCGTCCCGCCATGGTCGCGGGACGCGCGCGCCGCGTCGCGGCGACGAGTGAGGAGGCATAGCCATGTCCGGCATCGACCTTGGCGGCGGAGTCCGCAAGATGTTCCTCCTGGGCGTGGGGGCCGTGGCCACCACTGCCGAGAAGGGCACCCAAGTGATCAACGACCTTGTCGAGAAGGGCGAGCTGACCGTCCAGCAGGGCAAGGCCCTCAACGAGGAGCTCACCTGCAAGGCGCGCCAGACCGCGTCCGACGGTGCCGACGCGCTGCTGCGCGCCCGCCTGAGCGCGATGACGCCCGAGGAGCGCGCCGCCTACGCGCAGAAGGTCGCCAAGGTCGCGGCCGACCTGGACGCCGAGCCCGTGACCGTCGAGGTCGAGGCCGACGCCACGTCCGAGCCCGCCGCTTCCGACGACGACGCCGAGTAGCGCGCCCGTGGCAGACGGGTCCGACAGCACGAGGAGGCCCGCGGGGGCGGGCGCGTCCGACACCATCGGCCTGTTCGGTGGCAGTCGCGCGTCCGCCTCGGCGCAGTTTGGGTCCACGCGCTCTTCTCGCTATAAGAGGTTGGGGCAGATCGTCGAGATCGTCTCGCACTACGACGTGGCCCGCGGGCTGACCCCCGAGGGCCTGCGCCTGATGCTGCAGGAGCTGGGCCCCACCTTCGTCAAGGCAGGGCAGATCCTGTCGATGCGCTCCGAGATCCTGCCGCAGAGCTTCTGCGACGAGTTGAGCAAGCTGCGCACCGACGTCGAGCCCATGCCCTACGAGACGGTGCTCGCCGCCCTGCGCGAGGAGTACGACCGCCCGCTGGAGGAGATCTTCGACGCGATCGAGCCGGAGCCCCTGGGCTCCGCCTCGGTCGCGCAGGTGCACATCGCGCGCCTGGTTGACGGCACCGACGTGGCCGTCAAGGTGCAGAGGCCGCGCGTCCGCGAGGTCATGGCACAAGACATCGACATCATGCGCTCGATTGCGCGGCGTGCCTCGCACTTCCTGGCAGACGAGCAGTTCCTCGACGTCCGTTCGGTGATCGAGGAGCTGTGGACGTCGTTTCGCGAGGAGACCGACTTCAACGTCGAGGCGCGCAACCTGCGCGAGTTCGGCGAGGACAACGCCGGCGTGCGCTTTGTGACGTGCCCCAAGCCCTACCTCGACCTGTGCACCGAGCACGTGGTCGTGATGGAGTACGTGCGCGGCATCCCCATCTACGAGGTCGACGCCCTGCGCGATGCCGGCTACGACCTGGATGAGATCGGCACCAAGCTCGTCGACAACTACGCCCGCCAGATCCTGGACGTCGGCTTCTTCCACGCCGACCCGCACCCCGGTAACCTCATCATCAGCGGCGGGAAGATCGCCTTCATCGACCTGGGCATGATGGGGCGCCTGTCCGCCCATGACCGTGGTGCCATCCGCGACATAGTCTTCGCCGTCGCCGAGAGGGACTCGTCGAGGCTGAAGGACGGGCTGCTGCGCTTCTCGGTAAACACCGACACGACCGAGATCGACCATGCCAGGCTGCTCTCGGACCTCGACGCGATCGTGGACGACTTCGGCACGCAGAACCTGTCCGAGCTCGACCTGGGCGCCTTCGTGTCGGCCGTCGTCCAGATGGCGCGCAAGAACGGGATCGAGCTTCCCGGAACGGTGACCATGCTCGCGCGCAGCCTCGTGACGCTGGAGGGCGTGCTCGACGAGTTCATCCCGTCGGTCTCGATGATCGACATCATCCGTGGGCACCTCAAGGCGCACGAGACCCCATCGCAGGTGCTGTCCGACGAGGCGCGTCAGACCGCGCTCGAGTCGCGTGCGGCGTTGCATGGCATCCTGGGGGCCGCGAGCGAGTCGCGCCAGGTCATGCGCATGCTCACCCGCGGGCAGCTCACGACCAACATCCGCATCGCGGGCTCGGAGGACCCGGTGAGCGAGCTTGCCCATGCTGCCAACAGGCTGACGATGGGCATCGTGGTCGCGGGTCTGTTCATCGGCTCGTCGGTCGTCTACTACGCCCGCATCAGGCCCGTCATCTTCGGCATCCCGATCATCGGCTTCCTCGGCTACTTCGTGGCCCTTGGCATCGGCCTTTGGATCGTGTGGGACATCATGCGGGAGCGTCGCCGCAGGTAGAGAAGTGCATGGGTAGAGAAGTGCCACGAAAGGGCCCCGTCACGACCATTGCCGTGACGGGGCCTGGCGGTTTTCGGTTGGGTCGGTCGCTAGAGGATGCGATAGCCGACGGTGTCCACGCCGTCGAAGCCCAGTGCGTGCGCGACCGCGGGCTGCAGGTCGATCTGGCGGTTGCCGACAAAGGGGCCGCGGTCGTTGACGACGGCGGTGACGGTCTTTCCGTGGTAGGAGATCTCGATCGTGGTGCCCAGGGGGACCGTCCTCATGGCGACGCCCATCGACGTCGGCGTGACGGTGTCGCCCGAGGCGGTGATGCCCCACATGAAGCCGTCGCCCTCGCCGTAGGTGGAGGCCAACACGTACTTGTAGCTGCCGGTCGGCTTGCTCGAGGGCTTCGCGGGCACGGGCTCGGTGACGGTCGTCTGCGACTGGTTGGAGCCAGAATTGTTGGAGGCGTTGCCGGAGCCGGCAGAGTCGTCCTTCAGCGCCCCGTCCTTCTTGGCGGCCTCGGCCTTCTTTTTCTTCGCCTGCTCGGCCTCGTAGGCTGCCTTGCGACGCGCCGCGTCCTGCTGGGCCTTCTGGCGTGCGGCCGAGGCGGCTGCCTGGGCGTCGTCGTAGGCGGCCTTGGCGTTCTGGGTCTCCTCGGTCACCTTGGCCTTGTCGGCCTCGAGCGCCTTCTGGGTGTTCTTGAGGTCGGCCTCGGTCTCGGCGAGTCTCTCGATGCCGTCGACGTTGGCCGAGTTGACGGCATCCATGTAGCTGAGCATGGTGACGAACTCGTTGAAGTCGTCGGCCGACAGGATGAGCGACAGGAGGCTGGACTGGCCGCGCTGCATCTTGTAGCTGGACTTGATTGCCACGTTGCACTTCTCGCGAAGCTCGGGCAGCTGGGCCTCGAGGTCGGCGACCTTCTTGTTGTTGTCCTCGATCTTCTTGTTGAGGTCGTCTAGCTTGTCCTGGGCGGCCTGGTACTTGTCGGAGGCCTTGATGGCTGCCTCCTCGAGCTGTTCGAGGGACTCGGCCCATGCGACGTGCGGGGCGAGTCCGAGCGTGAGCGTGGTCGCGAGCGCGCCCGCGAGGGCGACGGTGGCGACGCGCGTTTTGGTGCTCGATCCGAACATGTTCCTCCTGGAGCCGGGGTCAGGGCGGCCACGCGAAAGACGCGCAGGTCATGCGGTCCGTCTGGCGACTCGCGCGCCGCCATTGGCCCACCTGTGTGCGTATGTTGTCCACGCGTTAGCCCTTGAATTTTACCGCAAGGGGCCGCATGACACCGAATCCGCACGTAATGACGCCGTTGGGTTGGGTGCCGAATTGGTGGCGGGTGTATACCTGTGCGCATTTGGGTTATAAAACCTAAGTCACACACAGGCAGGTTTGGCTTTGGCGCCGTGCGCTGCCGAGAAGTGCCGTCAGCTCGTGGCCCATGAGGCAGGCGACCCGACCCGACGGTCCTTCTCGGCAGGCAAAGGCCTGCACGCAACAAACGAAAGGCAGCTCACATGCGCAAGTTCAAGACCGAGAGCAAGAAGCTCCTCGACCTCATGATTAACTCCATCTACACCAACAGGGAGATCTTCCTGCGCGAGCTGATCTCCAACGCCTCCGACGCCGAGGACAAGCTCTACCTGCGCAGCCTTACCGACCCCGACGTCAAGATCGACCAGGACGGCCTGGCCATCCGCATCACGGCCGACCGCGACGCGCGCACGCTCACCATCTCGGACAACGGCCTGGGCATGACCGCCGACGACCTCGAGGAGAACCTCGGCACGATCGCGCACTCCGGCTCCGAGGAGTTCAAGGCGCAAAACGCCGACCACCAGGGTGACGACGTCGACATCATCGGCCAGTTCGGCGTGGGCTTCTACTCCGCGTTCATGGTCGCCAAGCAGGTCCGCGTCGTCACGCGCGCCTACGGCGAGGACGTCGCGCACGAGTGGGTGAGCGACGGCCTGGAGGGCTACACCATCGCGGACGCCGAGCGCGACCACTGCGGCACCGACGTCATCCTCACCCTCAAGGACGACGTCGCGGCGGCCGGCGACGACGACGGCGAGAACTACGGCCGCTACCTGGAGGAGTGGACCATCAAGGACCTCGTCCGCCAGTACAGCAACTACGTGCGCCACCCGATCCAGATGCTCGTGACCAAGAGCCGCCAGAAGCCCAAGCCCGACGACGCCGGCGACGACTACAAGCCCGAGTACGAGGACTACACCGAGCTCGAGACCCTCAACTCGATGACCCCCATCTGGAAGAAGCGCAAGTCCGACGTCGAGCAGGCCGACTACGACGAGTTCTACAAGGCGACCTTCCACGACTGGGAGGCGCCCGCGCGCACCGTCAGCTTCCACGCCGAGGGCGCGCTCGAGTACGACGCACTTCTCTTTATCCCGGGCAAGGCCCCGTTCGACCTCTACAGCAAGGATTACGAGAAGGGCCTGGCGCTGTACAGCTCCAACGTGCTGATTATGGAGAAGTGCGCCGACCTTCTGCCCGATTACTACAACTTCGTGCGCGGCATCGTGGACTCGCCGGACGTCACCCTCAACATCTCGCGCGAGACCCTGCAGCAGAACCGCCAGCTGCGCGCCATCGCCCGCCGCGTCGAGAAGAAGGTCACCGACGAGCTCGGCGCCATGCGTGACGACGAGCGCGACGCCTACGAGGAGTTCTTCGGCAACTTTGGCCGAGGCCTGAAGTACGGCATCTACTCCAGCTACGGCATGAAGGCCGACGAGCTGGCCGACCTGCTGCTGTTCTGGAGCGCGCGCGAGGGCAAGCTGGTGACCCTGGCCGAGTACGCCCGCGCCATGCCCGACGACCAGGCCTCCATCTGTTACGCCGCCGGCGACTCGCGCGACCGTCTGGCCAAGATGCCCGCCGTGCGCGCGGCACTCGACCACGGCTACGACGTGCTCCTGTGCACCGAGGACGTCGACGAGTTCATGTTCCAGGCCATGCGTACCTACCAGGCCAAGGGCCTGCCCAAGCGCTACGACGACGATGCCGCGCGCGAGGCTGCCGCCAAGGCCGTGGCAGACGGCGCCGAGCCCGAGGTCGAGGACCGCGCCCTCGAGATCAAGAACGTGAGCGCCGGCGACGTCGACTTTGCCACCGACGACGAGAAGAAGGCCGCCGAGGAGGCCACCAAGGCAAACGAGGACCTGGTCAAGGCCATTAAGGATGCCCTTGGCGACAAGGTCGAGAAGGTCGTCGTGTCGGCCCGTCTTGCCGACGCGCCCGCTGCCATCAGCTCCGAGGGCCCGATCTCGCTCGACATGGAGCGCGTGCTCGCCGGCGGTCCGTCCGCCGGTGACGCCCCCAAGGCCCAGCGCGTGCTCGAGCTGAACGCCCAGAGCCCCGTCTTCGAGAAGCTCCAGGCCGCGCACGAGGCGTCCGATACGGACAAGCTCGCGCTGTACGCGGGCCTTCTGTACGACCAGGCCTTGCTGGTCGAGGGCATCATGCCCGAGGACCCCGTCGACTTCGCGCGTAAGGTCTGCGAGCTGATGTAGGCGGCTTGCGCCTGGTTGCCTGCGCCTGCGACGGTCGCTGCACGGAGGGCCCCTTCCCGGGAAGGGGCCCTCTCTTTTTTGCAGGGGATGGGGCGGAGTCGTCGGGCGCGCGGTGCTTCTCGGCAGTGACGCGTGGTATCGGATGGGTCTGACGGATTGTTGGGCGCATTTGGTGCGGAAAAGTGCCGTCTGCGGGAAATCGCGTGTCTGTCCCTGGCTGGATGCGGGTAGACGGCGGCCATGACGATCGTGCTGGGACATAAGAGCGCGTTGGAGGTCCTTCGCCTGGCGGGGACGGGGTTCCTGTCCCTTGGCACGAGGACGTACTCGTGCCTGCCTGCGGATGCCACGGCGAACGAGGGTGAGCTGCGGGCAAGGTTCGAGGATCGTGCCTGGCTGGGGGAGCTGTCGCGACCGGTCTCGGTGCTGGTCAGACAAAAGCGGGATGTCCGAAAGTCAGACTCGATTGTCTGCAGGCAGTGGGGTGGGGCGCATGACGGCCTGTCCGGGTCGTTTGCCAAGGTTGCTCCTGGGGTGTTGGTGAGCCTGCCCGGAGCCTGCCTGCTGCAGCTGGCGCGTGAGCTGCCAGAACAGCGCCTTGCCGCGGTTTGCGGAGAGCTGTGTGGCGGCTATGTCTGCAAACGCAACGCAACCGGCTTTGGCGGCCCAGGGCTTCGCTCGGATTACCAAGGCCTGGTTCGCTACCTCGAGCTATGCGAGGGGTTGCACGGGTCCAAGCCCCTGCGCCGCGTCCTTCCGTATGTGGTATCGGGGACTGCCTCGCCGATGGAAACGGCGGTGCAGCTGCTCCTTTGCATGCCCACGCGCCTTGGCGGGTACGGCCTGCCCATGCCCCGGGCGAACGTCCGACTGGCCGTCCCCGTCGACCTCAGGCGGATGGCAGGTCGTTCGGAGGTCGTTCCCGACCTGGTGTGGCCCTCCGCCCGCGTCGTGGTCGAGTATGACAGCGACCAAAACCACGTCGGGGCCGAGCGGATTGCGAGCGATGCGCGACGACGCTCGGCGCTGTTGGGCATGGGGTTCGACGTCGTGACGATTACGAATGCCCAGGTGCGTAGCGTGTCCGAGTTCGACCAGTTGGCAAGGATGCTCGCCGGGCTTCTGGGAAAGCGCCTCTCGATCACGCGGGCCGATTTCGCGAGGAAGCGCGACCAGGCCCGCTTCCTGCTGCTTTCGAAGGGTTGGCGGGGGTAGCGCCTTCTCGGTAGGGTCCCGCGGCGGCCGCGCCTTCGCGGGCTCGGGCCGCGTGGTCGCCTGCGCCTGGTTTTGGGACGCATCCGATTTTGGATGCGGGCCCGTCTGTCTGGCCGCGTTCGTGCGAAAAAGGCGGGTTTACTGTCTTTGCGTGCAAAAATAGACGGTTTACTGTGTTTGCCCTACTGTCCCGCAGTTGACTGGGTTTTCGTGCGGCTCGTCTACCTGCAGTTTTGTAACGTCGTCGTTATTTCTTGCCATCTCGGATCGGCCTGTTGCGAATTACGGACGGTTTACTGTGTTTTTGGGCTCGAAAAAGACGGCCAAAAGACAGTAATCCGACCGAAATTTGCGCAGCAGTACCTTATGGCTGCAAAACACCTGCCAGTGGCCGCCGCAGCGAACAGTAAACCGCCCATTATTTGCAAGCCGCCCGCAACCACGATGCGGCACGAAAAGCCCCGCGTACCCAGGTGGATACGCGGGGCGCAAGCAGGCTCTCATCGCCTGCCGAGAAGTGCTGTCGTGCCGCCTCTGGCCACTGGCCAGCGGTCCGTAGCCAGCCCGTAGCCACTAGCTCGCAGCCGCGGGCTGGCCGACCCTACTCGAGCTCGAAGGCGCCGGTGTAGAGCTGGTAGTAGTAGCCCCTCTTGGCAATCAGCTCGTCGTGGGTGCCGCGCTCGATGATGCGGCCGTGGTCCAGGCAGATGATCACGTCGGAGTTGCGGACCGTCGACAGGCGGTGCGCGATGACGAACGTCGTGCGGCCCGCCATCAGGGCATCCATGCCGCGCTGGACGATGGCCTCGGTGCGCGTGTCGATCGAGCTCGTGGCCTCGTCCAGGATCATCGCGGGCGGGTCGGCCACTGCGGCGCGAGCGATGGAGATCAGCTGGCGCTGACCCTGGGACAGCTGCGAGCCATTGCCCGTGAGCAGGGTCTCGTAGCCGTCCGGCAGGCGCTCGATGAAGTCGTTGGCACCCGCGAGCCTGGCCGCCGCGACGCACTCGGCGTCCGTGGCGTGGAGGTTGCCGTAGCGGATGTTGTCCATCACGGTGCCCGTGAACAGGTTCACGTCCTGCAGGACCACTCCGAGCGAGCGACGCAGGTCGCCCTTTCGGATCTTGTTGACGTTGATGCCGTCGTAGCGGATCTTGCCGTCGGCGATGTCGTAGAAGCGGTTGATCAGGTTGGTGATCGTGGTCTTGCCCGCGCCCGTCGCGCCGACGAAGGCGACCTTCTGGCCGGGCTTCGCGTAGACGCTCACGTCGTGCAGGACCTCGTGGTCGGGGGTGTAGCCAAAGTCCACGTGCTCCATGCGCACGTCGCCGCGAAGCGGGACGTAGGTGGTTGTGCCGTCGTGATGCGGGTGCCTCCATGCCCACTCGCCGGTGCGCTCGCGGCTCTCGCAGACGTTGCCGTCGGCATCGCGCCCCGCGTTGACCAGCGTGACGTAGCCCTCGTCCTGCTCGGGCTCCTCGTCCAGCAGCTCGAAGATGCGCTCGGCGCCGGCAAGGCCCATGACCACGGCGTTGATCTGCATGGAGATCTGTCCGATCTGGCCGCAGAACTGCTTGGTCATGTTGAGGAACGGCACGACCACGGCGATGGTCAGCGGCAGGCCGGACACGCTGAGGTTGGGCACGCCCACGGCCAGGAAGACGCCGCCGGCCAGGGCGACCAGGACATAGAGAAGGTTGCCCAGGTTCATCAGGATCGGCATGAGGATGTTGGAGTACATGTTTGCCTTCTGGGACACCTCGAAGAGCTTCTCGTTACGCTCGTCGAAGTCGGCCTCGGCGGCACGCTCGTGGCAGAAGGCCTTGACGACCTTCTGGCCGCCCATGACCTCCTCGATGTGGCCCTCGACCACGCCGAGCTCCTTCTGCTGCGCGATGAAGAACCGAGCGGAGTTGGCGCCCAGGAGCTTGGTGAGAAGTGCCATGCAGGCCACGCCCGCCAGGATGACC